>DATDCF010000112.1:0-12628 GCA_036524475.1 Acidimicrobiia bacterium | reverse complement strand
GATCCCCGTTTGGGAGACCTTCGGGCCTGAGGACGATGTCTCGGGAGCAGCCATCGCCGACGTCAACCGGGATGGGTGGCTCGACCTGGTAGTTGGTCATCACTTCAACAGCACGTTGAGTCAGGGCAACCAGGTACCGGTTCGTCTCTATCTCAACACGACCGCTGCGGTCGGCGATGTGCCCTCATTCAGCGACGTTACCGAGGAATCCGGTCTCATCGGCCTCCCCACCAAGGCCCCACATGTCGAGTTGGCCGATCTGGACAACGACGGTTGGCTCGACATCCTCACCAGCGCCGCCGCGGGAGACGGTTCAGTCCCGGCCATATTCCACAATGAGGGCCTCGATGGTGACACCCCCCGTTTCGCTGCTCCAACCGGCCTGGGGTCGCCACAGTATTGGGTAACCGCACCAACCAACGATGTCGACCGCGACGGCCGCCTCGACATGCTCGCTGTGGAATGGGAACCGTCGCTGCCCTCGATCCTGTTCATGAACCAGACCCCGGGCGGGCATTGGCTGGAGGTGTCGGTGGATGACCGCTATGCCGGGGTTGGATCGAGGGTCGATATCTATGAGGCCGGCACCGGCCAAACCTCCCTGATCGGTTCGCGGGAGATCGTCGCGACCCTGGGATACACCGCCGGGGTAGATCGGGTTGCCCACTTCGGCCTCGGCGAGGTTGCCAGCGTGGATGTCAGGATCACGCCGCCGTTTGGGGCTGCACCAACGCTTTTCGAGGGAGTTTCTGCCGACGCTCGTATCGCGATCGGCGGGTCCTGCAACGGCTAGGTTTCTACCGGTGGACGTCGGGGTCGGATTGAGCAGCCCTGGTCCGGATGGTGTACACCGAGTCGCCGGATAGGATTCCGCTCCGACCGAACAGCCTCCCGAATTGCCAGTTGGAAAGCCCGAGTTCGGGACGATTGAGGGCATATTGACCGTCGACCCATCGGGTGAATCCGTCTCCGACGAACGGTGAATCGATGGTGGCGAAGAACCTTTCGTGCTCTTCCGAGTTTTCGGATATCAGGCTGGCAGCGAATCGGGGGCTCTGTTCGTTGAACACCGCGACCGCCTCAGCAACATCGGCAACGATGACAAGGGTCACCTCGGGGCTTTCTTCCCACTCCCATTCGGTCCCCAGTCCGTCAGAACTAACAATTTCGGTCTGGCTCTCTCGAACCAGTCCCTCCTTGCGTCTTATCTCTGTTTCACCTGTCCAATCCAGGGGGATTAGATCAATTGTGGATGCCGTGACATGGAGTTTGGGGTTCGTCGACCTCCGCTCACCGGACTGCTTCAGTGCCTGAAGAAAGACCGGTACCAACTCTTCGGCGCGACTGGCAACGATGCAACAAGTATTCAGGGTGTTGCACACTTTGCGGTCGAGAGAGTTGTATACGGCCGCCCTGAAGGCCTCCGGATCAGCCGATTCCGATGCCACGATCCATGCTCCACCGGTGCCGTGGAGGCTCACCGGCGTGCCAGTCTGGCGGGCAACGCTGCCGAGTTGGGAAACGGCTCCACCCGACCCCCTGGCGACAGCCAGGGCCAGACGAGGGTCGCTGAACATCGCCCAACCCGCTGCCCGTGAAGCGGTGTCGACGAGGGTCGCCGCGCCCGGTGGCAACCCCGCCTCGGCCAGGGCGGGAGCCAGGGCGTGTTCCACGATCGAGCGAGCTGTACCGAGAGCATCAGAACCTATCCGGAAGACCACGGTGTTTCCCGATCGGATCACTCCGGTGGCATCGGCGAATACGTTGGGCCTGCCCTCGAAAACGAAGCCAATTACCCCGAGGCCGGCCCGCTCCATCTCGACGTTCCAGCCTTCATGTTCGATCCGCTCGGTAACTTCTCCGCGGCCTTTGGATGAAGTCGCCCATCCTTCGAGGCCGGCGATCATGTCCGAGCGCATCTGTTGGTCGAGCTTCAACCTCGTCGTCGTCTTCCCGTGCTCGTTCGCCTGATCGACGTCGTGACTGTTGGCGGCCGCAATGGCCGCGAAGATCCGGTCGTCCTTGAGATTTGCCGCAAACGCGCTGAAGAAGCGGGTCACCTGCTCATCGGTAACTGTCGCCATCGCGGTGAAAGCCTCGGCGGCCATTGTTACCGCCTTTTCCGCGATGGTCCATTGTTCTACTGGAACATGGAGTAGCGCTCCGGTGTCCTGGACGACGATCAGGCGGTCGCCCGATTTGAAGTCCCGCGCCAGGTCTTCACTGACATGAGCCACCTTGTTCCCGCCGTAGACGATCGGCATGCCGGCCGATAGCCCGGTCAGTTCGTTGCTCGGCGTGTCCATGGCCCTCAGGCTAGTGGCGGGCTGATTAGGAGAGGATGACCAGGTCATCGCGATGGATAACCTCCCCACCGACCTCGGACGAGTGTTTCCCAACCGACTCAGACATGGCGAGGCTATCGATCCGGGTTATGCCCTTCCCGATAGTCGCGCCGTCCGGGCCTGCGAGGCGAACGGCATCGCCAACTGCAAACGCTCCTTCGACGCCGATGATGCCGACGCTCAAGAGGCTCCGACCCTGCGCCCGCACGGCGGTGGCCGCGCCTGCATCGATCGCAACCTCTCCCCGGGCTGGCAGACCGAAGGCAATCCAGAGCTTGCGTGCCGACAGGCCCGATTCACGCGGAGCAATCCATGTCCCCACTTCCTGGCCAGCCAGTGCACGCTCCACAACCGACTCGTCGGACGCCCTCGCTATAACCGTGGGGATCCCGGACCAGGCGGCCATTCGCGCCGCGGCGATCTTCGTGGTCGCCCCGCCAGAACCGAACGTTCCTTTGGACGATTTCTGATGGAGCTGGTCGAGAATGGTGTCGTTGTGTTGTACCGCCGTCAGGAGCTCGACAGTCTCGCTCACACGTGGGTCAGCCGAAAACAATCCCTCTGTGTCGGTGAGCAATAGCAGCATATGCGCATCGACGAGATGACAAACCAGGGCTGCCAGTTGGTCGTTGTCTCCCAACCGCAGCTCATCGACGGTAACCGTGTCGTTTTCGTTGACGATCGGGACAATGCCGAGGTCGAGCATCCGGGCGATGGCCTGCCGGGCGTGGAGATATTGGGTGCGGCTGGCGAAAACGTTTCTGGTGAGCAACACCTGTCCGACGACGATCTCGTGCTCGGCGAAGAGTGCAGAATATTGGTGCATCAAGAGCCCTTGGCCGACGGCGGCGGCCGCCTGTAATCCGGGCACATCGGACGGGCGTCTCGTGGCCTTGAGCGACGGAAGACCGGCGGCGACAGCTCCTGACGATACAAGAATCGGCTTGTAGCCCTGGATCCGGGCCGAAACCACCTGTTCGACAGTCCGCTGGATACGCGTCGGGTCGATCCCTCCATTTTCGCTGGCGAGACTGGACGATCCGACCTTGATGACGATGGGCCGTCCCGATTCGACCGCTTTTCTCAAATTTGAACCTGCCTACTGGAGATGCCGGGTCGATCCTAGATTCGATCCAACGTTGGAAGGTTGACAGCTCCAGAAATATAGATACGATACGGTTGCGTTTCATATTAAGGAGGTGTGCCGTGGACGCGGAAACCATCTACAGACGACGTTGGGTGACATTGTCGGTCCTATCGCTGAGTCTGGTGATCATCGGCCTCGACAACACGATCCTCAATGTGGCGCTCCCGACTCTGGTTCGAGAACTCGGAGCGACAGCGAGCGAACTGCAATGGATGGTCGACTCCTATGTGCTCGTATTCGCCGGCTTGCTACTGACCATGGGCGCACTGGGAGATCGTTTTGGCCGCAAGCTGGCGTTGACATCGGGACTTGTGATTTTTGGGGTGGCATCTGTGTTTGCCGCCTTCGCTGATTCGGCGACGACGCTGATTGTGGCGAGGTCGTTTATGGGTGTAGGCGGCGCATTGATAATGCCTGCGACCCTCTCGATTATCACCAACATTTTCACTGGCGAAGAGCGGGGGAGGGCCATCGCGGCCTGGGCCGCCGTTGCCGGCCTCGGCATAGTCGTCGGTCCCGCCCTCGGCGGCTGGCTTTTGGAGCACTTCTGGTGGGGGTCCGTATTCCTGATCAATGTGTTCATCGCCGCAATCGCGATTGCCCTCGGGTTCTTCCTCGTCCCCGAATCCAAGGACCCAAAAGCGACTCCTCTAGACCCGGTTGGCGCAGTTCTCTCTATTGCGGGCCTCGTCAGCCTGGTTTATGCAATCATCGAGGCACCCGCCAGGGGGTGGACGGATGGCATTGTTCTCGTCACCTTCGGCCTGGCATTTGTCCTGCTTGGCGTCTTCCTTTGGTGGGAACGCCGCACCGAGCACCCGATGCTCCGGCTCGAATTCTTCCGAAATCCACGTTTCAGTGCGGCCAGCGGGGCCATCACGATGGTCTTCTTCGCCATGTTCGGCACGGTGTTCCTACTCACACAGTATCTTCAGTTCGTCCTCGGATTTTCCCCGCTCGAGGCCGGCATCCGTGTAATGCCGGTGGCCACGATGGTCATCGCCGCCCCCCTCGCGGCGCGGCTCGTGGAGAAAATCGGAACCAAAATCGTGGTGGCTGTCGGCCTCACGGTGGTGGCAATAGCGATGGCATGGCTGGCGACGATCGACATTGACTCCGGTTACGGACATGTTGCGGCCACCCTCGTCTTGCTTGGTCTCGGTATGGGAGCGGCAATGGCGCCGGCGACGGAGTCGATCATGGGTTCGCTTCCCCTCGCCAAGGCAGGTGTGGGCTCGGCCATGAACGATACGACGCGACAAATCGGCGGCGCCCTTGGAGTGGCGATCCTTGGCAGCATTCTTGCCTCGGTTTACGGAAGCGAGATGGCGCCTGCTCTAGTGGGGTTGCCTCCCGAGGCTGCGGGCTTCGCCGGAGATTCCGTCGGTGGTGCTATCGGCGTGGCCAACCTGATCGGTGGCGAGTTGGGTGATTCTCTGATTGCGGCGGCCAATCAGGCATTCATCAATGGGATGTCTTCGGCAGTTTGGGTTGCCGCCGGGATTGCCCTGCTCGGATCCGTCCTCACCTGGGTGTATCTGCCGGCAAAAGCACTCGCACCTGACGACAAACGGGCCATGTACGGAGAGTCTGAGTCTCCGGCCGGAGTCTCATGAATCGGATGGTGGGTCGTCCACGGGACGACTCCGTCGACGTCAAAGTCGTGGACGCGGTGTTGGAGATCCTCAACACAGATGGTCTCGGTGGGTTGAGCATCGAGGGAATCGCTTCTCGTGCCGGGGTCAGCAAGGCGACGATTTATCGGCGTTGGGACTGCAAAGAAGACCTACTGGTTGACGCGATCGCGACCCTGGTCCATGAGGTCGAGGTGCCGGACAGTGGCGACATTCGCAGCGACCTGACTACCGCGATTGCCGGGATGACCCGGTTTGTCACTGATACCCGGGCCGGCGAGGTTTTTCCCTGGCTGGTAGGTGAGATCGCAAATAGGAGCGAGATCGGATTGCGCTATGCAAGCTCGGTCATAGGGCCACGCCGGTCGATGATCGCTGATCTCATTGCCCATGCAGTCGACCGAGGGGACCTCCGTGCCAATCTCGATATCGATCTGGCTGTGGATATGCTCACCGGCCCTGTTGTCATCCGTCGCATGCTGGGACGTCTCGCGGAAACACCTAACGCTTGGGCTGAGAATCTGGTGAATCAGCTCCTGGAAGGTTGGGAACGGTGATCGAAACCGCTCTCGTGGATCGGCGTCGGACGAGGATGGGCACCCACAGAAGCGATTAGTTGTCACAATTGCAGGGTGAGTCTCGCTCTTCTCGGTTCGGTTGCCCTGTGGGGCTCGATCGCCGCCTGCGGGATCTCTCTGGTTGGCGCGCTCAAGGACCGGGCGCTGCCCCGGAGAGCTGCCATGGTGGGGGTGTGGCTGGCGGGATTCTCCTGCCTGATCCTTGTTGTTGCCCTGCTCTCTGGTGACTTTTCGCTTGATTATGTGGTCCGGACTACGAGTATCTCCACACCGTGGCCCTACCGTCTCGCCGCGTTGTGGGGGGCGATGGAAGGCTCGCTCCTATTCTACGCGACTCTGAGTCTGGCCATTGGTGTCGGCGCCGTCGCCCGGATTGATGAGAAATTGCAGCTCCGGTCACGTTCGGTCGTGGTGGTGGTCGGTGGGGGGCTGCTCCTGCTGACGGCCCTGATGGCAAATCCATTCGTCACTCTCGACATTCCCGCCGTGGACGGCGAGGGGCTCGTGGCCATTTTGCAGCATCCCGCGATGGTCTACCACCCGCCGATCCTCTATTTCGGTCTGACCTCGCTTCTGGTCCCGTTTGCGATCACCGTGGCAGCGTTGGGGGCGAAGAATCTCGACCGGATCTGGGTTCAATCGGCGCGAAGATGGATTCTTCTCTCGTGGACTGTGCTGACGCTTGGGATCGTCGCCGGGGCGAATTGGGCGTACGTCGAGCTCGGATGGGGCGGGTTCTGGGCATGGGATCCTGTCGAAAACACGTCGTTGATGCCGTGGTTGGTGGCGACCATGTTCCTCCACACATCACGGATCCAGCAGCGGGACGGGCGTCTCGCTCGATGGAATGCGAGTTCGGCGATGCTTCCATTCGCATTGACGGTGCTCGGGCTTTACCTCACCCGATCCGGTGTCACCGGGTCGGTGCATGCCTTCGCCGAGTCTGACGAGATCGGAAGAGTGCTCCTCACCCTCTTTGTAGTGGTTGTGGCGTTTGTGGCGTGGCTCGGGATCAAGGCGCCCGGGGGACCGGATTGGGATCCGATCCGACCCTGGGGACGGGATACCTGGCTTGCAGTACAGGGTGGTGTTTTGGGTGCTGCTCTGACATTTGTTTTGATCGGATCGGCTTACCCGGCCTACATCTCGGTGTTCACCGGGTCTACGACGTCGGTGGATCCGACCTTCTTCGTCACACTTCTCCTCCCACTGGCTTTTGTGGTTCTCCTGGGCGCCGCACTCGCCATGCGAACTACGTGGCTTGGTGATAGCGACGACCTGCTCGCTGGTGCCCGCCTCCTTGCACTATTCTTGGTGATGGCTATCGGGTTGGCCGCGGTGACGCTCGGCTTAACCATCTCGTGGGGTTTCCTGCTACTCGTTCTGGCCCTGGCAACGAGCGCTTCCCTTATCTTGGATTTGGCCCGACGTCGCCCTTCAGGACGCGCATTGGTCGGATACCTGGCCCATATCGGCCTCGCCGCCGTGCTCATCGGTGCCTCGGGCAGTTCACTCGGCGATGAGTTCCGGGGTGGGATGACACCGGGGGATATCGTCGAGGTTGGCGGTTACGAGGTTCGACTCGACAGGCTGGAAACCGGCGAAGAGGGGCGATATATCTTCGTTGTCGCCGAGATGACTTTGTTGAGGGATGGGGAAGCTGTGGACATCGTGGCCCCGCAGATAAGGGCTTACGAAGACCAGCGACTACCCGTCCCCGAACCGGTGCTGCGCAGTACGCCTCGGGAAGACATCGTCTTCGCCATATCGCGTGTCAACCAGGACGCATCAGGGGTCGAGGTCAGTGTGTTTGTGAAACCCCTCGTGTTTTGGGTTTGGGCGGGCGGTCTTCTGATTGCGATAGCCGGATTGGTAGGTCTGATCGGCCGAGGCGCAGCCTCCGGAGGGCGACGTCGAGGGGCCACAAGAGGGCTGCAAGACCGAGGAGCCACCAGCGAAGTTTGAAATCGCTGGAACCGGGTTCTAGTTCTGCGTTGTCAAACGCCTGGTTCGGCAGGATTTGGCCACGACCTCCAGTGGAGGCCGAAAGGTTGGTCATCAGATCGGTGTCGGCGTCGCCGGGTAGAAATTCGGCAGCGAAAGATCGGGAGGCAATCGAAGACATGACTACTGCATCCCCGTCAGGGCTTTCGACACTGACTCCGACTGCGTAAGCGCCGCCCTGTCGGGCCGGGACGGAACCCACGAACTCGAAATCCGACTTGCGATCCAGCCGGATTTGCTCAGATGTCCCATCGGGATAGCCGATCTGGGCCACCGGTATAGATCCGGCGGGCCAGGGCTCGGAACCTTCGAGCGTGATTTCCAGGGTCTCGTTGCTGATCTTGGCGTCGACTCGCTGACCCTCTGAGCCCGCCAACGGGAATGTGTCCCTCACCAGATTCGACCAGAAATCGGTGTATCCGTCCCACGTTGCCCATTGCGAGGCCCACTTGTCGCCTCCGTCGCTCATCCAGGCGGTGACGCTACCCAGACCGACCCGCCACGAGGAGAGCAACGGGTCGGCGAATTCGCCCACCTGGAGTTGGACGTCGGCGGTGGGCTTCGCCGTCCCCGCCAGATATCCAAGCAATGCCGGCGAAGAAGCGAGGTTGCGGACCGCCGCGGCTGTCGATGTCACCGATGGATAGAACTCGCCTTCGTTGATGAATGAACGTGCGGCGAGTCTGGCTTCTTTGACGAATATCTCCGGTATCTCGTCGAGGTCCCGACCCGGATAGAACCGCCCGCCGCCCGCTGCGGCTATCTCCTGGAGGGCCGGGATGGCACCTTCACCGGTCCCCACCACCGAAAGGGTGATTCCTTCGGCCAGCAGTTTCTCGGCTTCGGTCTTGAGTTGGTCGTTGACAAACGATGGATCGGTAAATCCGTCGATGCTGAGCTCGGATGTGAATCCGTCGGTGAAAAGAATGATGTGTTTGAGTTCCTTGTCTGACTCCCTGAGGGCCTCGGCGGCCTTCTCGAGAGCAGGCACGATCTTGGTTTCCCCGAACGGTGACAGCCCGCTCACGGCTTCCTCGATGACCGCGTCGGAAGGGATCGGGGCGAGTGGGATCGCCCATTTGGTGCTGCCACTGAACGCCAGCAAACCGACCTCATCATTCGCCCCGAGGACTTCGATGGCCCGGAGAGCGGCGGTCTTGGCGATATCGGTCTTCAGGACCCCACCCTCGACAAAAGTGTCCTCGAGGCCGTCTTCGCTCTCGCGACAATGACATGCGCCCATCGATTCGCTGGTATCGATCAGGAGGACTTCGGCCACAGGGGCTTCGCGTTTCGCATCCTGGGCTTCGCTGTCGACGGGGAGGAGGGCTTCGAGTTCCGTTCCCTGATAGCCACCGAGGGCATACGAGTTTTCCCCACCGACGACCACCAACCCGCGTCCCAGATCACGTACGAAGGTCCCCAGCGTCCCCACCTGTTCATCCTTGAGCTGACGTGCGCTGACGTTGACCAGAAGAGCGGCGCGGTGGACCGAGAGCTCATTTATCGTGGGGAAGTCCTCTACGGCACTCGTCTCCACGACCAGGCCGCGGGCCTCCAAAGCATCCGCGATGATTTCCCCCTCACCCGGCGAGCCTTCGAGGATGAGCACGCTCGCTGGGCCACGCACCTCCACGGCTGTAGTGGTCTCGTCGTTCTCATCTACCTCGTCTCCTGCGATTTGAATCGACGCCGTTAGGTCCTGTAGACCCGGTTCGGAGGCTTCGACGGTGTAAGTGAAGACATTTGCTCCGGGGACGAGGTCGACGGTTGCGCTCACGATCACTTCTCCGTCGGAGAGCAGTTCGAGCTCGCCTTGTGACGTGATCGATGAAAGCACCTCGACGATCGCTTCGTAGCTCTCGCCCTCGTTGACGAAGCTGGGGACGTCGATGCCTCCGATGGCGGCGTCGGTTCGGAGCTGGCCTGTGACGGTGTGAACTTCGACGACCATGCCTAGTGCCTTGAGCCGATCGATTTCGTCCTCGAGGTTTCCGGCGTTGCTCCGCCCGTCGGAAACGATCACCAATCGTTGTTTGGTGCTGCCATCCAGCAGGCTCTCACCCAGCCGGAGGGCGCGGGCGAAGTTGGTTGCCGTGCCATCGATTTCGGGCTCATTGAAATATTCCTCCTGGCCCACCGGGGTTGAAACCCGTGCATCCTTCCCGAATTCGACAACGGCCCAGTGGTTGTCTCCGGCTTCGGTGATCGCCGACTGGACCCATGCTCTCGCGGCCTGTGTCGAGTTGCCCAGCGATTGGGAGGTGTCAACAAGAAAGACGGTGGTGACCGAGTCGTTGCTGAAACTCAGTGAGGGGTTGATCAGTGCGAGGAGGACCAGTCCCACTATCACGCCGCGGGTGGCCAATCCCCAACGCCACTGTTTCTTGGGCACGCCAACCTGTCGCGAACTCACCAAAAGTTCGACAGCGAGGACGATCAGAAGAAGTAGCAGAATCCAGGGAAGAATCGATCGGGCAATTACCGCCGCCTGGGCAAAGTCGGGGCCATCCTCGCCCGAAGTCGTCCGGATCTGGTCCAGTTCGGTGACCGGCTCGACCTCCGACTCGGAGGACGCAGAATTGACGCCAATGGTGAGAACTTGAGAATCGGGAAGGTCGACGCGCCAGAATCCACCGACATCGGCAATCGGGGGCGGCTGGGCCGGGTCGACGTTTCGGGTCACCCCGCGCGGGTCGGTGATCCTGGTGGCATCTTCGGGGAGGGGCACGGCATCTCCAACCGTGATCGACGCGGTGGTTGCCTCGGCGGCAGCGAGCTCTCCCACCATTCGGGCCCCGATGATCGGGAACGCCACGTTCACCGGGAGGTTGGATTGCTCCAGGGTGAATGCCAGGTAGAAGAAATTGGTGCCCTGGTTGCTACCACGGAGCAGCAAAGGTGCACCGGGTGCTCCGAGAAGGACTTCGCCGTCATCAACCGTGAGAATCTGGGCGTCGGCAATGGCGATCCGTGAAACATCGATATCCCGCAGCAACGGGTCGTCGGCGACCAGGGTCGGAATTGGATCTTCAGTCCGCCCGGTCGGAGTGATCCCGGCGACGCCGCCGGGAACATCCACGGCGATGAAGGGTGTCGCGGTGCCGGGTGGTACGGCGACACCGAGGTAAATCTCAAAGTCGACCTCTTCACCCGGGGCGACATTGAGATCGACATCGGGGATTGATGCGAGTAGCTGATCTATGAAGAATGTGTTTTCTCCGTATACCCTCGCTTTGAGCCCGCTGGTCACCGGGGCGGCGACAAATCTCTGATTGTCGAATGCAATCAGGTCGTCGCCATCGAGGTAGGCCGCAACCTCCTGGCCAAGTGGTAGTTCGAACAGTTCCTCGATCACCTGGCCGGTTGGAATCTCGAGGTCGCTCCGGGCCACGGTCACTCCGTCGACGTCGACCCGGAGTGTCTGGAACGCCTTGGGCCCACCGGTCGACTCGACGGTGACCCTTGCCTGAAGGCCTCCCGGGCCTGCGGTCACCGAGAGCCCCGTAATCGCCCGGTTTGTGTCGGTTTTGCCGACCGGTTCGAATCGGGTGTCCAGTGGAGCGAGTCTTTGTTCGGTCTCGGTGAGTCCGCCATCTGAGATGAGGACGAATCCCGTGGGCCGTTCGGCGGATGTCACCGACTCAGCCAGAGCAAAAGCGGCCTCGTAGTCGGCGCTCCCCGAGTTGGTGGTGATTCTTCCAACCGCTCTATTGAACTCGTCGTCGTCCGTGCTCTCGTTGAGGAGAATGGTGGGGTTCGAAGAGGCGACAACAATGCTCGCTGCACCACCGGCGGGGATCTCGGCGCGGAGTTCCCGGGCCCTTTCGGTTGCATCAGCGATGCGATCTGGTGACCCGTCGATGGCGGACATCGACCCGGAAGCATCCACTATGAATACGGTGTGCTCCGCGAGTACGGCATTCTCGGTCCGGGCCGGGTTGGCGAGCGCCAGGGCGAACAGGATCACCGCGAGTACTTGCAGTAATAACAGGAGGCTCCAGCGCAGCCTCTGCCACGGTTCGGCGGCGGTTATCGAGTGCTTGAGGCCATCCCAATGGAGCAAGGACGACACCAGGGTCGGCGGTCGCCGCGGGGTCAGCATGTGGAGGATGAAGATCGGGATCAGCAAGCCCAGGGCGAGCAAGCCCCATGGTGACAGAAGGGTCATCGCAGTACGCCGGTCTCTCGCCAGGATCCGATGATGAGATCCTCGATATCGGAGTCGGGTGTCAGGGTGATGTAGGCGCCGCCAACTCCGAGTGTCTTCGACCTGATCTCCTCCTTCCAGTCGGAGACCCGGTTGGAGAATGTCTTCAGGATGTCCTCGGTGACGCTGACGGTCAGCCGTTCGCCGTCCTCCCGGTCGACGAGCATGAGGTCGCCGGCGAGGTCGGGTGAGATGTCTCCTTCGGCAAGCAGATGCATGATCGTGAGGTCCGATCCCGCCGATCTGAGGCCAATCAGGGCGGGCCACTCTGGTGTTAGTAGATCGCTGATCACGATGGTGATGCCGGGAGGCCCGGCCCGGCTGAGGAGGTGGCCGGCGGCACGGGCGAATGGTGTCGTCCCTTCAGCCTCTAGAGATTCCAGATAGCTGAATAGTGCCGGGATCCCGGCCCGACCGGCAAAGCGGGGAGAGGTACCGTGTTCAGGGAACGTGTGGACGGTCACCGAGTCGTGAGATGACAATGCGATGAATCCGAGGGCAGCCGCGATACGTTTGGCGTGGTCGAGCTTGCCTTCGGACCCCATCGAGTCGGAGGTGTCGAGAAGGAAGCGAATGGTTACCTCATCGTCTGCTTCGTATAGCTTGATGAGCACCTGGTCGAGCCTCGCCAGGACGTGGTAGTCGATTCGCCTGAAGTCATCACCCGGGTTGTACTCCCGAAAGTCGGCGAAGTCGACCGTGTTGCCGTA
>DATDCF010000111.1:0-12056 GCA_036524475.1 Acidimicrobiia bacterium | reverse complement strand
AGATATGTACCAGAAACAGATACCGCACTTCCCTGGCTCTTCGGAATCGCCAGGCGCCTGCTCGCAAAGCAGCGAAGAAAATACGTCGGCAACAAGCGACTCGAGATCAAAGTCTCCAACTCTTTCCCGGTTTTCACCGCGGCCGAGGACGACGCAGTCGCCTCCGCCATCGACGCCGCCAGCCAGGCCCCGATTCTCGAGGAGGCCCTGGGCCGCCTCACCCGCTCGGAACGCGAGGTCCTGGAATTGGTTGCCTACGACGGCCTCAGCCCCTCCGAAGCCGCTGAAGCCCTCGACATCAGCCCCAATGCGGCACGACTCCGCCTGTCCCGGGCTCGTCGGTCGGTTAGAACTCACATTGACGGCACTCTTCCGGTGGGCGCTGCCCAGGAGGCAGCCGAGTATGCATTCTGAAATGCATACTCCCGAAGTCCCACCGATGGAGCACTTCAAGTTGACGCTCGACGCCCGACTCCGGATCGAGGTAGCCCGGCAAAAACGGGCGATCTTCCCGTCAGCCGTGACGGGTCTCGTCCACCATCTGAGGTCGTTGATCAAACCGCTCCTGCAATCGGGGGCGATGGCGATGACAGCCATCGTGGTGATAATCGCGATAAGCGCAACGCCGGCAGCCACAACCGGCGACAACGAGATTCCCAGGGCAGCACCCCTGGCCGCGCCGGATGTGCGCACACTGGTGGACAGCGACTCCACGTTCCGGGACTTCTTGCCGGCAGACGACGTTCTCGCTGTTCAGAAACCCGACAATTCTGACATTGCTTACCTCGGGATGGAATAAACCCCCGAAATCGCATTCCTCCCTGAATGCTTTCAAGAGTCGGCGTCATGGTTAGCCCTACCGTCGACAGGCCGCGGTCTTATCCGTGGTCCTCCACACCGCAGTCGGGGGGTGTAATCCCACCCCCCGATTGCAACTTCACACCGAAGCGACCCGCAGAGCCCTCACAGCTAGTTCCCTATCCCCGAGTCGGTGTTTCAGATCCCGCTCCAACCCGCCGATCGGATAGAGGTTCTGCGGTGCCCGGGGGTCCTTGTGGCGCTCAGAGGCAAACCGGGGCAAGGTTGCGCTCACCCGGTTGGCAGTACGCACTGCCTCGACGATGTCGGTGTTCCCGTCGATCTCGCATCGCACCAACCCTCCGGCAGGACCGGAATGATTCGCCAAACGGAGATACCACGAATACCGGCTCCATGACGTCGTTGTCAGGAATAGGGGTGTGCGAAAACCGGGCAGCAGCGATGTGAGGACGCCTCGCAATTCGATCGGGAGATATTGCACTTTCTGCGTCTTCACATATCCAACGGCGTTCTTCACATCGCGGTGGTGTGAAAGAGGCCCGTCGACGACGACGACTTCGGCATCACCTAACTCGCGCGCCGCCCTCGCCTCGAGATCTCCCATCCGTTGCTGGATACCCAGCCACAACTCCTCCGCTGTTGCGCCCTTGGTCGCTTTGACGTGGTAAGTCCCCACCCGGGTGTCGATATCGAACGCGTTGGCTGAAGTGAAAAGGCCACGTTCGACGAGAGCTGACTCGAGAACCGCGTGGCCGTTAGACCGGACCGCTCCTGCGGCGTAGGTGGCCGCGAGGCCGAACCCGGGGAAGTCGGGTGGTTGGTCGATCCAGAGGCTCGCATCGACCCTGCGGACCCCGTCGATAAAGAGCACATCCCGGGCCATGTCGGTGTCAGGGAGCACCGGTTCCCACCGATCAGGCAAGACTTCGACGGAGACGTCGACATTCTCACTCCCGTCGTCCATGTCGGGCGACGACGGGGACCCGTAGTCAGAATCCCAATTCTCAACTGTGAATCTCACGACAATCTCTCCACCCGGGCGCCATCCGGCTCCTTGCTCACCGTGAACCGAACAGGGGCGAGGCCGGCCAGTTCCTTGACATGAGTGATGATTCCAACCATCAGGCCCCGGTCGGAAAGATCTTCAAGCACACCAGCGACCACTTCTAACAACTCGTCGTCGAGGGTTCCGAAGCCCTCGTCGAGAATGATGGCGTCGAGACCCGCGCCGCCCGCTGCCGACAGAGTCTCGGCCAGTGACAAAGCCAGTGCAAGAGACACCAGAAACGTCTCCCCGCCGGACAATGTCGAAATCGGTCTCGACTCATTCGCGTTGCGATGATCGATTACGTCGAACGAGCCTCCATCATCGGCGACGAGGGAATAGCCACTACCTGACAATCGGGCGAGTAACTCGTTAGCGCCGCCCACCAGATCGGCAATCGCTCCGACCATCAGCCACCGCTCAAATCCGTCGGCGCGAAGATACAGGCTCAAAGTGCGGGCGACTGCCGCCTCCCGTTCCGCCGCTTCGATCCTGGCCATGAGTACCTTCGCGTCCTCGACGAGTTTTGCATCGGCCAGCACTCGATGTCTCGCCTGTTCCATGGCGCGTGCCACTGCCACCGCATAGTTTCCGTCAGCCGCGATATCGAGGGCTTCGAGCGATGCCTCGACTGTCTTCTTTTCGGCGCGCAGCGCGTCCGTCGCCTCGGCGAGTTGTCGTGTCATCTCGAGCAACGCAACTTCGGTGTTGGCCAGTTCGACGTCGCGCCAGGCAATCAGCTCCTTCCATTGGACGATTGGATCGTCGCTCTCGCTCGGTACTGGTTTGAGGTCGGCGATCGCCTCCCGCTGCGCCATGAGTCGGAGACCGAGGGATCTTTGTTGCTCGGCCAGATCTTCCAGCTTTCGCTGTGCGTCCTTGAGAGCGCTGTCGACGTCGGAAATGCGATCTCCGATCGCCGACCGCTGCTCGATCAGTGCGACGAGTTGAGCCTTGATTGCGGGGAGCGAACCCAGATCGATGTCGGGAGGAACATCATCGGCGAGCTGATCTCTCTTTTCCTCCAAAGCCAAAACCCGGGATCGTTCCACACCAAGTTGCTCGGTGAGACCGGAAACGAGACTTCGACCGACGTCGAGCTCACTTTCGGCGACATCGACTGTTTTCCTCGCCGCCTCGATGTCGCCGGGTTCTCCCACCGAGAGCGTCGTCTCGACCAGACGATCACAAACCGGACAGACATCTCCCACCGCTAACTTGCTCGAAATGTCGTGGGCGGCATGGGAAATTCGAGATGTCTCGAGCGAGGCCCTGGCCAGGTCGACCTGCGCCACTACGACGGCAACATTGTTCTCCGCCTCCTTGAGTTCCAAATCCAGCCGACTGATCGAAGTTTTCGACAGCTCATCGGATACGGCGATCAGGCGGGTCTGGATGGTCTCAGCGCGTGAAACCGATTCCATCGAGGGAAGTCCGGAGATCCTCGTTGCGATCAGGACGTCCTCCCCGGCCAACTTGTGATGGGAACCCTCCAGGACTTCGACAGACTCTGCGGCGTTGACCAGAAGCTGGCCGATCTCATCGAGCCGATCCGGGGCTCTCATCTCTCTAAGGCGGTCCCTGGCATCGCTCAGGCGCTCGACGTTTATCTGTAGGCTCACTGTCAGAGCCTCGTTCCCGAGGATGGACTCCTCCGCCTCGGAGACGACGATGGCCAGCTGTTCAATCGCTTCGAGACGCTCCACAGCCATGAGCATCGATTCCTCAGTCGGAAGTTCCAACGAACCGAGTCTTGCACGGCCTTCCTGAACCACAGTCTTCGCCACTGATTCACGGGATCGCGCCCGACTCCCCACCTCCCCGTAGATGTCTAGGCCCATCAGACCGCGGAGAAGCTGCTGGCGCTCCGACGGAGTTGCTCCCAGGAATCGGGCGAACTCGCCCTGCGGCAACATCACTGTCCTGGTGAAGTCGTCGAAACTCAGTCGGAGCAATTCTTCGACGGCTCTCGTCACATTGTTCGCTCCTGACTCGATGCTTTGCGCCCCCCGCTCCAATCTGGCTTCCCGCACCGAGGCGCCACCCGATTTGGTCCGGTGCAGATCCCGGATCACCGTGTATGTCTGATCATCGACCGCGAAATCGAAGGACACGGTTGCCTGGTCCCGACCGGTGGAAATCGCCGGGGCGACCGTCGTCCCGCCCAGCCGTGGGATCCGGCCATACAGTGCAAAAACCATCGCGTCGATGAGGCTTGACTTCCCCGAACCGGTCGGGCCACTCAGGGAGAAGTAGTCGACGTCGGTGAAGTCGACATCGACCCGCTTGCGGTAGGCCGAGAATCCCTCGATGCTGAGACTGAGCGGCCTCATATGGTGGCCTCATCGAGCAACTCGGCGAACAGGGCCTCCACAGCGACATCAGCGGCATCGTTCTCAGTCAGGTAGTTGTGAAACGCCATCGGTCCCGACACGGTCGTGCGGCCTTCATGATTCTGCGCCTTCCGCTCCCCCGACTCGCGAAGGGTCACTTCGACGACATTGGGGATCGCCTTTCGGACTTCATCGGCAAGCCCGACCCGCGCCGACTCAGCGAGCTCGACCCTGACGTAGGCGTCGCCAACCCGGTCAGCGGCGGCCACGATCTGGGACAGGCTGCCACTGAGTGAGACCAGCCGGCGCCCACCTGTCAGCGGGACGGCGGTCACTCTGGATGGAAGACCTGGATTCGCCTCCACGATCAATACCCCTTTTTGATCGTCGACCTCGCCAAAGTCGAGTTGCAGTGGAGACCCTGAGTACCAGACCGCCCCGCCGTGGGGCATTTTCTGTTGACGGTGGAGGTGGCCGAGGGCGACATAAGAGAGGTGTCCGGGGAACGATGAAGTGGGGATCGCGTAGCCGAACACATGAGCTGTCCTCTCTCCCCCGCCGGCCAGTGCCCCGTACACGGTTAGATGGCTGAGCAGGAGATTGACTGTGTCGGAAGTCATGTCACCGGTCAGATTCGAAATCAGCCTTTGCATACGGTCGGCGTAAGCACCGGCATGTTGATCCGGATCGTCGTCGAGTATCTGTTGGGCGCGAACGATTCCCCGTTGTGACACAAACGGGAGCAAGGCAACCCGGGTGCCGATCCCGGGGAACTCCAGCACTCCCCCTTCGGCGACAGGTGCAGCTATCGCCCCAACCGAGATCCGACCCATTCGGAGGAGCGGTGCCACTGCATCGAGTCGCCCCGGGTTGTCATGGTTGCCGGCCACTACGGCTACCGGTGCGACCTCGGCAAGGTCGAGCAAAGCCCTCCACACGATGGACTCCGACTCAGGAGATGGCGAAGCCGAGTCGAAGAGGTCGCCGGCCACCAGAGTGAGCCCGACTTCGTTGCCCGCCGCGATCTCAGCGATCTCGGTGAGAACGGCCCGATGCTCATCGGAGCGGTCACGTCCCCGGATCCGCCTCCCGACATGCCAATCGGACGTATGGAGAATCTTCACTGTCACGATGACGATCGTAAAGCGGGGCTGTGACAGATCCCGGCCTTAAGCGGAGCCGATGTACGTCTCCACGCCACTGGATCTTGAAAATGCCCCCTTATTCCACCGACCGCCCGGAGTCAAAGCCCCTCGAACGGGTCGCCCCTGTCGGATGTGCTGTGGGGAACCAGCGCCTCTGAGGCCCGGGTGGCCCAGGCCGGAAATGGAAACTCCAACACCAATGGGACGGGGAGTTCGGGCTGGCTGAGAATCATCGTCCCCGGTTTTACGATGGTGGCCCTCTGGCGATGGACGGCGGGGAGCCAACCGTATTCCTCCCGGGATGCTTCCGCGGAGTCGAGTCGTCCCACCACCCGTATCGAAGAGTTGGCGATAATGCGGCGTTCCACCTCTGACGCGGTCTGTTGGGCGCCGATGAGGATGACACCGAGCGATCTACCACGTTCGGCGATGTCCAACAGGATCTCCTTGATCGGGCTCGCCCCCTCCCGCGGCGCGTACTTATTGAGCTCGTCGAGCACAACCATGAGGAGCTCTTCACTCTGGCCGGCACGCTCCTTGTCGGCGAAGGCACGACGGAGGGTTACTCCAACCACAAACCGCTTCGCCCGATCGTTGAGATTGTGGAGATCGACGACCGTCACCTGACTCTCATCGAGTCGAATGCTGTGTTTGCCCGGGTTGGGCACATCGGCGCGGACGAGACGTTCGATGTGCTGGCGGGAGGCGAGCAACCGGCGGACAAAGGCATTGATCGTGCCGATCCCCATCGCCGGCCCTGCCCAGTCGTACCTGCTCTCATCGGCCTGAACCCGCTCGGTCACCAGGTCGACCAGCTCAGAGAAGGTTCGAATGATCACACCGTCGACCACGGCGGCACCGGAGTCGGTGGGTTCGGCCTTGCGGAGTTGGGCCATGACGTTGTAGACCACAGTCGTGTACTGGGCCCGATCGTCCTCGGCATCGGCGAACAAGAATGGCATCAGGTCGTCGGTGCAGAAGTCGTAAACGGTCCAGAAGAACGAGGTGACGTCGTTCCGGGTTGCCACATCGGCGGTGGCCCGGGAATCCGCGATCCGGGGCGGGGCAAAGAGACCCACCGACTCGAACGGCGTCGAGGGCAAGCCAAGGAGGCTGTATCCCAACCTCATGTCGTCATCGAGGCGACGGTTGACCCGATCGAGGTGGAGCAGGTCTTCTCCCTTGACATTGAAGATCAAGGCCTTGGTGTTGACGGTCGCCTTGCCGAGGACCCCACTGGTAAACAGAGAATGGAGGAGAAAGGTGGCATAGCTGGTTTTGGTGGCAACGCCTGAAATTCCGGAGATATTGACATGCGCCCCCCGATCTCCATTGAGGAACTCGAAATTCACCCACAGCGGTTCGCCGTTCCGGGCCAGGCCAACGGGGAACTTCTGCTCCATCTGGTCGAAGAACAGCGCCTTGTCCCGCTCCTCGCCGGTGGCGATCCGAACACCCTGGCCAGGGCTCGGGGGAACAAAGACTTCGGGTTCGAATCGGGTGGTGGTGACCTGGGCGGCCTCGGAGATCTGGGCCGGCAGGATCCCCTCTTCGATAAGGAAAACATCGGAGTCGAAACGGGCTCCTTCATGTCGGGCGATGACCTGGCCCACCATGCCATAGAGCTTGACGATCTCACCGGTCGGGAGCACCCGCTCCAGGGCGACGACATCATCGAGCTGCATGTACTGCCCTTCAGCCACTGCAACCCAGAACTCGAGAGGTGTCGCGTCACGAGTCCCGATCACTCTTCCCACTAGATCTTCCACATACCCGAGAGTAGACCGAGCCAATGACAGTTCCCGACCGAAAGCACTGCTTTGGCTTTAGGGTCTCCGTATGCGAGTTGTCGCTATCCCGTTCCTCGACGAAGACCCGGCCCTCGTGGCCCACAACCTGGCGATCGCGGCCTCGCACCCCTCTGTCGACCGTGTCTGGGGAATCGCCAGCAGCTCGCCAGGCGCATCCCGACCCGATATCGAGTCGAAAAAGATCGAGATCGTGCCGCAAACCCGGATCGGCGAGCTACGGCCAGGAAAAGGTGATGCGATGAACACGGCCATCGTCCTCGCTTTAGAAGAGGGAGTCGAGCATCTTCACTTCTACGACGCCGACATAACCAACTTCGACCACACATGGATCGATGGCGCAGAAGCAGGGGTGGATGCTGGCTACGAGATCGTACGCCACCAATTCCCAAGGGCAGCCACTGACGCCATGGTCACGTGGATGATCACCAAGCCATTTCTGGCGATGAAGTACCCGGGGACGGTCCTTGCGGGTATCGGACAGCCCCTCGGTGGTGAGTTGTTGCTCACATCGGCGGCGATCGAATCCATGGCCACGTCCCCGATGGTTCGGTTGCGTTCCGACTGGGGAATCGATACCGCTCTGACCTTCACCGGTGTCGCCTCGGGCCACTCGCTGTATGAGCATTATGTCGCCGGCGGAAAGAGGCACTCTCTCTACGGATCGCTGGCAGATCTGAGGACCATGGTGGCCGAGTGCTTCGACGTGGCCGCCCGGCTTCCCGTGATCGAAATTCCGGAAGTTGGGCACTTCGCCGAGCCGGCCAGGGACGTCCCCTCGGACCTCCGAAGCCAGTCTGGCTATTCAGTGGAAGCGACACTGCCTTTGCTCACTGCCCCGTGGGGACCCGGCGAACTGGAATACGCGTCGAGGATCCTTCCGGATGACATCCTCCACCCGTACATGCAGATGGTGGAGACCGGGGACTACCGGTTTTTCGACGAAACCACCTGGCATGTCGTGCTGACTGAGACTGTCATACCGGGCATCCCGGACCCCGCTCTCGACGCTCTCATCTTCCGACTCTGGGTAGGGCGGGTGCTCAACTACACCACCAAACATGCGGTCCGGGGTTACGAACATGCCCTCGACTATCTCCAGGGCACCATTGACCAATACGAGGCCGCGGCAAAGTCAACCGAGGGCGATCAACGCTAAGGCGAACAGGGTTAGCGCAATTCCAGCTATCTGCCGCCTACGCAGGTGTTCCCCGTTGACGGTCCTCGCCAGAATGACGGTTACCGCCGGGTAAAAGGAACCGGCGACTGCAGCAAGGGCGAGGGATCCGGACCGGAGGGCGTAGAGCAACGAGACATTCGCGGTCACGTCGAGGATGCTATTGGCGGCGACAAATGACCGCGGCGTCTGGGAAAACCGGCGTTCCACCGCCCATACACCCGCCATCGACAGGACCACGATCAAGACCACGAGACTTCCCCGAGCAACAACGAGGGGGAGAAGGTTTGAGCCCTGGCTCGTTTGCGCGATCAGGGTGGCAAAGGCGCCAAAACTGATCCCGGCGATGCTCCCGAACAGCAGTCCATCCCGAATCGAGCCTCCTGCGTCCTCGACCCAGGCAGAGAGGGCGATAGCGGGGACAGCAAGGACGACGCCGGCCCAGGCAGTCATGGAAGGTCGGTCACCTGAAAGGATCCCCGCAACCACCGGGACCACTGCCCCGAGTGCGGCCGCCAGGGGCGCCACCACCGCGGCGCGGCCCCTGGCGAGTCCGGCAAACAACATGACGAGTCCGACGGCTCCAGACATCCCGGACGCAGCCCCATACAGATAGTCACTCAACCCGGCGTCGCCGCCAATGACCAGACCCACGACCAGGAGAAAGGGAAAAGCAAGGACGCCGGACCAAACCACAACAGTGGCCGAGGTGACTTTCTTCGATGCTTCCCCACCGAGAAAGTCGGCAAAGCCGTACAGGATCGATGAGAGACCCCCGAGGAGGACCTCCACTATTCAGCTACCCCGGAGGCTCCCATTTCGCGGAGGGTTTCGCATATCGAAGTCGCGGCACGCTCGAGATCGCTGCGGTCGGCCGATGTGTCGGCGTTGGCGAAATCGAGATCGCGGACCGACGAAATCGGTACCACGTGAATGTGGGTGTGGGGCACCTCGAGGCCCGCGATCATCAGCCCAACTTTCGCGGGTTGAAACACCTCCTGAATTGCACGGCCGATTACGGCGGACACGTCGATGAGGTGGGTCCGCAAATCGTCGGGGAGGTCGAGCCAATGGTCGATTTCGGCAATCGGGACAACGAGGGTGTGACCGGGTCGGATCGGGGCGATCGACATGAACGCGACACAGCGATCATCCCTCCAAACAAAGGTTCCCGGGATTTCCCCCTCGATGATACGGCTGAAGATCGTCGGCATCTCCAGAGCCTAAACCTGACAAAACCCTCTGCCGGTCAACGGACGGCGACCACCCGGAGTAGTTCCGACTCGGTAGTCAGATACATTTCCCCGGCACCATCCACCCCGAATCCGGTGACCGATCCGGGTACCCCGACTTGTTGCGTCCAGTCGTTCGGATTGGTGGCGGCCTCGCCATCGAACGAGAAGCTGCGGAGGTATCCGCCGCAATAATCCGAATAGAAGTACTGGCCGACGATTTCCGGGATCAGGGATCCGCGGTATAGGACACCTCCGGTGATGGCACATGTCCCGGCGTCCCCGTGGGCCACCTCGACGACCGGCATGGTCAGGCCGGCCGTGTGACAGCCCGATCTGGGCGAAAAGCAGTGCAAGCCTTCGGTGATCGGCCACCCGAAATTCAGGTCCTCGACCAGGGTCACGGCATTGACCTCTTCGAAGGAGTTCTGCCCCACATCGGCGATATAGATAGTCGGGCCATCGATCCAGAATCGCCACGGGTTGCGTAGCCCATAGCTATAGCGCAATGCTTCTCCCGAGTCGACATCGACGCGAACCAAACCGCCCAAAAGCGAAGCTATGTTCTGTCCATTTCCAAAACGGTCGTCGGAACCTCCACCGTCGCCCAACCCCACGTACAAATATCCGTCGAGTGCGAACTGAATCATTCCCCCGTTGTGGTTGCTCGCGGGCTGGTCCACTTCGAGGAGTCTGCGCTCGCTGTCCGGATCCGCCGTACGCGGGTCGGAAAGTGAATACTCGGCGACAACGGTGTCTCCTCCCCCATCGCTGTAGTGGACGAATAGCCGGGAGGAGTCGTCGGGGTGTAAAGCAGCGGAAAGGAGACCCTGTTCTTCGCTGTTTCGCACCCGGTCGGAGATATCGAGGACCGGGATCTCCGCCACCGAGCCACCCTCGAGAAACCAGATGGTCCCATCCTTGGAGACTACGTAGGCATGGTCTTCTCCGGGCATCGCCACGAGTTGCACCGGATAGGGAAAGGTCGCAACAGAATCATACGAAAGACTCTGCAGGGGTGCAAGCGTGGTTGTTGTTTCGACCTCAGTGGACGTGCTCGAGGGAGTCTGGGTGGTAGTGGTGGCCGAACCGGTGGAAGAAGTCGAAGGGCCAGGCTCCGTGGTGGAAGCCACCTGCTGTTGCGAACTACACGCGCTGAGCAGGCAGAGCACGATCACGACCCTCTTCATGACCCCATGTTATGGCTGATCGAGTTTTGCGAGGCTACCCGTCAGCTCGACCACTCTAAGCTGTGGTTATGACCGATCAGCCCGAGAAGGACGGATTTACGCAGGGCGACCCTGACGCTCCGATCGATGAGCTCGAACCGAATCCGCCCCAGACGCTCGGGGTGGCCTGGGGATTCGTCGCATTTTTGATTTTCGCCGCAGTAGCAGCCATTTTCATCTTCCAAAACAACGAGGCAATTCCCGTCCGGTATCTCTGGTACGACTTCTCGGTAGATCTCTGGGTCGTGGTCATGGGCATCGTGTTGTTCACCCTGATCGCCGACCAGGTTGTGAGCCTTTTGTGGAGGCGAAGAAAGCGGAAGAAGATTGCGGCGAAGGCCGTTAAGAACTGAGACGAAGCCTTCCGGTTATTGCATGCCTCGTCGTGGCGATATCGGGGTGCAAGTCAACCGGCGAAAGTCCAACAGTCCCTGGTCCCCAGCCCACGCATCCGGGAAATCCTGACCTCCCCGACGATCTCATCGATGGTGTGGTGACGTGGATCGCCGACGGGGACACCATCCAAGTAGACACGGAGAACGGCGTCGTCGAAGTCAGACTCCTCGGAATCAACACCCCGGAGAATGACGAATGTTACGGAGAGGAATCGCTGGAATACCTCGTCGATAACCTCAAAGGCACGACTGTCGGGTTGCAGCTATCTGGCGAGGATCAGTTCGGACGGGCGCTTGCCAGTGTCTGGCAGGAAGACGAACTCATCAACCTGACTCTGGTCAGCAACGGGCATGCCATTGCATTGACCCCGGAGGTCTCCGACCCCTACAGCTCGATCTTGCTCGAAGCCGAACAGCTCGCATTCGACTCAGGTGAGGGTTTGTGGTCGCCCGTGGCGTGTGGCGGCGTCGGGGAGGTGGCCGACGTGAGATTCGATATCGATGCGTCACAGTTCAACCCGCCCGGGCCTGACGACGACGCTCTCGACGACGAGTACATCGTCATCGTCAACGATGGAAGTGAGGCTATCCAACTTAAAGGCTGGACACTGCGGGACGAGTCATCGCGCAACCGTTTGGCATTTGACGGGTCGGTGACCCTGGCCAGTGGTGAGCGGTTGACGATCGCATCAGGCTGTTCGACCGATCCGGGATGGTGCGGCACCACTCCGATTTGGAACAACGACGGCGACATGGCCCTTCTGCTCGATGAAGCGGGTCGGGTTGTTGCCAGAGCCCGTTATTGAGTCGACTCGGGACCGAGCTCGAGTCTCCAGATCTCGCCATCGAGATTGGCGACGTACAACTCGCCGT
>DATDCF010000110.1:0-4216 GCA_036524475.1 Acidimicrobiia bacterium | reverse complement strand
TGATCGAAGGAGTCGCGGTGACCGGCGTGAAGTGCCGCGGCCGAATCACCGACCAATACCGCGTCGGGCACAACTTCCTGTAGTCGGGCGGCCGAGCTCAGAACCCTCTTCAGGGTCGGACTTACCGCTGCCATCGAAGTTATCATATCTGATAAGAGCACCCATTTCTAGTTCTATAGACCAAGCAACTTCCGGGCTGTGGACTCACCAAAGCGTGGTGTCAACCCGTGTCAGCTCACCAATGGCCGGCGCGCCATCCGATCCTCGTATGACCCGGTCGGGTTGAACCGCTCCAGCTCTACGAACGGATCAGCGGTCCCTCAGGGGGTTACTCTTCCCTTGATGCAGCGTCGAGAATCCCGGCCAGCTCGACAGGTCGGCTGACCATCGGCCAATGCCCTGAGTCCATGTCGACAAAAGAGACCCTCCTGGCTGCGCTGAGTTCGGGGACATCACCTGCGTCGATCCACTTCTTTGCCTGTTCCGGGCTGTATTCGGGGCACACGAGAACAATGGGGACGTTGAGTCGGCTCTCGTCGGTCAGCTGCACCACACCTTTGGAGACACCCTCGGGAACGGCAACCGCCGCCGATGCAATGTGGTCCCGCCCTGCCTCGTCGAGATCTGCCGAGTCGGGGCCCTCGAACGGCTCCCAACCCGGGAACGGCATGACGCCGTTGACGTGTGGGAAGAAGTCTCCATAGGCATCACCGTCGGCGCCCGGAAAGCCGCCGATCATTACGACACTCTCAATCGCATCTGCTCGTTGGTCGGCCACCATCCAGGCGAGAGTGCAGGCGGCCGAGTGCCCGACGACCATCGGTCGGTCGGCTCCGTCAACGACCTCCAGTGCAGCCGCGACCTGGTCGGCCAGAGTTGCGGCGGCCGACCCATCGTCGACACCGGGCAGGGCTACGGGTAAAGCACGATGGCCCAAGCGCTCGAGCTCGGCTACAACGTCGGACCAGATCGATCGAGAAAGCCACAGACCGGCAATGAGAATGATGTCCATGCCCGAACTCTAGAGCCAGGCTGTGACATTTTCTCCCCCCGATTCATCAAGAGCGGGTGAAGGAGGTCTGCACCAACCTGCTGAGTGGGTGGCGCACGAGTTCGCTACGGTCGAGCTCTCTTGCGTGGGCCTACGACTGGTGTCGATTCCTCGACGTCGCATTCGTTTAGGAGCCGTAAAACCGCGAGGGCGCCTGAGGCAGGCAGCAATGATCTAAGGGCCAAAGGAGAAAGAATGCAGGAACTGATTGTGGACTTCATCACCTCACTCGACGGCTACGCGGCGGCAGAAGGCTGGCCCGGGTGGTGGGGACTCGGGGTGGGTGATCACCGGGAGCACTGGTTAGTAACGGAATTACGGCGGCTACCCCGACGTCGCACTCGACATGGTGGCAGCCGGACTTTCGTTGGCAGGCTCCAGCTGTTGGAGTATGTCCCCAAGGTGCTGACTTCTTCAAGTCAGTCGAGCTAGCTTACAAATCTATTGCACAGCGCACAGAACCGCGCGCTTGTGCCGGGTGAGGAAAGGAAGTGGGATGGCCAAGCTCGTGTTCGCGATGAACCAGTCCTTGGACGGCTACGTCGACCATACGGCGTTTGCGCCAGGCCCCACGCTCTTCCGCCACTTCATCGAGGAGGCTCAGGGGCAGGCAGGCAGCGTGTACGGTCGCCAAATGTACGAGATCATGCGTTATTGGGACGACGATCAACCCGAGTGGGGTGCAGACGAACACGCCTTCGCGGCGGCGTGGCGAAGCCAGCCCAAATGGGTCATCTCGCGCACGTTGAAAACCGTCGGACCCAACGCCACCCTTGTCGAGGATGATCTCGACGGCGCGATCCGTGAGCTGAAAGCCAAGCGCACCGGGGAGATCGAAATCGCCGGCCCGAACCTGGCGCGAAGCCTCACCGAACTCGGCCTTATCGATGAGTATCGCATCTACCTGCACCCCGTCGTACTTGGCCACGGCACGCCATATTTCGCCGGACCCCGGCCCCCGCTCCGCCTTATGAGCAATGATCGGATTGGCGAGGACGTGGTCAGGTTGACTTACGCCCCGGATTGATCTTTTGACTCGTCGGCTGGAAATCGCCGCTCAGCCGGAGCCCGGAGTGCTACTCGCCGATCCCGGAGGGCTGACGTCCTCAAGCTGCTTTCTCGAAGACGACAGACTGCCACATGAACTCAGAATCATTGAACGCGACTTCAAAGCCGGCGCGACTGGCTGTTTCCATGATCGCCTTAGGAGGGTGCAAATAGGCCCGGAAATCGCGCCCCCGGATCCGGTGGTAAATGTTTTCGAAGCCGATGGCGACGCGGGACAGGATTCGATCCCTGGGGAAGGTGGCGGCAACGACATGGCTACTGGCAGACAGTGCAGCGTCCATCAGCCTCTCCAAATGCGGGTAGCAGCAGATCACGCGGTTCATGATCACATCGTCGGCCTCCATCCCCTCGGCCATCTCGGTGAAGTCCCCGATCCTCTGCTCGACGCGACCCTCCAGACCCTCGCGTCGTACCAGTTGCGTGGCAACCTCCTGATATCCGTGTGAGAGTTCCACGTTGACCGCACTTGCTGCTCCCGCCTTGAGCAACTCGATCTGGAGTGCTCCGATTCCTCCACCGACCTCGATGATCCGATGCCCCTCGAGTCCCTGCTGTTTGAGATAGGCGACCACCCGTTTCGCCCCCCTGTTCAACCCGTTCTTGTCGTAGAGCCGGAGGCTCTTTCCCGCTTCCCGGGAGTTAAAGAGCTTCTCGTAGCCGGATGGGTTGCAGCAGTCAGGCATTCTGGAACCATAATCCGTTGGACCCACCCGGCCTAGTGGTGCGATGAGTCTTCCTCACTCATCTACCTCGGAGCAGAGGAGGTGCTTGCGTCCCGCTCGGCATCTCTACCAACAGGAGTTCGTGCGGCTAGACGACATCCGCGAAGGTATCTGTCATGTGCATTGGTGGTCTCTACCCCAGGCTCACGATTTGAACCAATCGAAGAGCCGATCCGAGCGGAGCTGTTCAGCGTGGAACGGTTGGAACAGCCCGGCGTGCGAGAGAACGGCGGCCAGTACACCCATGCCGCCGCCTGGTGTGTGATCGCATTTGCCACCTTGGGTGACGGTGACAAGGCCGGCGAGCTGTTTGGCCTGCTCAATCCGATCAACCATTTCACCACGAGGGCGGGGATCCACCGCTACCGGGTGGAGCCTACGTCGCGGCCGCCGACGTCTACTCCGAGGCTCCTCACGTGGGACGGGGAGAGTGGACCTGGTACACGGGCTCGGCTGGCTGGATGTACCGGGCCGGTTTGGAGTGGATCCTCGGATTCCGCCCTCGCGGGTCACGCCTCGTCATCAATCCGTGTATACCCCGGTCTTGGCCGGGGTATCGAGATCGATTTTCAATACCACTCATGCCGATATCAGATCGAAGTGAGCAATCCCCACGAGGTGAGCCGGGGAGTGGTGGCGTTGACCCTGGACGGCGCCACCATTCCTTCCGACTCCGGGCTCGAGTTGGTCGACGACGGTTCCGTCCATCAGGTACGGGTGACCGTGGGCTGACCGGTCCTTGGGTGATCCACCCGAAGGGTGCGGCTCGATGATCGGTCCCGCGCCGACGATCGCGGCGCAGTTCGACACCTCTCCGGCCGAGTCAGGGTTGGTCTGGCAGGCGGCGGCGAGGATTGCCACTAGTAGCACCACGGTCCATCGGAATGTTGGGAATAAACCTGCCGATTCGGTGATTTCGTGCATCTGGTGATGGACGCTGGTCACACCTTGAGGGTTCGCCTCGAATCTATCGGCGGTCGGGAGGGACTACTTTCAAGTCTCTGCCGCGGGCCGCTAGCGGCTGGCCATGGCTTGGGACCCCTCAGTGACCTCGCTCTTGTGGGCCGCAAAGGCTGCTAGAACCTCATCCTTTTCCCGCTGGGGCACGCCGACGAAGTCAAGCGTGCGCCCAAGTTCAGCCGCTACTTCATCGAATTCTTCAGGAGAGATTTTCAATTCGCGATGGGCTTCTTCTAAGCCGAGGGAGGTCGTCCCTGGCTTGGTGCCTTCATAGTCGAAAGGTCCACCCGCAACGTTGCACACCCACAGAGTTCGCATGAATTTCAATCCTGGCAGTCTGCTCAATTGCTCGGTGTGCCACTCTCGTAGGGCGGGATTCTTGGAGTCTTTCCCAACGATGGGATTTTTGACGACG
>DATDCF010000109.1:0-8192 GCA_036524475.1 Acidimicrobiia bacterium | reverse complement strand
TGCTCTTCCACCGACAAACTCCACAAGTGGGTGTTGGGTTCGACCGGGTATCCCGCTATCTGCGCATAGTTGGAAAAGTAGAAAACGGCCGGAATCGCAGCCACTATCGGGCGGTAGCCAGGGAGCAGGAACACGATCATGACCCCCCCGACTGCAAGAAAGAGCCAAAGCGCAGGTAGTAATCGAATCGCTCGCCGCTTGTAGAAGGCCTTCAGCGAGATCCCGCCGGATTTTCTCAGTTCGGCGATGAGGATCGAGGTAATCAAGAACCCCGACAGGACAAAGAAGAGGGTGACGCCCACCTGTCCACCGAGAGGCCCGAGAATGAACCCCGCGTGTGCCAGCACCACCAGGAGGATCGCGACCCCCCGAAGCCCGTCGAGACCCGGCCAATACTCCCGGCCGGGCGAAGACTCGACGGCCGCCGTCACAACGCCACCCGCGCAGGCTCGACCTCGCCCGGACTGGTCTCGGCCCGGGCGGCGAACGCGAGCAATATGTAGGCCGTGTAGACCGGAGCGACGGCTCGAGAAATGTTGAAATAGCCGTCCCATACCGGTCCGGTGAGGAGGAATGCCAGGGGGGCGAACAGGGCAAAGCCCCAGGCGAGGAGTGACGGAGACCGAATCGCACGGATCGACAGGAATACTAGAACTAAGACCGTCACCAGGCCCACGGCGAGCTCGATTGGATCCTCGATCCAATTGGGTAGATTCTCCAGGAAACCTGCGAAAGGAACTCCGAGGTTTCCCGCTACGACATCACCATCAGCGGGGAGTCTCGCCCGGAGAAACAGCGCCCACAAAGCTGCCGCTAACACCGGCGTCGTGGCAAAAATCATCGCCGGTCTCCGCTCCCCCTTGAAGAACAGGTATCCGGCTCCCCCGATGGCAGTCACGACCATCACTTCACGAGACAGAACCGAAGCGACGATCAGCACAGTTGCTATCGCCAGCCTGCGATCCATAAGGTAGAGAATTGCGCCAAACGCAGCCGCTGCGGCGACAATCCCGGCGCCACCGACACTGAATTCGCTGATCAGTCCGATATTGAGGGGGAATGAAAGGCCCCACCACGCGGATCCGCCGAGTCGGATCGCAATCGCAGCCGCGGCCATTGCCCCGCCGGCCATGGCCAGGACATTGACAACGACCATGCCCCAGGTGACACCCTCGGGTCCCAGCAATCCTCCAGCACTCGCCAGCATGGGATAAAGCATCCTCTGACTTCGATAGGTGGGCCGATCCAAGACCGAAGCGTTTTCATCGGGGTCGACGAGCCATGGGTCGTTTCCCTGGACAAAGAAGAAGCGTCCGTCGTGGCCCAAGTGCGGCCTGAGAATGACATTTTCTAGCCTTGCTTCGGCGTATTCCCTTATCCCCTGGTCACCTTCGCCGAAAGCTGTGAATATGGTCGGATTCCAGTCGTTTTGAGCAAGGTGGCTGCCCGCGAAGAGCAGGGTGACGATCATGGTGGCCACTCCAACCATTGATGCCGACGACGATGCCCTTCTCACGCTGACAGGCTCATTGACGGAAGCGCTTGCTTCGAATCCCCGCCGGAGGCCGTCGATGCGGCAAGCAGGAAGAAGAATGTGACTACAGGGGTCAATGCCCTGGTCGAATCAAAGTAGTGCAGCCATACCTCCTCGACCATGAAGACCGCGATGACTGCATTCCCGGCGACCATGGCGGCGAGGACCGACCTCCTCCGGATGGCCAGGTATAGGAAAAAGCTTGTCGCCAGGACAAGAAGTATCCCGATCAACATGTCGTCGAGCAGGTCGCTCGATTCAACCCATTGCTTGAAAGCACCGAGAAATCCCTCGAACGGCCTGCCAAATGCCCGGGTATCCTGCACCTCGCCTGCCAGGTAGCCAATGCGGATTCGTACGTAACCCCACCAAAGTCCGGCGGCCAGAATCGGTGCGAACAATGCTTTCGGTATCCTGCGCTGAGTTGCCGCAAGATAGACCATCAACCCAAGGACCGCGACCAACATCGTCTCCCGCGATAACACGGCGAATGTTAGGAAGGCACTTGATTCACGCCAGCGAGAATCAAGCACGAATAACATGCTGGCCACGAGGAACACCATCGCGAGGACCTCGGCGGTATCAATCACGGAAGGGACGAAAACCCCCGGGTTGATCAAGAAGGCAAGACCGAACGCCGGGGAAAGGCCTATTTTTTGGGCAAGCAGCGCCGTCAGCCAGGTTCCAACGCCAACCGCTATGAGGTTGATTGCGAGAAGCGTCCACGCGACGGCCATCGGCGGTAGAGTGCCGCCGAGGCCAGCGAGCGCCGGGTAGAGCATCCGTTGCGCTCGATATGTGGGGCGGTCGAGAAAGGCGGCATGATCCTCCGGACTCAGGTATAACGGATCCATCGCCTGCATGAAAAAAAAGTGGCCGTCGTGCCCCAGCCCGGGTGAGTAGACCACTTCATCGAATTGCGACTCCGCGTAAACGATCGTTTTGGGGTCATTGGTACCGAACTTGATGAAGACGGTTGGGTTCCAGTCGGCAGCTGACAACAAGCCGACGGCGATGTATCCCACAAAAAAAAAGGCCAATATACCCAGCGACACAGGATGAACCAACCACCCGGTGCGTGACTCCCCGGGTTTGAGTTGCGTCCTCATCCCATGGCTTCGAGCAACCGGGACATCACATACTCCTGATCAACTTGGGTGATGCCTGGGAACATTGGGAGAGACAATGCGCGTGACGACAACAACTCGGAATTCGGGAATGCGCCCACTTCGTGCCCGAGCTCCTGATATGCACCCTGGAGATGGATCGGAATCGGATAATGAATCCCAGCACCAACGTCCGCTTCATTGAGGGCTTTGAGAACTCGGTCGCGATCGTCGACCTGGAGCACGAAAAGATGCCAAACATGTTCGTTGCCTTTGGCAACCGTAGGGAGAACCAGGTCGGAGCCAGCAAGCCCTTCCAGATACCGTTCCGCGGCCCCGGCTCTCAGCTTGTTCCACTGTTCCAGGCGGGCCAGTTTCGCAAGAAGCACAACTGCCTGGATGGTGTCGAGCCTTGAGTTGAAGCCCTTTTCCGGATGGAAATACTTGACGTCACTCCCCCAATTTCGGAGCTTGTGGACTTGCTCACCGAAACCCGGGTCGTTGGTCAGCACCGCGCCAGCGTCCCCGTACGCGCCAATGTTCTTCCCCGGGTAGAAACTAGTCGCCCCGATGTGGCCGACCGAGCCGGACGGACTCCCGTGCCGGGTGGCGCCCTGGGATTGGGCACCATCTTCGATAACGACCAGTTCGGGAAAGGCTTCTTTGATCTCTTGAACCGGGGCCATCTGGCCGTAGAGGTGGACCGGGATAATTGCTTTCGTCCTGGTGTTCACCGCAGGCGCGATGGTTCCGGCTGTTATGAGATAGGTCTCCGGATCGCAGTCGACCAGCACCGGTGTGGCACCCGACCTCGTCACTGCTAGCGCCGTGGCGATAAAGGTGTTCGCCGGCAAGACAACCTCGTCTCCAGGGCCGACGCCAACGGCGCGAAGAGCCAGCTCCAGGGCGTCCGTGCCACTGCCGACACCGATGCAGTGCTCAACACCACTGAATCTTGCATATTCGGCCTCAAACTGCCCAACCTGGGGACCGAGAATGAACGACGTCCGTTCCAGGACATCACTCCAGCCGGCGAGTACCTCATCCTTGATCTGCCCGTGTTGCCAACCGAGGTCGACGAGGGGGACTTTCCGTTGATCAGTCATTTGTCACCTCGCCGAGACCGTTGTTCTGTTTGTCGTACTTCCTGTGGCAGCTGGTACAGATCAGGTTCACGGGGAGCTTTCGACCACATCGACAGACCCAACCGACGATCCGCCCCGGGTTGCCGACCAGCAGTGCATGAGATTCGACGTTTTGGGTTACCACGGTTCCGGCGCCGATCAACGCATCGTGGCCGATGGTTATGCCGCATACGATCGTCGAATTGGCGCCGATGGAAACGCCCGACTCGACAACGGTGTCAACCCAATCCTCCGGACCGCTCTGGACATGGGCCCTCGGATTGAGGTCATTTGTGAAAACAACATTGGGTCCGATGAAACAGTCGTCACCGATCATCACCCCGTGCCAGATCAAAGCATTGTTCTTGATGGTTACGCGGTCGCCGATGACGGCTCCGCCTTCGATGAATGAATGGTCTCCGATCTTGCATTGTTCGCCGACCACGGCACCCGGCATTATGTGGACAAATGCCCAGATCGCCGATCCGTCGCCGACCTCGGTTGTCTCGACGATTGCAGAACTGTGGACCTGGATGGTCATTTGATCGCCTCAACGGGCGTCAGCGCACCACCGTCCTCCATCGACTTATCGGCGGCCACCAACGATGCAACCACCTCTGCGCCCGCCCATCCATCGCTGACCACACCGGATCCACCCCGGACTCTGTCGAGAAATTCTTCGCATTCCGTTCGAAGAGGTTCACCGGCTGTGACGCGGGGAATTATGATCTGGCCCTCCCTGATTTGGGCGCGGAAGCCGGCGAAAGTGTCGGACACTGACTGGTCGCTGCTCTCGTCGATCCCCTTGTCGTATATGCGCAAAGGCTCCATCAGTTCCATGTCGTCCACCGTCAGCATCTGCTCACTGCCCACCACCGATATCAAGCGCCGCTTGCTGGGATTCATCCACGACGCCTCGATATGAACGAGAATGTTCTCTGGATACTTCAGCGTCAAGAACACAGAGTCATGGATACCTTCGTTGACCCAGGAGCCACCAATCGCAGAAACCGCAGTCGGCATCGACCCCAGCCAGTAGTTGGCGATGGAAACGTCATGTGAGGCTAGGTCCCATGCGGCATTGACGTCGTACCTCACCGGTCCCAAGTTGGTGCGGATCATCGATATATATCTGATCCGACCCAATTGCTGATCGGTGATGTAGCCCCTGGCAGCGTTGACAGCACCGTTGAAAAGAAAGACATGGCCCACCATCAAAACCAGGCCTGAGTCCTCGGCGAGCGAACAGAGACGAATGGCTTGCTCGAGGTCGTTGGTGAGCGGCTTCTCGACCAGAACATGTTTGCCGGCCTGGAGAGACTTTTCGACCAGTCCGAAATGTGTTCTGGTCGGCGTCGCCACGACCACAGCGTCCACCCGGTCGTCGGCCAGCACATCATCTATGTCGTCTGAGACCGAGGTTCCCGGGAATCGTTCGGCTACGGACTTTCTCCGGTCGGCGTCAGTGTCGACTACCCATAAAGCTTGAGAGCCGTGGAGTGTCGAGAAGTTGCGGACCAAATGCGGGCCCCAGTGGCCAGCACCGACAACGGCGACGCCTGTCATCATTCTTGTTGTCCTCGCTTACTTCTTTATCCGCAGACCCAATAAAAGGAGTGGGCGCAAAATCGACCACCAGCCAACTATCGGCTTCATTTTGGTTTGTCCTAAGTCTTTAGGAGGATAGGTTTTGGTAACCGGAACCTCGGTCACCCGGTACCCGATCTTCGATGCTTTGTAGAGCAAATAGACCTCGAGTTCGTACTCGTCCAGCCAGCGTTGATCAAGCGAAAGCTTCGGATCGCTCAGCAGTTCAGCAGAAGCAGCGCGAAACCCATTGGTGGTATCAGTCATCTTCGCACCCGAAATCAAGTTGAAGAGGGCCGGGTGCAACTTGGTTGCCACCCTCCGGTAAAGGGGCATCTCGCCCAGGTCACCCACATTCCCGAGCCAGCGCGAGCCTTGAACGAGATCTGCCCGGCCCCGGACTATCGGCTCGAGGAGAATCGGGATCTCTTCGGGGTGATCCTTGTTGTTCCCGGCCATCACGACCGCGATATCAAATCCATTTTCGACGGCGTATACGTAACCTGTGCGAATCGCGGCACCCACACCGATGGTCGATCCGAGCGAGATCGTCTTTGCTCCCAATTCCTCGACGACGGCGACGGAACGATCGGTCGAGCCATCGTCGACAATGAGAACCTCGTCGACGATGTCACGCGGAACCCGTTGGACCACCATCCCTATCTTCTTTTCCTCGTTGAAGACAGGAGCGATGGCGATTACCGATTTACCCTTGAACACAGGTCTGTTCTAACAGGATCATTGTTGATTGTTGGGCATTCATGACAGCCCTCGATGGCTCGCTATCCCGCCTCGGCCACTTCGCGGAGTTCTCGCTTCAACTCATTGACCTCGTCGCGTAATCGGGCGGCGTATTCGAACCGCAACTCCCGGGCCGCGTCGTTCATTTCTTCTTCGAGGCTGAGAATTAACGCGGTCAGATCTTCACCCTCGAGATTGATCGGTGCGCGTCGTTCGGTTTCGCGGCGTCGTCGCTCCCCCGCCGGCCTTTCCGACTGGACTAACTCGAGAATGTCAGAAACTCGCTTGCGCACTGTTGTCGGATCGATACCGTGTGCTTCGTTCCACTCCCTTTGTGTTTCCCGTCGGCGATTGGTCTCGTAGATCGCCTTCTTCATCGAGTCTGTGATGTTGTCGGCGTACATGACCACCTGGCCATCGACATTGCGCGCCGCCCGACCGATGATCTGTATGAGCGACGTCGCCGAGCGGAGGAAACCCTCCTTGTCGGCGTCGAGAATGGCAACCAGAGAGACTTCGGGAAGGTCGAGACCTTCACGAAGGAGATTGATCCCGACGAGGACGTCGAACTCTCCCAACCTCAGCTCGCGCATGATCTGGACCCGCTCCAGCGTGTCGATCTCAGAGTGCATATACCGGGCGCGGACACCCATCTCCAGCAAATAATCGGTGAGGTCCTCAGCCATCTTCTTTGTCAGAGTTGTGACTAGAACCCTCTGGTCACGAACAGCCCGCTCCCTGATCTCGCCCAAAAGATCGTCGATCTGACCCTTGGTCGGGCGGACCATCACCTCTGGGTCGATGAGCCCGGTGGGTCGGATTATCTGCTCCACCACCTGCGTACTGTGCGATATCTCGAAGTCGCTCGGAGTCGCCGAAAGGAATACCACCTGATTCGCCTTCTCCAGCCACTCGTCAAAACGGAGCGGGCGGTTGTCCTTGGCAGATGGGAGCCGAAATCCATGCTCGACCAGCACATCTTTCCGGGATCGATCGCCTTCGAACTGACCACCTATCTGAGGGATGGTCACATGGGACTCGTCGATGATCGTCAGATAGTCGTCGGGGAAATAGTCGAGGAGTGTGTAGGGTGCCTCCCCGGGTTCCCTGCCATCGAGATGCCGCGAATAGTTCTCGATGCCTGAGCAGAAACCAACCTCCCGCATCATCTCGATGTCGTAATTGGTTCTCATCCGGAGCCTCTGCGCCTCGAGCATCTTCCCGTGTCTCTCGAACCAGCCGAGCCGGTCTTCTGCCTCTTCCTCGATGGTCCCGATCGCCTTGAGAAGACGCTCACGCTCGGTTACATAGTGGGTGGCCGGGAAGACGAAGAGCTCGCTGAGCTCTTCAATGACTTCACCGGTAACCGGGTTGATTCGGAGGATCCTCTCCACCTCGTCGCCCCAATACTGAACCCGGATGATCGTCTCGGCGTATGAGGGGAACAATTCAAGCGTGTCCCCGCGGACACGAAATTTGCCCCGGATCAATTGGACCTCGTTGCGTTCGTATTGAATGTCAACGAGTCGCTTGATCGCATCCTGCATCGGATACTCGACACCGGCAACCAGCCGGAGCAACTGCCCCTGATATTGGTCGGGCGAGCCAAGTCCATAAATGCAAGACACCGATGCGACGATGATCACGTCATTACGGACTAACAAACCAGCAGTGGCGGCGTGACGGAGACGGTCGATCTCGTCGTTGACGGTGGCATCTTTCTCGATGAAAGTGTCGGTTTGGGGCATGTACGCCTCGGGCTGGTAGTAGTCGTAATACGAGACGAAGTACTCGACGCGATTTTCCGGGAAGAGCTGACGGAACTCGTTGGCGAGCTGGGCGGCGAGAGCCTTATTCGGTGCAATTACCAGCGTGGGTTTCTGCACCTGCTCGATCGTCCACGCCATCGTGGCCGATTTACCAGACCCGGTGATGCCGAGGAGGGTCTGGAACTTGTCTCCACGGTTGACCCCTTCGGCAAGCTGGGCTATCGCCTTGGGTTGGTCTCCGGCAGGTGAGAAATCAGAAATAACTTTGAATGCGGGCACCATGCAAGGTTACAGCCACCCTGAGACAGAATTAGTGGCTAGCCACGAACGA
>DATDCF010000108.1:0-4677 GCA_036524475.1 Acidimicrobiia bacterium | reverse complement strand
CTCCACCGGCGCAAGTCCGATCGGGTCGTCGCCGGGGTGGCTGGCGGGTTGGCCGACGTGCTCGGTGTAGGCGATGCATATGTTCGGGCGGCGTTCGTCAGTCTGAGCACGATCTGGGGCCTGGGTCTTGTCCTATATCTGGTGATGTGGTTGATCACGTTCGAAAAAGTCGAGGACAGGGATGCAGAACCGGTGAGCGGGCAGCAGGCATTCGGTCTCGGCATCTTCTTTGTCGGGCTCATGTTTTTGTTCAACACTTTTGGATGGTGGCCTTCGGGTGGCTTCGTAATGGTCATAACCGCAATCGCCTTCGGGGTTGCGGTGCTCACCGACCGGTCTGTGCCCGGACCTCTCGCCGCCCTTGTAGATCCCACCGTCGAGCGCCCCGGGCGAGTCCGGACGATTCTCGGAGTCATGCTCCTGGTGGGCGGTTTGGCCTTCTTGGCCAACGCCATCGGACCCGTCAGTCAGTTGGGACCTGTGTTATTGGCTGTCGGACTCACCGGGGTGGGGTTGTTCGTTGCCTTCGGTCCCTGGGTGCGAAGACTCACTCAGGATCTCGGGGAAGAGAGAAGGGAACGTGTCCGCCAGGAGGAGAGGGCGGGGATGGCCACGCACCTCCATGACTCGGTGCTCCAAACACTGGCTTTGATTCAAAGGAGCGACGATCCAAACCGGATGTCGTTGCTGGCACGCCAACAGGAGACGGAGTTGCGTGACTGGCTGTACGGGAAGGCGCCGCTAAACGGAGTCGACCTCATGTCGACGGCTTTGCGGGAACTCGCGTCCCGGGTCGAACACGACCATCAGGTGCCCGTCGATGTAGTAACCGTTGGAGACGCTCTGGTGGACGAGCGGTCCAGGGCGGTGCTCGCCGCAGCGAGCGAGGCGTTGGTCAATGCCGCCAAACACTCCGGGGCCAATCGACTCTCGGTGTTCATGGAAGTCGAAGACGAGGAACTCAAGGTCTTCGTGACGGATCAGGGCAAGGGTTTCAATATCGATGAGATCCCAGAGGATCGGAAAGGGATCAAGCACTCCATAGTGGAACGAACTGAAAAGGTTGGCGGGACGGTGGACATCGAGTCGGAGCCGGGTGAAGGGACCGAAGTGGGAATTTCGCTTCCTCTGGTGTCGTCATGAAAACGAAGGTCTTCCTGGTCGACGACCATCGTCTCTTCCTCGCCGGGGTGAAAGCCGAACTCGACGAAGAATTCGCGATTGTCGGTACGGCCTATGACGTCGATGCCGCGATCGACGGCATACGAAATCTGAAACCCGACGTTGTTCTGATTGACGTCCACATGCCTGATGGCGGAGGCGTAGCCGTGGTCGAAGGAGTTGGCGAGACCAACCCCGACATCCGCTTTCTCGCTCTCTCGGTGTCGGACAGCGCTGAGGATGTCATCGCCATGATTCGCTCCGGGGCGCGAGGCTACGTCACCAAGACCATCGAACCCGCCGAGCTCGCCGATGCCATCAGGAGGATAAACGTGGGAGATGCCGTCTTTTCGCCCCGTCTCGCCGGGTTTGTCCTCGACGCCTTCGCCGGGGCCATTCCCTCAGATGAGGATCCTGAGCTCGACCAGCTGACCACCCGGGAAAAGGACGTATTGCGCCTTATCGCTCGCGGCTTCGCCTACAAACAGGTGGCACGCAAGCTCAACATTTCGATAAAGACGGTCGAAACACATGTGTCATCGGTCCTGCGCAAGCTGCAACTTTCCAATCGCCACGAGCTCGCCCGATGGGCGTCGAAGCGCCGGATCGTTTAGACGGCCGACTCCTTGAAGGCGACTCCGCCTTTGAAGACATGAGTGACGTTGTCGATGTCCTCGAGGACCGTCACATCGACGGTTGGGTCACCTGAAACGCAGATGACGTCTGCGTCATATCCTTCCAAAAGCTGTCCCGACTGTGGTGCTTGCGGTCCGAGAGTTGCCGGGCCATTGGCCGTGGCAGCTTCGATCGCCTGGAGATTGGTCATCCCATCGTCGACCATCAGTTTGAGCTCGTGGGCGTTGCGTCCCCACATTCCGGTCTGCCATATATCGGTGCCCAGGGCAATCCGCACACCTTTCTCAATGGCCAGGGACACCGCCTCCGCATGTTTCCTGGCGGCGACTTCGCCCTTGATCTGGGCGTACTCGGGCATACCTGCCTTTTTACCCTCGGTCATCAAGAACTCGATGATGAATCTGGTGGGCACGAGCGTTGCGTCGTGAGCAAGCATGAGGTCGGCCGCTTCATCGTTCAGATAAGTACCGTGTTCGATGGTTTTCACGCCAGCCTCAACCGCGGCGATAATTCCACGGCTCCCATGGCAATGGGCTCCGACCAGTCGCTCCATCCGGGTCGCTTCATCGACGATCGCATCTAACTCCTCTCTCGAGAACTGGGGGAGTAGCGGGTCATCGAGTTCGCTCATCACACCGCCGGAGGCGTGGATCTTGATCACCTTCGCACCGAGCCTGAGCATCCGTCGGACCGCTGCCCGACATTCGTCGGGGCCGTCGCAAATCGGATCCTCGCCCCAGTGGGCACGAATCAGCTCCCTTCCCACAGCGAGAGGTGCGCCGTGGATATCACCATGACCGCCGGTTTGGGAGAGGGCGCCCCCGGCCGCATAGATGTTTGGTCCCTCGACCCAACCCTCATCGACCGCCCTGGAGAGAAATGTCCCATAACCTCCCATCTCCCGCACAGAAGTGAATCCGGCTTGAAGGGCGGCCCTGGCGTCGGCGGTAACCCGCATCGCCGCCAACTGCGGGCGAAGTGAAGAGATCTCGTCGAAGTTCGCCGAGAGCATTCCCATGAAGTGGCCGTGACATTCCCACATCCCCGGCATGACGGTGTCGGTGGTGACTGTGGTGTCGGCTTTCGGGGCGCCTTCAGTAGGCCCGACGTAGGAAATGGATGACTCCGTCAGCACGACCGAGGCATTTTCGATGGGGGCGCCCGCCCCTGGGATGAGCTTTTTGGCGTCGATTCGGACGGTCACTCCGCCGCAGCCTCTTCGTACGACTTGTTGGTGACGTGGACGCCTCCGGCGATGACGAACCCTCCGACATGCACCTGTACCGAGTCGCGGTCGGCGGTGGACGCCGTGGCGTCATCGAACCCTGCGGCAATCGTGTTCCCGGTGAAGTGCACCCGCCAGCCCTTGGGGATGATCAGTTCGACGCCTCCGGCTACCACCGCCAGGTCGAGATAGATCCCTGTTGGGGCGGGCCTGGTCTGGCGGAGGTCGAGTCTGGTGCCCCCGAACATGGTGAGGATTTTCCCACCATAGAACGGATCCGCCACCGACACGAGGTCCTCGCCCCCGTAGATGGCAACCATGTCGACCTCTTGAGTGGAAGGCTCAGCGTTGGACTGGAGCATGAACTTGGCGACCGCCGCCGCGCCGAGCATGGCTACCAGTCCTAGTTTGATGAGTCGGGATAAGAATTTGATCACGTCGTAACCATATCCGAATTCTCAGGGAGGTAGTTAGAGATGACAGTCAGGCTAATGGAGGCGCTCCCCGGCGGTGATGGCCACATCGAGGTTGTTGGATGGTGGGGCGAGGGGGCATGACCAACGATATGAGTGGACACAACTCGGGTGGTACGCATAGTTGAAGTCGAGGACGATCCCTGTTTCCGTTTGTCCGAGATCGGCACCCTTGGCCGTGTCGATGAGGTAGCGGCCGCCTCCGTAAGTCTCTGCGCCGTTCGTGGAGTCGCGAAATGGGATGAACAGACCACCGCCGTATGAGTTGAGCCACAACACCTCGAGCTGATGTGTGCGGCCGTCCAGGTCAAAATCAACGACGCCAACCCGCGTAAATCCCGTCGCCCCATCTCCCGAGTGGGCGATGTCGGTCTGCTTGTCCTCGCCGGCCACAAAACGACCTTCAACCCTCCAGGCGGGATCGAACCGGAAGTAGGAAAGTCCGGTGAAATCCTGTGAATTTTCCAACGGGGTCTGGGGGTGGCCGGTGAACAATTCGTCCCTGGATCGACGCCAGGTCAGCCAGGTTTCTTCGGATGCTTCAGCCTGGCGAACACTGCGGTAGATCTCGGCGACCCTTCGCCGGTAGTCGAGCAGGTCCAGTGATGTATTCATCGAGGTTGTGATCAACTCGATTCAGAACAGGAGAATTTCATTAAATACCTTGACGGATCGATTTTTGGCTACCATTCTGGCGCAGTCGAAAGAAGAGGTAGTCAATGGTGAATCGGCGCACAAACACCGCAACCCGGAACCGGACCTGCTTCGGCGCGCCCGTTCCCACGCAGGATGGCGCCGCAGCCAGCGCTCTCAGGCGGCCTCTGGACCCATGATGTGAGACATACATCTGTTTGATTCAGCAAGGCCGCCGCCACACCGGCGGCTTTTTTGATGGCCGCACCCAATCAGAAAGTTTCAAAAGTGAGTCAAGTATTAGTAGAAATTCAAGAACACGGACGATGTAGTTCGGAAGGGAATCACAGTTGGTTCTTTTCCGATCGCCCCTCCGAACTGGCGCAGGCACAGGAGATCTGTGCTCGTTGTGACGTCCGCTCCAATTGTCTGGAGCTGGCATTGAGCGAGGGCCACGACTGGGGCGTTTGGGGCGGTGTCATCTTCTGGGATGGCCAGCCGTTCTTCAGACGCCGCGGACGGGGCCGTCCCCGGCTTGACGAGGAACAA
>DATDCF010000107.1:0-6798 GCA_036524475.1 Acidimicrobiia bacterium | reverse complement strand
GCGATCCTGCCAAAGGCCTCCCCTTCGGGCGTGTCCTCCCACTCGTCGACCACGTTGCCATCTTCATCGAGCACCTGGGCGTATACGGTCACCTCGCCCGATTCAGGATCGATGGTCACCCTTGCTTCCTCGGCTGCTCCGGGACTGCGCTTGTAAGCAGCGACAAGTGCGTTCGCAAAGGCATCGAGGATGGCGTCGACAGCCACCCCTCGCTCCCGGGCGAGGACCTCAATCGCCTCCATCATCGTATCGAGTTGCATAATTCTCCTTAGTGCCCTGGCTTGGGAGACTTCTCCCACCGAAATACTGTGTTGGCCTTTACCAAATCTTCATACCGGAATACCTCGGTTTGGTCGTCGACATCGACCGAGAAAGAGTCCTTTGAAGCATCGGCAAGGATTCCTCGCACGGTCCGCTTCGAATCGGCGGCTTCAACCTTGGCGACGATCTCCCGGCCTATCGCTCGTGCAAATTGGTCGGGGCGTCGGAGCTTCCGTTCCAGACCCGGTGTCGTCACTTCCAACCGGTACGAACCATCGATGGACGTTTCGTTGTCCAGTTTCCGGGAAATACTCCGGGACAACGCCGAAAGCCGCTCGATGTCGAGCTTTTCGCCGTCAATGGCGATGCGTAAGACCCGGCCACTACCCGATCCGGTGAGTTCGATGTCATCCAGGTCGAGACGTTCAGCAGCCAGGTACGGCTCGAGAAGCTCCCAGATTTCTGCGGTTGTTGTCACTTCTTTGCCTAGCTCGTCTCAAAAATAGTCAATAAAATCTATGGCTCCACAGCAAACAGGTGGGTGCCGAGGCGCCCACCTGACCGAAAAGCGTCCTGTTGTCAGTGTGATTATAGGGGATTGGCCATGCTGCCCCAACAGTTGGAAGTCACTGTCGCAGTTGGCTAAAGGTGTGCCCTGCCCACCTCGACCACGCTGAGGAGGTGATCCACGACCGAATTGATGCCTACTTCTGTGGTCGCCATACCGCGCCGGGTGGTCACTTCCAGAACACCCGACTCGAGACCACGGGGGCCGACTGTCAGACGAAAAGGGATTCCGATCAATTCGCTGTCGGCGAACTTCACCCCGGGGCGCTCCAAACGATCGTCGAGAATCACGTCGACGCCGGCCCCGACCAGGTCTTCATAAACTTGGTTTGCCGCAGACGCCGTCGCCTCGTCATCGGCGCGTAGGACGGTGATCACAACCTCGAATGGAGCCACCGACACCGGCCAGACGATGCCCTTGTCATCGTGATTGCTTTCGACGATGGCCGCGATTCCCCTCTCGACACCGATGCCGTACGATCCCATGATCACCGGATGGCTCGAACCCTCTTCATCCTGTACGTAGGCACCGAAGGCCTCGGAATACTTCGTTCCCAACTTGAAGATATGACCGACTTCGATGCCCTTCCACAATTCCAGTTGAGAACCACAATTGGTGCATACGTCACCGGTCGTCACCGCCTTCAGGTCGGCCCACCCGGTGACCTCGATGTCGCGATCCATCGAAACACCCCGGAGATGCCAGTCATCCTCATTTGCCCCGGTGGTGAGATCTACCCGCCCTCGAAGCGCCTCATCGGCAAAGATCCTCAGGTCGAGAACTCCGACAGCGCCCAACGATCCGGGACGGGCGCCCAACAATTCGACGATCTCTTCGGGTTCGGCAGCCCGGATATCCTCACCCATTCGAGCGGCATCGAGGAGCTTCTGCTCCTGGAGGTCATGGTCCCCTCTGAGCAGGACGAGGACCGGTTCCTTGTCCAGGTAGTAGACCAGGGTTTTGATCTGCTTATCGGGCCGCGCGATTTCCGGGTGGGCTTCAGCCAACGCCTTGATCGAACGTTGGCCGGGTGTCGCAAAACGCGACAGGTCGGTTGGCTGTTCGTCTCCTACAGGCTCCAACGCTGACGTCGCTTTCTCGACGTTTGCCCGGTAGTCGCATGACTCGCAGGTAACGATCCAGTCCTCGCCGGCGTCGCTCCGGACGATGAATTCGACAGACTCGGTCCCACCCATGGCGCCCGACGATGCCTGGACGTCAACTGCCGATAAGCCCATGCGGGCAAAGATTCTCTTGTAGGCGGAACGATGCTTGTCAAACCCGGCGTCGAGGCCGGCGGCATCGATGTCGAGACTGTACGAATCCTTCATGGTGAACTCACGAACCCGCAACAAACCCGATTTCGCTCGCACCTCATCACGGAACTTGGTGTGCATCTGATACCAGATCTGAGGGAGTTGGCGGTAGGAGAAAAGCTCCGAAGCAAGGATCCCGAAGATTTCTTCCTCGGTCATGCCGAGGACCAGGTCTGCACCCTTCCGATCCTTCAGTTTGAAAAGGTATTCCCCCATGAGGTCGTATCGGCCCGACTGCTTCCAGATCTCAACCGGATGGATGGTGGGGAGCAACATTTCCTGGCCGCCAATAGCGTTCATCTCTTCGCGGATGATTCCGGCCACCTTGAGTCGGACTCTCTGACCCAATGTGAGCATCGTGTATGAACCAGCAGACAACTGCCGCATGAAGCCCCCACGCACGAGAAGCTGGTGACTCACCGCCTCGGCATCGGCGGGGGCGTCACGAAGGGTCGGGATGAAGGCGTGAGACCAACGCATCAGGAATCGGACCCGGCCACTTCGGTCACCCGCCGCTTCTTCTCGGCTGTGCGATTGACGTCTCCCTGGATCTCGATGAGCTGGCGTCGGGTCGCGGCGGCGATTTCTTCGGCGTTGGCGTCGGCATGGGCCAACCGGCTCTCCACACCCTCCTCGACCAATTTCTTCGCTTCATCGAGTAGAGCCTCGACCATTTCCGACTCCGGTACCACCCGAACCACCTGTCCTTTGATGAACAGGTGACCCTTCCCCCGGCCGGCGGCAATGCCAATGTCCGCCTCCCGCGCTTCACCCGGCCCGTTGACAACACAACCCATGACCGCGACCTGGATCGGGAGATTGGCGGCCTCCAACGCAGCCTGGGCGCGTGTGGTGACGTCGATCACATCGACTTCGGCACGTCCGCAAGATGGGCAGGCAATGAGGTCGAGCCCTTTTCTCTCCCTGAGCCCGAGAGCTTCGAGTAATTGCCGTCCCGCTTTTGCTTCCTCGACCGGGTCCGCCGTCAGCGAGAGTCGAATCGTGTCGCCTATACCCTCATTGAGGAGTGTTGCGATGCCAGCGACCGACTTGATCAGCCCGGCGGGCGGCGGCCCCGCTTCCGTGACGCCGAGATGCAATGGATAGTCGACAGTCTCGGATAGCAGTCGATATGAGGCGATCATGGAAGGGACGTTGGAGTGCTTCACCGAAATCTTTATGTCGTGAAAGTCCACTTCTTCCAGATATCTGATCTCGATCTGGGCTGACTCCACGAGCGCCTGGGGAACCGGAGATCCGTATTTGGCCAGAAGGTCCTTGTCGAGGGACCCGGCGTTGACCCCGATCCTGATCGGGACCCCCCTGTCTTTGGCCTCGCGAGCCACGGTCTTGATCTGTTCTTCCTTGCGAATGTTCCCGGGGTTGAGCCGGAGCCCCTGAACCCCGGCTTCTAACGCGGCGAGGGCGAGGCGGTACTGATAATGAATGTCGGCGATTATGGGGACCGGGCTCCGGGGAACTATTTCTGACAACCCCTCCGCAGCTTCTACCTCGTTGCATGTGATCCGGACGATGTCGGCACCGGCGCCTGCCAATGCATAGACCTGTGCCAGTGTTCCGTCGACGTCGGCAGTCTTGGTGGTGGTCATCGACTGAACACTCACCGGAGCCAGTCCCCCGACGGGAACCGGGCCTACGTGAAGCTGGCGCGTCTGTCTACGTTCAGGCATCAAGCTCCCAGGGACAGTCAAAGTGATATCGGGTTGACGATATCAAGGATTATGGCGACCACACCGAGGAATCCAAACAGGATGATGACAGCTGCCGCAACCGGCATCATCCTCGCAACATTCGCCTGGCGATGCGTGACTTTCTCGTACAGGGCGACTGCAAAGTGACCACCGTCAAGCGGATAGAGGGGAAGCAAGTTCAGCGTCGCGAGGATGACATTCACCAGGGCGAGGATCCCGATGAATGCAGTAGCCGATTCCATTTGGCTCCCGATGTTCACGATGCCGATGGGGCTTACCGGGCGGATCTGTTCGTCGACATCGGTGTTCCCCACCAGAACGCCGAGGTACTGCGCGATATTCGATGGACGGAGCATCTCAGCGAGAGACAAGAACGTATTCTCGATTCCACCCCACACTGCTCGACCGGCCAATCCGACGGCTTGAACAGGTCCGACCGGCTCGACCACGACCACGGGGCTGACTCCCAGGAAACCTGTCGTCGCCCCGGGGCGCTCTGAGGAAGGCTGTTCGATCAAAACCGCTTCCATCGTGATCAATTCGCCATTCCGCTCCACCACGATCTCTGCAGGACCGCCCCCTGCGGCGGCAAGGGCCTCCTCGACGTCATCCCAGTCATTCGTCGCCATCCCGTCGATGCTGACGATCACGTCACCATCCTGTATACCTGCGCTGGCAGCAGGGGATGGTTGGGTGACCCCCTCCACTTCGACCATGGGGACCACGCTGTCCACCTCCAACTGGGGCGTTGGTACGCCCTGTGCGAGGACGAGTCCGTAGAACATGAGAAATGCGATCAAGAAATTGGTGCCGACCCCGGCAAGGACGACGAAGCTCTTCTCCCAGAATTTCTTCTCGCGATACGTTCTCCCCAGATCTGTCGGTTCCACCTCCTCGAGCGGATTCATCCCGACGATCCGGACAAAGCCACCAAGTGGGATCCACTTGAACCCGTACTCGGTCTCGCCTCGCTGGGTCGACCAGATCTTCGGACCGAATCCGAAAAAGAAATGTGTGACTTTCATGCCAACGGCTTTGGCCGCGAAAAAGTGACCGGCCTCGTGAGCGGTTACAAACAGAACGATGGCGAAGGCTGCGGCAAAACCACCAAGCATGAGGATTACGGTACCGGCGTCACCCCGCTAGTAGGCGAATCAGACCGCCGATATCAAAGACCCGGCCAGGACCCTCGCCTCGGCATCGACAGCTATCACATCCTCCAGGGACGTTAGATCTCTCCACTCGACACCCTCGAGGGTGCGGGCAACCAATTCGGCGATTCCCGGAAAGCCGAGACGCCCCTCGAGAAAGGCCTCTACTGCCACCTCGTCGGCCGCATTCATCACTGCCGGAGATGAGCCACCTTGCCGACCGGCCTCGAAGGCCAGATCCAGGGCGGGGAAGGTATTCCGGTCGGGTTCTTCGAACGCGAGCGTCACTCCCGGGAATTGAAATCGCGCTGCGATCCCGACGGAGCGTTGCGGGGCGGTAAGCGCATACTGGATTGGAATCCTCATGTCGGCTTGGCCGAGATGTCCCTTCCAGGAACCGTCAACGAATTCAACCATTGAATGGACGATCGACTGCGGGTGGATGACCACATCGATCCGGTCGTAATCCAGGCCAAACAGATAATGCGCTTCGATTACCTCCAGCCCTTTGTTGAAAAGTGTTGCGGAGTCGATCGTGACGCGGCGGCCCATCTCCCAGGTGGGGTGGCGGAGTGCCTCGGCGGGTGTCACTCCCTCGAGTTGTTCCGGAGTCATCCCCCGAAATGGTCCACCTGAGGCGGTGAGCATCAGGCGCGACACATCTCCGATCGACTCGCCGACGAGACACTGGTAGATGGCTGAGTGTTCGCTGTCGACCGGGATGATTTCCCCTATTCCATCGAGCAGAGCTGCTTTCACCACCGGGCCACCGGCGACAAGACTCTCTTTGTTAGCCAGACCAACTCGGTTACCGGCGCCGAGGGCGGCGAGGGTGGCGGCGAGCCCGGCGGCACCTACTATGCCGTTGACCACCACTGAGCCATGATGCGAAGCAGCGGCGGCGACAGCATCGTCGCCGAACTCGACGCGGCGCCCCAGTTGCGATTCAAAGTGCTTCCGCTCATCAGAACTGCCGGTAGCAACGACGATTTGAGCATCTGGAAACCGCCGCGCCTGGGCGAGAAGGGTTTCGCCGGGGTGCCGCGCCGCCAGCACCGTGACTTCCAGACCCAGATTGTCAGCGACTTCGAGTGTTTGGGTGCCGATCGACCCGGTCGAGCCGAGAACGATGATCGATACCGTCACAGAAGCCCGAAACCCCTCATCAGGAGATAGGCAGCGGGAACGGCGAGCAGGAAGCTGTCGATACGGTCGAGCATGCCACCATGGCCGGGGAGGACAGACCCCATGTCCTTGACCCCGATCGACCTCTTCATCATCGATTCGATCAAATCGCCCAGTGGCCCGAAGAAGCTGACCACGGCGGCCAGGGCAATCCCCCGCGCAATGCCTATGGCGTCCCATGCCGGGAAGGTGGTCAGGATCGAAGCGACCACCACCGATGCGATGAATCCGCCGAAAAACCCTTCGAGCGTCTTATTGGGCGAGACCGAGGGTGCCAGCGGCCGCTTTCCGAATGATCTGCCTACAAAGTATGCACCCATGTCATTGCAGGCGATCAGAAGGACGAGAAAGAGAATGTAGGCGACGGGTTGGGGGCCCTTCTCGATCAGCGGGGCGAAAGCGAGAAGACCCACCCACGCCAGCCCCAGAATGGTGACGGTGGCGTTCTCCATGGGATGTCGCCGGTTGGCCAGTGAGAAAAACAGGATCGTCAGAATCGCAACTGCGGCGGCCCATCCCCCTATCGCCATCGGTCCGAACTGGTATGCACCAACTCCCATCAAACCCACACCGAGAAGACCAAACAGGGAAATCGGGCGATAGTC
>DATDCF010000106.1:0-4025 GCA_036524475.1 Acidimicrobiia bacterium | reverse complement strand
TGCGAGCCCGGGGCGTCGAGGAATTTCCCGACCCCATACCCGGGTTCATCGGCATCGGATCGCCCTATCCGGGTGCGGAGATCCCGTACAACGACGCCGATCTTCCCGACGCGGTACTCAGGTGTGAGGGAACGGTGTTCGGAGCTTCCGCCCTCATCGATAGCTAGACCACTGAGATGATGACACTGCCGACTCCCGTTATCGAGCACGGAACCGAAAGTGCGGTCGAGGATCAGCGTCCGTGGCAGGTGATCGTCTGGGATGACCCGGTCAACACGATCAACTACGTCATCTACGTCTTCCGGGAGATCTTCGGATACTCGAAACGAAAGGCAACCAAGCTGACGATGCAGGTCCACAACGAGGGGCGCGCAGCAGTCAACGACGGTCCACGGGAAAAGATGGAGGTCGACTGCTATCAGCTTCACGCTTTCGGGCTGTGGGCGACAATTGAGCAGCAATAGTGGAAACCAGATTCTCTCTCACACGTGACCGCAGGATCAGAATCGAATTGCTGCCCGGCGAGCGGGCCCTACTCGCGAGGGTTGTTTTGGGGCTCGACACCCTCGAGGCTGACAGGGCGGATCCAGGTTATGCGCGCCTCCATCCGCCCGTATACCTCGGCGACGACACCGCTTCCACTGAGTGGTGGAGGTTGATGGGGGATCAGTTGGAGAAGGCAAGGGGCGACGACCGCGCCGTGTTCGATCGTGTTGTCATAGAACCCGAGTCCGTGCTCACGCCGGAGGAGGCGCGCTCATTTCTCCGCGTGGTGAACCAGGGGCGTTTGGTCTTCGCCGCCCGTCACGGAATCGAAGTCGCCGAAGACATGGAAGACCTCGATGAAGACGAGGACGTGGCACTGTGGTTCTTCAGTTATGTGGTTGATGATCTGAGCACCGTTCTGGGAGGACTGCTCCGCTGACGAAGGCGCGGGAATGTGGCACCCCGCACCCTGTGAGCAGGCCTGTTTAGCGGTACAGCTCGGGTTCGAACGGGTTCACCCCGCCCATCGGCGACGCACCTCTGAGGTCGATGGGGAGGGTCGCATCCGGTATCACGATGCCGGATAACTGGATCAGGTCCCAGTTGCCGCCGGTGAAAGTCCCTGCCTCGCCGGGGTGGAACACAGTGACAGTCCCACCCTTCTTCCACCATGTCGCCTGGAGCCAGGTGGCCTTGAACCTGAGGACATGAAGCCAGCTATTACCCGAGCCCCACGCGTTCTCATGGAATTGGGGCACATAAGCAAAGCGCGGCGATTCCGCCAGCGATTCGTCAAACAACTGGTGGGTGTACGGAGTCGGATGACCCGGCTTCCCGTTGACATATGTCGTCAGGCAGGCACCGAGATGCTCCCAAGATTCCGGGCGATCGAGGGTGCCGTCGCCGTCCCAATCAAAATCAGGGTGGACTGCGTTGTTGAAAGTCGCACGTTCGCACTCGGCCGGGATGTCATTGCCAGATGTGGAGGACACCGATGGATCAATGTACTCCCAGAGCGGCCGGTCATCGAGGGAGTGGCCATAGATGCTCCGCTTGGGGTTCAGGCCCTGCTTCAGGCGCGGTGTGTAGCCGCCGGGGACAGGACCCGTCGCCAACCCCTCGACCAAACCGTTCGAGAGGCCGGTGAATGTGTTGAGGGTATCCGGGGTGTTGCCGGCGGCTATGACGAGACACGTATCGCGATTCTCATTGGCGATGCTCCCATCCGGGTCGGTGGAGACGCGGTGGTCGATTCCCAGGGCGATATTGACGGCAAGAACGTCCGATTTCGGGCTGCCAGTGCAGTTTTGTGGGGGCCCGTTGGGCTGGGTCCCATAATGAGGCGACTCAATGGCGCCGAAGTTGCCGGCGTCAGGTCCATCGCAAGGCTCTTCAGCGTGTCCACCCGCCGCGTCACGTAGACAGACGTGGGTTCCCTCTCCTGTCCCGGCGAGTAGGCCAAACGGAAGGATCCCAGAGCCTCTGCTCGCGATCCGGGCGATGGCGTCGGCACTGGTCTCCAATTCGTCTATCCCAAATATCTTTCCGAACGTGGTGGAGAACTCGAGTTGTGGGAGGTTGACCCGAACGAATCCGCCGCCATCGACAGAGATGCAGTCGATGGTGGCCACCGACCACCCTGAAGGTGCCGCCACCGGGAGGAAGTTGAAGCCGTCGGCGTTGAGGTTGGCCCGCTCGGGATCGGTGCAGGCCTCCCAGCGCGCTTGCCAGTCGGAGCTCGTATAGGTGGCGATGACGTTACGCCTCGTGAAGTCGAGGATCTTGTCGCGGATGAGTGCGTTGGTTCCGAGTGTTTCGACCGCTCCGGCCATCACGCCCACATCGGCAGCTGTCTGGTCCTGGCGACGCTCGTTAAAGCCCACGGCGAGGTCGATCGCCACTGCGGCGAAGCCAACGAGAAGGAATAGAGACATGGCGATGATGACCGCGCTCGCGCCTCTGTCGGAGTGGTCGCGGCTCAGCACGAAACAGCGCTCCCGTCGCTGTTCCAGTCGGTGGAGGGTTGTTCGAGTCTGAACTCGATGGTGGACGTCAGGGTGTCAGGGAGGAAGACCTCGATCAGGGCCAGTCCCGACAACGAGGACGGGTTGGCTTCGATGGCCACGGTGCCGACGTCCCCGATCGCCCCAGTTACACCGTCGGTGAATCGGACGGTGATGTTGGTGGTTAAATCCATGGCATTGCAGGTTTCGGCCCGGAGGAAGGCGTTGTCCCCTGCGTTGACTGCTGCAACGCGCGCCCCCTCGCGCGCGCCATGGCGAACATCGTTGAACTCGGCGAAGAAGTACCCGAACTCAATGATCCCCAGCAGAAGAAGGAGCAAGAATGGGGCGATGAACGCGAACTCAACGAGGCTGGCGCCCCGCTCTTTACGTGTCCTGCAGTTGTCGGTTGAAAGCGAGCCCATGACTCGAATGATCCCCTCAGTTTGGCAGTTGGTCGTGCCTTAGCTATCGGCACGCACGCCCGCAAGCTTTAGGGGCCGAGCATGGGTCTTTCGGCCCAATCAAGGCCTGAACGCTGAAAATGGGTCGATCAGCCCACATCGACGCAACGGGATCTCCAAGCCCTGTCCTCAATCGCTCCTCCTGAAATCCCCTGCGCCCAACTCTCAGAGACACGAGGGTCCCGGTAGCGAGTACACAGGCGCTCACTGCGTTAGTCCATGGCTCTAAAACGGACCACAGGTGATTGGGGAGTCTTCAGAAGGTAAAAAAAGATCCGACCAGCATCGTTGAGGTGATCGACATCTCGATGCGGTTCTTCGGGTATTCGCCTAAGGCCGAGCATGGTTCTCGGCCGATTGCTCCGCTGACGACATTCCCCATCGCTTTTGTGTAGTTTCAAATCCATGAAGGTCGGCCAGATCCACAGTCTCAACCAGCGGAACGTGTTGTGATAGTCGATCCCATCGCCAACTTGAAGAGCCCCCAGGGTTCCTTGATTTCGATCTATCTCGACCGGCCGTCACCCGGTGGATTCCCCGCTCTCATCACCGATCTGGGGCGGGTGGCGAAACAGGAGGTTTCCTCCAAGTCGAGATCGCTGCAAAAGAGTGTCGACGCGGACGTGGCGCGCCTTCGTGAGATGGCCGATCGGTTTGAGTCCGAAGCAGTTCCGGCCTATGCCCTCTTTGCCTCGTCGCTCGACGGGATATGGGAGTTGAAGGCCCTGGCGCAACCGACTTCTCCGGTGGCAGTAGTAGGGGCCCGCCCGTATCTGAGGCCGCTACGGGCCGTTCCCAGGCCCATCCGCACTGCGCTACTGGTGGCCGACAAGTCTCAGGCGAGGATCTTCATTGGATTTGACGGCGATGTTGAAGAAGTCGAGCCCCCGATCGCTGCTGAGATCGGGAAGCCCAACTTCGGTGGATTCGCCGGATATGACGAACACGGTGTCCGGGCGCGAGCCCAAGATGTTGCATCACGGTTGTGGCGAGAGGCAGGTGACGCACTTTTGGAACGACACGTCGAATCCCCTTTCGACCTACTTCTGATCGGAGGTGTCAACGAGGCGAT
>DATDCF010000105.1:0-15929 GCA_036524475.1 Acidimicrobiia bacterium | reverse complement strand
GAGAGAATTCTCGCGTTGGGGAGGTGGACCAGTGCCCCATCTGATGTTTCCACCACCACCGAGCGCCCGTTGAGCTCGCGTACGCGACCCTGGTACCCGAGTGCGGCGATCTCGTCATTCACGTGAATGGTCCCCCGGGTTTGGATCACGATTCCTGAGGCGAAGTTGTCTGCGATTCCGCGGAGAGAAATGGCCAGAACGATGCCGAAGATGACCGCGGCGGCAAGAAGAGGCTGGATGGGCGCGCCAAGCACCGAGAGCGACACCCCGATCCCGATGAACAGGACGGTGTACGAGCCGAAGCGGGCGGCGAGCTCGAGCAATTCATCGTCGACACCGCGGAGATGACTGCCGAATCGACGAATCCCCCGTCGGGTGAAAAGAGAAAGGATCCAGGCCAATATCAGCACCAGGACCGCTAGGACCACTTCCCACGATTCGATCGTCGACTGCTGGAGTCGTTCGGCGTCAACTACGAGGATCATGCGGGATGCTCACGAGCGCTGCGTATTCAACGTTGCTCCATTCAATCGAACTCTAGCCAGCCGGTGCGGCGTCCTCCCCACCCGGGAGGCGTACGACTTCGCTCTACGATCAAGCCGATGAATTCGGCTGTCGCTCCGCTCCAATATGGATCGTTCCGCACGTTGTGGATCGCATCAGTGCTCTCGGCACTGGGCACCTTCATCCAGTCGGTGGCGGGTTCCTGGTTGATGCTCGACCTGACGGGGTCGAATACATGGGTCGGGTTCATGGTCGCTTCGTCCACTCTTCCTTTGTTGTTCCTCGCCCTTGCCGCCGGGGCCCTTGCCGACATGTTCGACCGAACGAAGCTGATGCTGCTCGCCCAAACGATCATGGGCACTTCCGCTCTGGCGATGGCAGTCCTCACATATGCCGGGTTGATCACCCCACCGCTTCTGCTCGGTCTCGGCCTGTTGTTGGGGACCGGAGTAGCCCTCAACCTGCCTACCTGGCAGGCGCTGCTGCCCGACCTCGTGCCCAGAGGGATGATTGCATCGGCGGTAGCTCTCCAGTCGGCGGCGTTCAACGCGGCGCGGGCCGTCGGGCCGGCATTGGGCGGAGCGATACTTGCTTCGATGGGGCCTGCCGCCGGGTTCGGGATCAACTCTCTGACGTATCTCTTTGTCATCGTTGCCCTGATTGCGGTGGGGCGTCGACTCCAACTGCCGAACAGGGAGACGGTCTCGTTGGGAATCGCCATAGGCCTCGGCGTCAGATTCGCCCGTTTCACCCCTCCATTCCGACGCCTGCTCACTCTGGTCGCGTTGTTCGCGATCACGTCGGCCTCGGTGCAATCGGTTCTCCCCAATCACACGCGACACCTCGGTGGTGAAGAGGTTGCCTACGGCATACTCCTCGGGGCGATGGGCGTTGGCGCCCTGGTGGCGGCTGCCCTCCGTCAGCCCTTTATGGCTCGTTTTCCCGAACGGCCTTCACAGGTCACAATCGTCGGGTTCGGCCTGGCCGGAATCGTCGTGGCAATTGCACCGGCGATCGGGGTGGCGGCATTGGGGATGTTCGTCGCCGGATTCTTCTGGGTGCTCACCTTGACCGGTCTCAACGCCACGGCGCAGCTGATAAGCCCGCAGTGGATCAGGGGCCGCGCCATGTCGCTGTACAGCCTCTCCTTCGGCGGGATTCTTCCGATTGGCTCGATTCTCGCCGGAATACTCGCCGACGCGACGAGCACAACGACTGCGATCGCCACGATGTCGGCGGCATCTGTATTAATCGGGGCCATCTCGCCACGATTCAGGGTGCCGTCACTGCTCGACGTGGAGTCACCGGAGTTCTCCGAGGGATCATCGCCGGCTCATGAAACGACAGTGGCCGGAGGTCCTGTCGTGGTGCTGAACGCCTGGCAGATAGCGCATCACGACCTCAACGAGTTCACGGCCCTCATGAACGAGGTGCGTCTGATCCGGCTCAGCACGGGTGCCTACCGCTGGCAGCTCACCAGGACCGCTGCCGATCCACTGAGAATCGTGGAGATCTTTGAAATAGGCTCATGGGAGGAGCATCTCGCCCAACACCGTCGAATTGACGACGCATCGGCCGCCACTCTGGCGAGGGCCAGGAGTTTCGACACTGGCGACGGCCCGACGACACGACACCTGATCGGCGTCGACGAGAGAAATCCGGAGCTGTTTCAAGACCTGATCCGACAACATGAGGACCTACACCGCAGCGACGGATCGATCCCGAACTTCGATCAGGAGGATTGAGTGAAGGCCATTTCGCGTTTGAACTTCTTCCAGTCGGAGGCCGATGTCGACCAGAACACATCCGTTGCAATCTCAATCAGCGCGATCACTACGAGGGCCCACAACGACCACACGGGCGCATCGGCGGCTATCCCGACGCCGAGCATCAGGAAAGGGATGGTCTTGGTGAGAATCGCCCCGGAGGCATGCATCCAAGCCCTCGAAACGGCCGGCGCCCTCAGATAGGTCGAGTAATCGGTCTTGACCCCGGGCTGGGGTCGGGCGAAAGTCCCGATGAACCAAGCTGTGAAGCGGATGCCGAGTATCTGGCCCACCACCAGGTGAGCCAGCCCATGAGTCGTCACCAACAAAACACCGGTTCCTGCGAGGAGCCAGATTCCGGACCAGTACCCTTCAATCGGATAGGCGAGCCAAACCAAGAGCAAGCCAAAAACGGTTCCAGCCACCATCAGTGTCGTTCCCAACCAAAGCGGAGCTACCAACACGGCCCAATTCTTGAAAGCGATCTGATCGATTTCGGCCACGGCGTCGATATGGCGGTGGAGGGAGTCGTCACGTTTGATCTCAGTCACCAATCTCCAGAATCCGGTGCCGGCAAGACTGTCACCGGTTTCCGCTGCCTGCCGGGCTTGAATAATGGTTCCTGTGGCCGTCACGACGTCCATTATGCAGGGTTACCGTCCACTTCCTCAATGCCCATCCCACTTCTCTGCAACCAACTACTCCCACCCGGTGTTCTTCATGTCGATGGATGACCTAGCTGAGGCACTGAGCCTGAATCTCGACGACGCCTTTCCCCTTCTGGTCGAGGACGTGAGCACGCGATTGTTTTGGGGACTCCGCCGACTGACCGGCGACGCCCACTACGCCGAGGATCTCACGCAGGAAGCGCTGATCAGGGCATATCGGGCATTGCAGGTTTACCAGCCCGAAAGGATCCGCTCATTGAGGGTCCACCCGTGGCTATGGACGATCGCTCTCAATCTGGGCCGCAACCATCTGCGCGATCGCACCAGACGGCCCACCCTGGTCGAGGCAACATCCGAACCGATCGATTTCGACCCAGACCCACCCGATCTCGCTGCCTGGCAAGACCGCCTGAATCGACTCCCCAAGGCGCAACGGGAAGCCGTAGTGCTCCGTCATGTCGTCGGCATGGACATATCCGAGATCGCGGTGGCCACGGGTCGGCCACAGGGAACATGCAAGGCAGACATACATCGGGGAGTCAACAAACTCCGCCAGATCATGGAGGCAGAAAATGAACATTGAACAACGACTGTCATCGCTACTCGGGGACCGGGCGCCTGATTCGATTTCGGAGGCCACTGCCCTGGGAACAGGTCTGGCCGACGGCTACGACTTCTACGATTCGCCCGTTGGGAAGGTGGTGGTGGCATTCAACCCAGCTGGGGTTTCTGCAGTCACCCTTGCAGAAGAAGATTACGCCACGTATTTCGGACAACGATTCGCCCGCCGCTTGATTCGTGCCCAAGCGCCGAAGAATTGGGCGCATCTGATCCCGCAGCGAATCGAAGCGGGTTCGCCGGGACAATTGCCCGTTGACCTCCGCTCGGTCACCGCGTTCCAGAGCCAGGTACTCCTTGAGGCGGCCGCCATCCCTCGCGGCGAGGTGAGACCGTACGGCTGGCTGGCCCGTCAGGTGGGCAAACCCGGCGCGGCCCGAGCGGTTGGCTCGACGATGGCCCGTAACCCGGTTCCTTTGATCATCCCTTGCCATCGGGTTGTCCGGTCGGACGGTCACATCGGCGCATATTCACTGGGCGGACCGCATCAGAAGTGGGAGTTGCTCACCCACGAGGGTGCCGAGCCCGGCCGGCTCGAGGATCTCGCCAGCCACAATGTTCGGGTGCAAGGCGACACGTCCACAGGGGTGTATTGCTTTCCCACATGTCATGTGATCCGGGCCTCCCAGTCCGGGAATGTGGTGGACTTTGCCTCCGTGGAGAAAGCCGTCGAGGCGGGAGGGAGCCCGTGCCGGATGTGTCAGCCCTCATGACCCGGATTGGGGAGTCAGTCCACGGAGAGCAATCCGTTACCCTCGGTGTCGATGTCTGAAATCAGTAGCGAACAACTCGCAGTAAATACGATCAAATCCCTTGCCATGGATGCAGTCCAGAAGGCAAACAGTGGCCATCCGGGGATGCCCATGGGGATGGCCGATATCGCGGTAACCCTGTGGAGTCGGTTTCTAACGGTCGACCCCGATCATCCCGAATGGCCCGATAGAGACAGGTTCGTCGTATCCAACGGACACGGTTCGATGCTCCTGTACTCCTTGCTTCACCTGTCTGGCTTTCCTGTGAGCCTCGAAGACATCGAGAACTTCCGGCAGTGGGGCTCGCACACGGCCGGCCACCCGGAGATCGATCAAGCCATCGGAATCGAAATGACTACAGGCCCCCTCGGCCAGGGCTTCGGAACCGGGGTCGGGATGGCGATCGCCGAAGAGCATCTCCGGGCCCGCCTCGGCGAAGATCTGGTCGACCATCGCACCTATGGCTTTGTTTCTGACGGGGATCTCATGGAAGGGGTGAGTGCCGAGGCGGCCTCCCTCGCCGGCCACCTCGCATTGGGAAAGCTGATCTACTTCTACGACGACAACAACATTTCAATCGACGGATCGACCGATATAACATTCAGCGAAGACGTCGCGGCGAGATTTGCCGCCCAGCGATGGCATGTCGCCACAATCGACGGCCACGACCGGCTGGCCATCGCCGAGGCCACGGAGCAGGCAATCGCCGAAACCGATCGTCCCTCGATGATCATCTGCAAGACGCATATCGCTCACGGTGCCCCCAACGCTCAAGACACCTCAGAAGCGCATGGATCGCCGTTGGGCAACGACGAGATCGAGATGGCCAAGGAGGGTATGGGATATCCAACGGAGCCCGCCTTTCTTGTAGACGCGACGGTTTACGAATTCTTCGCCGGCGCGATGGAGCGGGGTCGTCTCGCCCACCAGTCATGGACAGGCCGGTTGTCCGGAGCAGACGACGAGACTCGACAACTATGGGATCAACTCCGTTCTCGGGACGAGGTTCGCATCGACGGGCCTGGATTTGACGTCGGTTTAGAGATGGCCACCCGGGCGTCGTCGGGAAAACTCTTCCCGGAAATGGCCGAGAAGGTGCCAGGACTCATCGGCGGCGCAGCCGACCTGGTGGGGTCGACCAAGACCGTCATCGACAGCTCGAGGCTGTTCTCAAAAACCGACCGCGGCGCACGAGATATCGCCTTTGGAATCCGGGAGCATGCGATGGGGACCATCACCAACGGGATCGCCGTCCACGGTGGCCTCAGACCATACGGTGCGACCTTCTTTGTTTTCAGTGACTACATGCGCCCGGCAGTCCGCCTCTCAGCCCTGATGAAGGCAAGGTCGATCTGGGTATACACCCACGACTCGGTATTCCTCGGCGAAGATGGGCCAACCCATCAACCCATCGAGCATCTGGCGTCGCTCAGGGCGATGCCCGACCTGTGGGTGATCCGACCCGCCGATGCCAATGAAGTCGTCCAGGCCTGGAATATCGCGCTAAACCGTCACGACGGCCCGGTCGCCCTGATCCTCTCCCGACAGGGAATACCAACTCTCGAGCCCGTATCCGGTGGCGTTGGCCGTGGCGGATACATCGTCAAGGACGGCACAGACGTCACCCTGATCGCGACCGGGTCAGAAGTTCCTGCGGCGCTGGGCGCTGCTGCCGTTCTCGACGATTCCGGTATCTCGGCGCGGGTTGTGAGTCTCCCCTGCTGGGAGCTTTTCCACCTCCAGGGTCCGGAATATCAGAAAGCCACTCTGGGTACATCACCAAGAGTGTCCATCGAGGCCGCCGCGACATTCGGATGGTCGCAGATCGTCGGGAGCGAAGGGCTCAGCATCGGTATCGACCACTTCGGCGCATCCGCACCGGACAATGTGCTCGCCGAACAATTCGGGTTCACACCAGAATCGATTGCGCTCAAGGTCCAAGATTTTCTCGGGGGCTAGGAGTTGACCGAACGGGTCGTCGTCATCGGAGCGGGGATAGCAGGAGTTTCCCTGGCACATCGTCTCACCACCCACCACGGCATGAGCGAGGTCACTCTGATCGACCCGATGCCACCACTCACCCTGACATCGGACAAGTCGACGGAGTGCTACCGCAATTGGTGGCCGAACCAGCCCATGGTCGCATTGATGAACCGCTCCATCGATCTCCTCGAGGAGTTTGCAAGTCGGACCAACAATTTATTTGGCCTCAACCGGCGTGGCTACCTCTTCGTCACTGCCGATGTCAACAGACGAGACGAGTGGGTGGAGCAGGCGAATCGAACCTCGGGCTTCGGAGGCGGCCCCGTGCGCATCCATCCGGGGCCCATGGAGTATCGGGCCGCACCGCCGCACGGTTACCAACACCAGCCCGATGGTGTTGACATTTTCGAAGACGGGTCACTCGTGCGGGCACACTTCCCATATGTCACCGAGCGGGCGGTGGGAGCGATACATGTCCGTCGGGCCGGATGGTTCAGCGCACAACAGCTGGGAGCGTGGATGGTCGAGGAGGCGAAGGAACACGGGCTATCCCACGTGCCGGGCCGGGTCGCCGCGATTCGAACCGTCCGTGGCCGAATCAGCGGAGTCGAGCTCGCCGACGGCAGCCACATCGAGTGTGCCGCGGTGGTGAATGCCGCGGGGCCTCTGGCTGCTGGAGTCGGTGAGATGGTTGGGATCGAACTCCCCCTGCGATCCGAGGTTCATCTCAAGGTGGCCTACCGGGAACATAGACAGGTCGTTCCCCGCGAGGCACCGATGATCATCTGGAGCGATACACAACACATCGCGTGGTCTGAGGAAGAAGCAGAGGCTCTTGCTGCGGAAGGTCGGGATGACCTCCTGGGCGAGATGCCTGTCTTCTGTCATGGTCGTCCCGAAGGTGGCGCCGGCTCGAACTACTTCCTGGGCCTATGGGAGTATCACGGTGACGTTCGGCAGCCATCATGGCCGCTGCCCGCCGACGACCTCTACCCCGAAGTCGTGATCAGAGGCTTGACGACGATGGTCCCCGGTTTTTCGCAGTATCTAGACGGACTGCCACAGGCCACTGTCGATGGCGGCTATTACACCAAAACCCCGGAGAACCGCCCCTTGCTCGGGCCCGCCGGGCCGGACGGATACTTTCTTGCCTGTGGCTACTCAGGGTTTGGGGTGATGGTGGCGGCAGGTGCCGCCGATCTCGTGGCCGCCCACATAACCGAATCTGACCTTCCGGAGTACGCCGAGGAGTTCCTCCTCTCCCGGTACGACAACCCCGAATATCTCCACGCGACAACGCAGAAGGTCGACACCGGGCAGCTTTGAAGGTCGCTGAATTTAGGGGGTAACCATGTCCGCCGACTACCGTCTAACCCATAAGCGACGAGGAATTCTCCATTGGCGAAAAACGAAAAATTTGAACTGGTCGAATCGATCGACACTCATGTAGAGAAACTGATGGAGGAGCACAATGCCCGGCGTGCCCATTGGTATTTCCACGACATCGTCCCCTGGGAGCGGGGCGAAAGCTTCCGTGATAAACCCTGGGATGTATCGCAATGCACCATCTCGGAGAACGCCCGCACCTCCCTGGTCCTCAATTTGCTCACCGAGGACAATCTTCCCTACTACCACTCGTTGATCGAGAAGTACATGCCTGACACCTCGGCTTTCAAGAAGTGGAACCACCTCTGGACCGCGGAGGAGGGTCAACATGCGATCGGAATCAGGAGCTATCTACTGACATCGCGGAACTGCGACCCCGTCGAACTCGAAGACGATCGCATGGCCACTGTCATCAATGGGTACCAGCCTTCGTACAGCGATCCCACCGAAATATTCGCATATACCGCAGCGCAGGAGTTGGCGACACGGGTTAGCCACCGAAATGCCGGCAAGATCACCGATGACCCTGCGGCGTACGAACTAATGAAGAACATCGCTGCCGATGAGAACCATCACTACATCTTCTACAAAGGCGTAATGCAGGCGATGCTCGATCAGAGTCCGTCGACCGTGCTCGAGGGCATTTACACCACCTTCACCAATTTCCAGATGCCTGGTGTTGCGATGCCCAACTTCCTAAGACGTTCTATCGAAGTCGCCAAGGCCGGTGTCTATAACCTCCGGATACACCGCGATCGCGTCGTTCTTCCCTTGATAAAGGACTGGAAGATCGCCGAGCTCACCGATCTCAGGCCGGCCGCGGCGGAGTTTCAGGAGAAGATCATGGCGATCCCCGATCAGCTCCTCCTCCAGGCCGAGAAGTTCGAGAAGCGAGTGGGGATGGTCTACTCCCAGGCGTAGCGTCATCTCGGTCGAGAGCTTGGCGCCACAATGACGTGGGCTACGACAGACATCCCCGACCTCACCGGGCGGACTGTGGTAATAACCGGGGCCAATGGCGGGCTCGGCCTGGAAACTGCGAGAGCTCTGGCCGGAGCGCACGCTCATGTCGTCATGGCCGCCCGCGATCAAGAAAAAGCGTCCTCGGCGCTTGCCGCCATCCGTTCGAGCCATCCTGACTCCTCGCTGGAGATAGTCGAGCTCGACCTTGCGTCACTCGATTCAGTCGGGGCTGCGTGCAATGCGATCAATTCGTCGCACCATTCCATTGATCCTTATCAACAACGCCGGACTGATGGCGGTGCCGGAGAGCAGGACGAAAGACGGCTTCGAGATGCAGTTCGGCGTCAACCACCTCGGCCACTGGGGCGTTGACGGCCCCAGCTTTGGCCGGGATTGCTCCGCTCCGGCCGATCACGGGTGGTCACGGTTACGAGCTTTGCCCGCCTTCTCTCAAAACCAGCGGACCCTGGAAATCCTCACCTCAAAGGTCGGTACAGCCCGTGGCGGGCATACGGGCAAGCCAAACTGGCCAACTACCACTTCGCTTTAGGCCTGCAGAGCCAGTTCGACGCCAGCAGGGTGGCGGCTGCGAGCCTGCTGGCTCATCCCGGCCTCACCAACACAGATCTACAGGCCAATACAGTCCGCCAGGGTGGGGGCAAAGGGTTCGGGGGAATTCTGGCACTTCATGGCAAGGCTCTTCGGAATGAGTCCGTCGCTCGGTGCAATGCCCCAAATCCGAGCTGCGACCGACAACACGGCAAAAGGCGGGCAGCTGTACGCCCCGCGTTTCGGTGTCAGCGGCCCAGCAGTGCGGCGCCCGATAATTCGGCAAATCGGATTGCACAATGCCATCCGGGAGCTTTGGGAAATCTCCGAGCGAGAGACAGGTTACTCGATCCGACTCAGCTGAACTTGGTCTTGGGCCGTTCCTCGAGAACCTCGTCGACATAAATTTCGAGCTTCTCGTTGTAGAAGGAAACCAGCCCGAGGATTTTCTGCGACTCCGGGAACGGTGCGTCGTATCCCCAGACCACGTTCTCATGGACCGCGCCGTTGACCGTCGCACTCCAATACCTCGCCTGCCCCTTGTAGGGACAGTCGGTCGCCAAATCCGTCGGGGTCAAGAGGTCCAAACGCACGTCTGTTTTCGGGATGTAATACCGGGTCGGAAGATGGGTCTCGAATAGGAACGAGGCATTTGTCGTATCGGCAACTGTGACACCGTCGATTTCAACCCGAACCCGTCGACTCGATGGGAGGATGTCCACCCGGGTGTAAGGGTCTCGTGGGTGAGTGAACACTTCTTCGTCCTCTTCAAACCAGTGGTCCATAGAAGACCAAACAAAGGCAACATGGCCGGCCAACTCCTCGATGTTGGGGTCGAGATATGCATACGCGCTGCCTTCCTGGCCACCCGCTTTCACCCGATACAAAGTGGCGGAACCGCGGCTCGGGCTCTTCTTGATATCCCCCGAGTCAACCAGTGCGTCGATGTTGACGTCGGCCCTGGGAAAGTAATAAGTCGGGTAGTAGGGAATCTCCCAAACCAATAGCGGTCTCGTGGAGTCGACGATGACCTCACCGCCGAGAATTGCCCTGACCCTTTTCCGGGAAGGTTCGACACGGATACGGCCTGAATCACTCATTGGACATTCGGATTCCTGTTTTCGGGGACACGTGTTCCAACAACGGTGGTCTCCGATTGATTCCGGCGCTCAACTGTCCCCCCTAACTCTCCTCTCATAACGCAGCCACGTTCAACTGTCCCCCCAAAAAGGGCGCAGCCCGCATGGGGGAAGGCTCCGCCGAGCTTGCTCGGCGGTATGGGGGTGTCCGACTCGCGTCAGATCAGAACGCGTGCCTTAGAGCCCCCCTTACCTCCGGGTCCTCCCGGACCCGCAGGGAACCTTGGAAGTTGCGAAGCAATTCCGTAGGAATCCGAAGGATTCCCTCCACCCGTCGTCCCTCCGGGAGAACAGAAAGACCGGAGGAACAGGTATGGGTCCTAGAGATTTATCAATTCGAGAGCGGCCACTGCGTCGGAGTCGCGGGACTCCCAGTAGACCTCATACCTGCCGGTTATCGCATCCGGCCTCTCCGCGAAGACTCGCCTGCCCAGGATCCGCGCCGCAGTTTGTAAGTCGGAACGTCGCTGGTTTGCGATGGCGAGAATCAAGGATCGCAAAGCCGGGTCGGGACACAGCGACGGGTCGGCCGCCAGTCTTTGGGTCAGCATGGCGAGGTCGTGGTCCTGGCCCAGGATCTCACCGACCCGCTCCAGCGTGACTGCCATACCGACCACGACCTCCGGCCACAGCGGGGTCAATATCTCCATCTGATGGCGGAGATATTTCACGCTTCGCCTCCACTCGTGAAATTTCACAACTGTGGGGTCGGAGTACGCCCGCACCATCCGATTCCGCCCGCGCCGGTACGACTGTTTCAACCCCGGCCTGATGGCGGCAAACTCGTCGCGAACTCCGCTTCCATAGACAGGACGTGACGATTGATCTATTGGCCAGTTGGCGTAGCGGCCGTGAGCCCGTTCGAAAGTTTCCACGACCGACAGTACGAGTTCGGGGTCTTCCATTGCGCGTAACTCGACATTTCGCCGCTTGAGGTCCAAATTCTGTCGGGTTTCTTCCAGCATCCCATCGGCGAGAAGGTGGCCATAGAGCCGATCAAGGGTGTCGATACATTCCACAGCCACAAACGAGTCCCGTACGGAAGCGATCCGGCGTGAGACAGCACGCATCTCGTTGTACTCATATGCGTAGACCTTCTTACCAAGATCTGACCTCACCAGTCGGAGGACGGCGCGGACTCGCTTGGTCGACTTCCTCGCCCCGTGCACAGCAGTCGCAAACGCCTCCTCACCGTCGTAGAAGCGCGAGGCTGCATTGGCGAGTTCGTTTGTCGTCAGTCGTTTCAACCCGACGGGGAGCGGTTCTGAGACCCCGAGCCGAAAATCTGGAAGCGGAGTGATAACAAACTGGTTGGATGCAGGCGTGGATGCAGTCATGACCGTCACAGGGAGAGCGTAATGTCGAAGGGTGTGAGATCTGCAGGTCTTCTCCCATTTCGTATTCGTGGAACCCTCGAGGTGTTGATCGGACATCCGGGCGGGCCCTGGTTCGCACATCGAGATGAGGGTTCATGGTCACTTCTCAAAGGACTGGTCAAGGAGGGCGAAGACGACATGACTGCTGCAGCCCGAGAATTCTCCGAGGAAACAGGTTGGACCGTTCCCGAAGGCAAATGGACCCCGCTCGGCGAGACCACACTTCGGTCTAAGAAGCAGGTGATCGCCTGGGCCATCGAAGCCGAATTCGACCCGGCCCGACTCGTCCCTGGCCACTTTGAGATGGGAAATCAGACCTATCCCGAGATTGATCGGGTCGATTGGTTTCTCCCCGACGACGCCCGTAGGAAGCTCAACCCTGCACAAGCAGTATTTATCGACCGTTTAGAAACACACGTCCATAATGGTGGTCTGGCCCGAAAATAGGCCTCCGGAAAGGAACCGAGAAATGTCAGAGCTTTCAAAAACCGATATGCCCCAAACCGAAGAGGAGTGGCGGAAGCGGCTAAATCCCGAGCAATACCAGGTACTCCGCCAATCAGGCACCGAACGTGCCTTTACGGGGAAGTACTACAACACCAAGACGCCGGGCAGTTATAAGTGCGCCGGCTGCGGGACAGAGTTGTTCTCGAGCGATGCCAAATACGAGTCGGGGTCCGGTTGGCCGAGCTTCTACCAAGCCCTCGACCCCGAAAAGGTCACCGAGGTCGAAGATCGGGAGTTCGGAATGGTCAGGACCGAAGTCCGTTGCGCCAATTGCGACGGCCACCTCGGCCACCTCTTCAACGACGGGCCAAGGCCTACCGGTATGCGCTATTGCATCAACTCGGCCGCGCTGGAACTCGAAGAAACCGCTGAGGGTCAATCACCCCTGGGCTGACGATAGCTGTCCATCATTTCGACCAACTGTCGATCCATTTCGCCCTCGGGCAGATTGACAATGCTGACCTCGCCCAGCGAATTACCGGGTTCGGGATAGCCACCGGCGATGTCGCGCATAAACCAATGAACCGGCTCATTCGAAGGGTCGACCTCGAATCGAAATGCCGCGAGGCCGTCGTGTCGGGCGACGGCTACCAGTGCCTGGAACAACTGCCTCCCCAGGCCGAGACGCTGAAACCGGTCAACTACCGTCACTGCAATCTCGGCACTTACGTCATCAGGTAGAACGAGATAGCGGGCGACACCGGCGGCCTCGCCGGCGATCAATGCACCCCACGCCACATGATGATGCTGGTCAACATCCGTCAGGTATCGCAACTCCTGTTTGGACAGGTGGTCCATCCCCATGCCGAAGCGGGCAAATCGCGAGGAGTGGGACAAATTCTCAAAGCCCGCTTCCAGCAGCGAAGTATCACCTGGCATAAGTGGCCTGACATCGGCGGCGAGCCCACCACCGAGGGGGATCGAAACGGTTTCGAGTTGCGAATTTTCGTCCATCTTGTTCAGAGCCACGAGGTGGTGCTTGCTCTAGCAAGCGTAGCGCGAGCGCAGCGATGATCCCCATCTCGGCGGGTCGAAGCCGGTAACTTCATGGTAATGCCCCGCCACAGACTGGCCACTGTCACCTCGGATTTCGGATCCGGAAAACGCGAATCGCACGATTCCGGGCCGTTCTATGAGCGGTTCACGCCCCCGCAGATCTCCAGTGATGACCGAGTGACAGCTCCCGCTGCGGTGGATGCCCTGTTCCATGGTGATGCCCGCCACATGACCCCGGAGCAGGTTGCCGACAACTCGGTCGCCCTCGTCGTCACTTCCCCTCCCTACTTCGTCGGCAAGGAGTACGAGGCCGACCTGTCCGCCGAGCAGGTCCCGACCACCTACGTGGACTATCTGGAGATGCTGACCGACGTTTTCGAAGTCTGTCTCCAGAAATTGGAGCCAGGCGGCCGGATCGCGGTCAACGTCGCCAATCTGGGGCGTAAGCCGTACCGATCACTATCGGCTGACGTGATTTCGATTCTCCAGGACCATCTGGGAATGCTGTTACGCGGCGAGATCATCTGGCAGAAAGCCAAAGGCGCGGGGGGATCCTGCGCCTGGGGCTCATACATGTCCCCTCAGAATCCTGTCCTACGGGACACCACCGAGAGGGTGGTGGTGGCCTCCAAAGGTCGCTTTGACCGCGCCATCACACGAAGCGAACGGGAACGACAGAAACTGCCTTACGAACCCACCATCGAGGCGGCAGAGTTCCTGGAAGCGACACTCGACGTGTGGACGATCCCGCCGGAAAGCGCCCGGAAGATCGGCCATCCGGCGCCGTTCCCGATCGCATTGCCGCGGAGGCTGATAGATCTGTATACCTATCGATCCGACCTCGTCCTCGACCCATTCATCGGATCGGGCACGACCGCCGTGGCCGCCCTTGAAGCCGATCGCCACTATGTCGGCTTCGACACCGATGCCGACTACCTGACAATGGCGCAGGAGCGGGTTGGCAGCGTCATCAGGTGAAGATCCTCTGTGTATGCCTCGGCAATATTTGTCGATCCCCAGCGGCGGAGGCGGCGATACGGGCGGCAGCCGACCGGGAAGGTCTCGAGATCGAGGTCGACTCTGCCGGGACAGGGTCGTGGCACGTCGGCGACCCTCCACACCCGGAGTCGGTAGCCGCGGGAGCCAGGGCCGGTCTGGTGTTGACAGGGCGGGCGAGGAAACTCAATACGGTCGACTTCGACCGGTTCGACATCGTCCTCGCAATGGACGAAACGAACCGAAACGAGCTGGTGGCCATGGCGCCGACCAAGGAAGCTCAAGCCAAGATCCGACTCTTTCGCACCTTCGACCCGAATACCAATGAGACGGAAATCCCCGACCCGTGGGGGGGCCCGACGGAAGGGTACGAGGAGACGATACGGATAGTCATGGCGGCCGCCGACGGGCTCGTCGAGCAGCTCCGTTCGCAGCTGGGCTAGGAGCGAAGCCTCTCATAGCCAGTCCTGAGGAAGTCGTACGCCTCCGATTCGGGATCATCGGATCGCCGCAGTTCTCCGTGGGTGAGGATCGAACCTCCGAAGCTGGACGCATTCCAGTACGGATCCCCTTTGTCGAATTCACCCCATGGGGCCACGTAGAGATAAGGCTCGGCGACGCCGGCGTCACCCGGTGAGGCCCCATAACTCGCCCTCCGGCCGGCGTCGGCCGGGCCGAGCTCGGCCGCGGCATCAAAGTGCTCGGGCCAAATTTGCGCCGCGGAGATGTCGTCGTCCCCGTCGCCCGAGCGCCTGAGCTTGTTGAGGACCGAAAATCCAAACGAAAACCATGCGCCGATCAGAGCTGTGTCGCCTTCATCAACCGACAACATCGTGTCGGGGTCGAACGGGGTGAGCGGGTCGTGGAAGTCATCGAACCAGACCTCCCGGTAGCCATCTGTGAAGAACTCCGCGGCCGACCGTACATCCGAAATCGACTGAGTGGCGATGTTGCCATCGTTCTCCAAGACCAGGAGGTCTCCTTCTACCCTGGCTACCTTCCCGTTGAATTCCGGGGTTCCGAACCCGGCATCTGTCGGCGATAGCCCCATTCGTCCTACCTCGTCGAATCGAGCAGGACTGATCGCGAAAAAGGCAATCTGATGGAGATGATTTCTCGATGTGACAAAAGATCCGGGCAACGAAGCCCACAGTTCGACGCTCACCCGGTGCCCTCCTTTTTCGGCCTTTCCCAGAGCACGACAGTTTGAAGATATCCGGCAATCAACCCGCCTGCGAAAATAGCGCCGCCGACCAGTCCATCGAGATCGTCGGCGATTCCAACTACGTGGTCGACAGACAGAGACCCGGGCCCGACCAAAGCGAGGGCGAGACCTACCACCGCCAGTGTCACCACGTACTCATAACCCTCATCGGGGCGATGGAAGACAAAGAATCCGGCGAATCGGTGGATCGACCAGAAGGCAACGAACATGATCGCCGCCACTCCGGCTGCGCCAAACGAGGTAAGGAGTCCGGCAGCGATCGAGAGGCCAATTGCTATCTCTCCAAGCGAGGAGAGCCTGGCGTTGGCGTCGGCATGCTTGAAACCCACCGAATCGAACCAACGGGCGGTGCCTTCGAGGTTTCGACCGTGGTTTATCCCGTGGAGGAACATGACCGACCCGACCCAAAGCCGAAGCAACAGCAACGCCATATCCAGATGTTCCATCGGACCTCCTCCTCGGCTAGAACTCGACGCCGGGACAAATTATGCCCGACAGTAG
>DATDCF010000104.1:0-3108 GCA_036524475.1 Acidimicrobiia bacterium | reverse complement strand
AACATGGAACATATACCGGCGGAACTCACCATCCGTGATACCCGTCAGACCTACTTCCTCCTGCTTGCGGACAACTTCGGTGATGCACTTGTCCTCGATCTCCCTGAGCTCTTCCGGTGACAGGTCACCTCGTGATCGGTTGTCGCGGGCGGCGATCAGCGCGGCTGGCCTCAAGAAACTGCCGACATGGTCGGCACGAAAGGGTGGTGCGTTTCTCATAGTGTCCTTCCGATGCGGAAAATCGACTCTAACGAATTCAGATTTGTCGCTCGATTCAAAGGGGTAGGCCCACGTAGTTCTCGGCGAGATTACGCCGTGCACTTTCGGAGTCGAAGAGGGTTTCGAGTTCTGTTCTTTGCATCCTGCGATCGAACCCGTCACTAATCCCGGGGAATCTGTGCATCGCGTTGGTCATCCACCATGAAAAGCGGACAGCCTTCCAAACTCTGGCGAGAGCTCGAGCGGAGTAACCATCTAACCCTGTCTCTGAACCTGACCTGTAAAAGGCACCGAGGGCCTCGGCCATGTAAATCACATCGGAAATGGCGAGATTGAGCCCCTTGGCACCGGTCGGAGGTACCACATGGGCCGCATCACCCGCGAGGAAGAGCCTCCCATGCCTGAGCGGCTCTGAAACCGAGCTGCGAAGTGGTGTCACGATCTTTTCGATGGAAGGACCGGTCACCAGGTCGGCAGAAATCTCGTCGGGGAGCCTCGTCTCAAGAGCCTCCCAGAATCGGTGGTCGGGCCAGTCGTTCGGGCCGTCTCCGGCACTCCCTTGGACGTAATAGCGACTGAGGTTGGAGTTTCGCATCGAACAGAGAGCGAAACCATCGTTGTGATTTGCGTACACCAACTCCTCTCGCACAGGCGGGGTCTCCGACAGGATGCCTACCCACACGAACGGGTAAATGCGCTCGAAATCCTCGCGTACTGAGGTTGGAATGTATTGAGAAGTCACCCCATGGACACCGTCACAACCGACAACGAAATCACAGTCGAGGGAATACTCTTGGCCGTTGGTTTTGAAGATGATCCGTGGAGCCGATTCTGTGATGTTTTCGAGCACGAATTCTTCGACTTCCTCGATTAATGCGATGCCGGCAGCGTCAATAGCTTCATAGAGATCCTTTTGGAGTTCCGTTTGGCCATAGATCACTACGTGTTTCCCGGTGAGCGCCTTGAAATCGACCCGGAGATGCCGGTCGGAAACGGCGAGATTCACCCCGTCGTGTACAAATCCTTCCCGATCCATGCGTTCACCCACGCCGATATCTCTGAGAACCTCACTCGAACCATGTTCGATCACTCCGGCCCGAACCCGCCCCAGAACATGCAGGCGCGACCTGAGTTCGAGGATCACGCTTTCGATGCCTTCAAGGAAGAGGAGATAGGCAAGTAGTGAGCCGGCAGGGCCACCTCCGACAATGGCCACACGGGTCTTCTTGGGGAGAATGCTCACCCCGAATCCCGGCCATTTCTCATTGGATTCGAGGCTAGCAGTAGGGCTACCGGCGAGGTCTTTGATCGGGCGAATGTCGCGCATCGTCGGTGATCCGGTAATTTGGGGGGTATGCGGCCGGACCACAACCTCGTCCTAACCGGATTCATGGGAACCGGAAAGACAACAGTCGGCCACGAATTGGCTACGAAACTCGGGATGGAGTTTGTCGATACCGATGAACTAATCGAGAAGCGCCACGGTCCAATTTCACGCATCTTCGAAACACAGGGCGAAGCGGCCTTCCGCGACATGGAGAGAGTCATAGCCAAGGAACTCGGGCAGCGTGGTGGCCTTGTAATAGCCACGGGTGGACGTATGATCCTCGACCGTTCCAATTTCAATGAGCTGAGCCGTAATGGCCGGATTTTCTGCCTGGTGGCAACCCCGGACGAGATTCATCATCGGGTGACGAACGACCCGTCCCGGAAGGATCGCCCGTTGCTAAAGGTCGACGATCCATTACAGCGGATCATCGAGCTGATGACAGAACGCCAGGATGAATACGGTCGGTTTCCCCAGCTCATCACGGATCATGGAGGACCCCGGGATATCGCCGATGAAGTGGCCAACCTTTGGCACGGGCACAGCACCTACGACATCGAGAGTCCTGGTGGTGGTTACGGGTACACGGTTGGTGTCGGAATCCTTCCCTTTGTACGTCAGCTCGCCTCGATCCAGGGACCGATGGTTGTAATCACCGACGAAGTTGTCCGCGACCTATACGCACCCAGCCTGGGCGAAGCGGATCTGGTCGTCGCTCTGCCCGCAGGGAGAGCCCATAAGAAGATGTCTTCGGTCGAGATTGTCTACCAGGAGCTGTTTGATGCCGGGATCGACAAGTCGGCGACCGCTGTGTCGTTGGGGACCAGCATTGTCGGCGACGTCGCTGGATTCGTAGCGGCCACGTATCTCAGAGGACTGGACCTGGTTCATTGTCCGACAAACCTGATCGCGATGGTCGACACGAGCGTTGGAGGCAAGGTGGGGCTCGATGTGCCCCAGGGTCGCAATCTCGTCGGGCTCTACAAGCAACCGAAGGGTGTCCTCGCCGACGTAGGTACCTTGCAGACATTGCCCCGAAGGGACTTCGCGTCGGGCTTGGCGGAAGTCGTGAAGCATGGGCTCGTGGCCAGCAGCACCCTCTTGGACCATATCGAACAGGCCGACTGGCAGAGCGAGGACCTCCTACCGGGCATGCTCGCGGGACTTCAGTCGCTGGTAGCCCAGGCAATCCAAATCAAGATCTCAATAGTCCAGGAGGACCCGTACGAGACGACCGGACGACGTACAGTTTTGAATCTCGGACACACCTTTGGATATGGCATCGAGCACTCAACGGGCGGAGCAGTGAATCACGGGGAAGGCGTCGCGATGGGATTGGTGGCTGCGGCGAGACTGTCGCACCTCAAGGGTTATGCCCACAATGACCTAGTGGAACGGGTGGAAGGCATCGTCGAACACATCGGACTCTCCTGGCAGCTTCCCGAGGCAGTGACAGTCCGGGCCATCGTCAACGGAATGAACCACGACAAAAAACGACGCCATGCCCGACCGAGATTTGTTCTTCTCAGAGATGTCGGCGAACCATTCGTTTCTGACGAAGT
>DATDCF010000103.1:0-9669 GCA_036524475.1 Acidimicrobiia bacterium | reverse complement strand
CGGGCGTGTAGCTATACCGCTGGCCCTTCGCGGGGTCGATATGACTGGCGTAGACCTTTCGGACGAAATGTTGCAGCAGCTGGCTGCCAAGCCAGATGGCGGGCTTGTTACCGCAGTCCTCGGCGACATGGTCGAGGTCCCCGTGAACGGGGTGTTTCCGCTGATTTTCATTGCTTTCAATTCCATTTTTGCCATTTCGAGCCAGGAGAGACAAGTGGACTGTTTTCGGAGTGTTGCCGCCCATCTGGAACCCGGCGGCCACTTTGTGGTGGAATGTTTTGTGCCAGACATGAAGCGCTTCGACCAGAACCATCGATACGAATCCGAATTCGGTGCGAGTACCGACGGCGGGGTGAAAAGCGAGATCTCAGTCCACCACCCGCATTTGCAGAAGGTCGACTCAGAACACATCTGGAGCTATCCCGATGGCTCGACGAGAACCCTCCCGGTTTCGATCCGATACGCCTGGCCGGCCGAGCTCGATCTGATGGCACAACTTGCCGGACTCGTCCTCGAGCATCGATTCGAGTGGTACGACCGGAAGGCATTCTCTGCCGATTCGGGGCAGCATGTGTCCGTTTACCGCAAGCCCTAAGGTTCGTCTATGGAGACATTCATGGACGCCGCTGTCGCCGAAGCCCAAAAGGGACGGGATTCTGGCGGAATCCCGATCGGGTCGGTACTGGTCATCGACGACGAGATCGTGGGACGCGGGCACAACCAACGAGTCCAGCGGGGGAGTGTCGTCCTTCATGCCGAGATGGATTGTCTCGAGAAGGCTGGTCGTCTCAGGTCGACGGAATATCAGCGGGCAACCATCTACTCAACACTGTCGCCCTGTTCCATGTGTACCGGGGCGATCCTTCTCTATGGAATATCCACAGTCGTGGTGGGGGAGCGGACCACCTTCGCCGGGCCCCAGCATCTGCTGGAAGCGGCCGGAGTCGAGGTGTACGTGCTCGACGACCTCCGGTGTATCTCGATGATGCAGGAATTCATCTCGACCCATCCCGAACTTTGGAACGAGGACATCGGCGAGTAGACATTCAAAGCCCAGCACCGGTAGGCAGTTTTATCCCGGTCGACCACAAACCTCCGGTTTCATTGCCTTTTTTAGACCTTGACAGCAGGTCTATTGTGGGAGAAATTGTCTGGTTGCGATTCGATGGGAGGTCAACACATGTACTGGTACTGGACTGACGACATCGCCAGAGCCCTGCTCGAGAACGACAGGATTGACGCCAGATTGGCCCAAACCATCGCTGTCAAAACAGTCGCATTCCGGAGCACCCACACATCACTCCTCGAAGCCGCTGAAGCTCTGCTCGATGATGAAGAGGTACCGCTGGCGGCATAGAGTCTGCTGGTGAAGCAGTTGTTCACCCCGCGTTGGATGACGGCCCATCTCGGGGTGCTGATCATCGCTGTCGTCTTCGTCAATCTCGGTTTCTGGCAGTTGCGGAGGCTGGAGGCAAGGCAACAGGAGAATGCGGTTGCCATGAGCAGGTACCGGGCCCCGCCGGAAGATCTCGACCTATTGCTGGCCGGTGCCGGCGACGACTATGAGAGCCTGCGATATCGCCGGGCGACCGCCACCGGGACATACGACGTGAGTGGTGAGTTCCTCACCCGCAACCAGGTTTACCAGGAACAGGCCGGCTTCCACGTGATCGATCCGCTGGTCAAGCAGAATGGTGGAGCGGTGCTGGTAAATCGTGGGTGGGTCCCACTGGAGCTTGACACGCCACCCGTCGAACAAGCCCACCCGCCGGCCGGAGAAGTTTCAATTGTGGGTTGGATCAACCCCAGTCAGACACGTCCGGCCCTGGGACCGATTGATTCTCCCGACGGCAACCTTGACGTTTTCAATCGCATCGACATCTCTCGAATCCAGGAACAGGTGGACTACCCGCTCGACCCGGTGTATCTGGTGTTGGAAGGCACGGAAGGCAACCAACTGCCGGTGGCCCTCCCGCCACCGTCGTTTGATGACATGGGGAATCACCTGGCCTATGCAATCCAGTGGTTCGGATTCGCACTTATCGGGCTGGTTGGATACTGGTTCTTGGTCCGGAAATCGCTGTCGAAACGTGGCCACCCAGTCGACAGATAGACGATTCGCTGGGTCGGAGCCTTCTTAACCTGTTGACGTCTAAACCGGTCTTTCCTCCGCTAGGACATTGATGTGACCATCAGGAGTCTTGAAGTCGGCCAGCCAAAGCTCGTAGGTGGCGGTCTCGTGCACCTTGTGCGGCTCGGAGAGGAACTCGACGTCATGGCCGAGCAGCCGGTCGTACTCGGACTCGATGTCGCTGACCCGCAAATAGAGCAGAGGGGCTGATTCGAAGTCAGAGCTTTCCGGCCTCCCGATATACAGACGCGTCCCGCCGAGGTCGAAGAAAGCCATCGACTGTTCGGGGACTTCAAACAAGAAGTCGAGCCCGAGTACGTCCCGATAGAACACGACGGCCGCAGGAACATCCGTGCTCGAGATGTGTATCTGAAGTATTCCGGTTATCGCCATACTTGGTTGTGTCCATTCATTGAGCGTTGGCCAGACCATCGACTACTTCGAATCGGGGGCGGTCGGCGAAGATCTTCGGGTCGACTTTGATTTTGGCTGTCCTGGTTCCTGCCCCGACAATCACCCAGTCTCGCTCGATGACATGACTGTCGACCCATATCGGGAGGTCGTCGGCCACACCGAAAACGGTTACGCCACCGATCGCCTGGCCGGTTGTCTGCAACGTGTCCTCGGCGCTGGCAAAACTCACCTTGCGGGCGCCCAGCTTCCGTCTCACTACCCCATTTACGTCGAGTCGGGTGGTGGCGAGTACCAGACATAAGGCGTACAACCCTTCAGGCTTCTTCGAGGCGACCAGGATGGAATTCGCAGAGTTCTCCATGGGGATGTCGTAGGCAGCACAGAACTGGGCCGTGTCAGCAAAATCCGGATCGCATTCCATGACGGAATGGTCAATTCCATTGGTCGCCAGGTCATCGGAGACCGATCCCATCACTGTCATAGGGCCGATGGTAGGGGATCGACCCTCGAGCGTTTGTCAGAATGTCGCCCCATTGACATGTGTGGCACCGATTCTGGATATCCGGGTGTGGAGGAATTCCTGAACCGGCCAATTCACCTAGTGCCTGCCAGCATCTAGCGTTCCATCGTGGATCGATCCCGCATATCACCGCTGGTTCTGATGGTCTTTTCAGCGTTTGTCCTTGCCTGGTCGATCCTCCTCGTGGTCAACCCCGGCGGTTCAAAACCCCTCGAATGGTTACAGGTCGTGTCGAGCGTCCTCATCGGCGGCTACGGGCTATTTGCCTACCGGAAGAACGACCCCGTCTATAACAGGCGATGCCGATACATCCTGCTCTCGCTGGCAATCATCGGGGCAGTCATGGTCCTCGGGCTTGCCGCCGACCAGCGTTCGTCCCGCACGTGGGCACGGCTCGGCTGGGTCACATTGGTACTGGGATTTGCCGGGACGATGATCTCGTGGTGGAGGCTTCCGCAATTACGGGGGACCACCATCGTCATGACCGTACTCGGGGGCTTTCTCATCGTCAGCGGATTGGGTCTCACACTCAACTGCGATCGGTCGATCCAGAAGACGTGGTGCGATCCAAACTTCGAGCGGGAGCAGGCCGTGGCCGAGCGTATCCAGGTTGATGGGATGTTGTTGACCGCTGGCCGCGCCGGCGGGTCGACCGGCGCTGCTCAAGTCACCTACCTGGTCGCTGACGGGGTAGCGCTTGCAGCAGTCGTGAAGCCGCCGGGGGAGTGGGCGTTAGAGGAGCGGGATCACCAACCCAACGAAATGGAACGGGGTCGGTTCACCACCGAGGATCCCCTCTACTCGGACTGCCAGATCGACTCCAAAATCGTGGTCCAACCCCAGGGATCGGTCGTGACGTTGGTCGTCGGGTGCGGGTAGGAAGGTCTAAGACCTAGCTGTGTGAATGCTCGTGGTCGTGGTCATGATCGTGGCCATCACCATTGCTCTCAGCCGCTATTTGGGCCCGGACCTCTTCCATGTCGACCTTTTTGACCTGACCGATGAGATCTTCCAGCATTTCCCGTGGCAGAGCACCGGGCTGTGAGTACAGGATTACTTGCTCCTTGAAGACCATGAGTGTCGGAATCGAGCGGATATTGAACGCCTGAGCGAGCTCTTGCTGGTCTTCGGTGTCGACCTTGCCAAACACAATGTCAGCGTGCTCTTCAGACAAGGTCTCGAAGGTCGGAGCAAAGGAGCGACAGGGGCCACACCACTCGGCCCAGAAGTCGAGGATCACGGTGTCATTCTCCTTGACGATGTCGTCAAACGTCTCTTTGGTAACTGTCACTGTGGACATAAAAAAGCCTCTCTATCAAAGGGGATACCCAAGTTACAACCTCGTCACGATCCTTTCTGTTCCCGCCAATACAATCGGCTCATGTCGACAATCCAAAAGATCCGCTACTCCGACTGCGACCCGCAAGGAATCGTCTTCAATGGCAACTATGCACGATATTGGGATGACGCCATGACCGACTGGTTCGATGAACTCGAGGACGATGGGATCTCGTTGAGCGAGCTCGGGATCGATGTGGTCACGGCACGACTCGAGATCGACTTCAAATCGTCCGCAACCCTTCGGGACATCCTCGAAACCAGGGTAACGGCCGAGAAACTGGGGAACACCTCGATGACTCTTCAGATCGAAACCTCAAAAAAACCAGACGACACGGTGGTCGCGCTGGGAAAGATTGTCTGCGTATTTGTGGACAGAGGGCATCTCCGCCCGGTCCCGGTTCCCGACGCTTTTCGGGCGGCCGTGACCGAATTCGAGGTGACCCCGAGACGGGCGTAAGGCTCCAGAATCCCGGGTACCTTTGGTTTCTTATTGGCTGGAACGCCCATAATCCACGTTATGTCAAGTTGAGACCCGAGCTGCAGTAAATGTCGTGTCCCCTGATCTCAGGGAACGAACAACGCTAGAGGCTGTAGATCTCCTGGGTGGCGAACACACTCCGGGTACGGTAGGACCGAACGTCGAGGACGATCTGGAATTCGCTGCTGGTGAGATCGACGATCTGGTCCACGGATTTGTCAGCCTCTCGGGCAAACCTATCGCGGCTGATCGGACCATGCAGACCCCCGTACGATCTGATGCCAATGTGTCCGCACGATTCGCAGACGATTCTGATGAGCCGACCAGTTGTCGTCACCTTCGTCTCTCGATGGAGACAGGATCCTTCTTCTGCCGTTCTATTCAAGCGAGTGACCCGGAAGCCCCCCGTACCAGTTTCCGCCATAGCTATTTGTACATGCGCGAAGTGACTAATCACCATGAGACGATCGACCCAAAAGTGTGGGCAACTTCGACGGATTCATCCACAGCGCTCTGTGTGGCAGCCAACTCGGCGGCGCCAGCGACCTGTACGGCTCGGCCTTCGCCGCCGACGACCTGGCAGCCATCCTCGACACGCTCGGAATACCCCAGATCGACCTCTATGGCGACTCGTACGGCACCTTTCTCGCTCAGACATTTGCCCTCCGGCACCCCGATCGGCTTCGGACGCTGACCCTCGACGCCTCGTATCACCAGGCCCTGGTATCGGGATCTAAACCGGGCAAATACCTTCATGCCTTATGGCTACACCGGAGTCGGGCTTCGTGGCGGGACCTTCAAAACGGTTGGATCCGATCTGATCGACTTCCATTTGAAGAAGCTGAACTGGGTTTCCGACCTCTCGGTCTCCGGCAAGGCCACATGGGATCGAACCACCGGCTCGGTTGTGGCAACGGTGTCCTTCACCGGCTCCAGCTCTGGAAATCTCGACATATCCTGGAATAAATGGGTTGTCGGCGGCCAAATGACCGTTCCCGGCAACATTGCGGGATCTCCGATCACGATTGAGATCCCTGCCCCCTGACGCATCTTCTCGACGAATGTGAACTGGCCTCCGGATTCTCCTAGGTAACTACCGGGAAATCGCCTACCGAGCCGTCGATCGATTCTCGGATCAGGTCGGCGTGACCACTATGGCGGGCCGTTTCTTCGATCATATGAATCAGGATCCATCGCATCGACCAATGTTCCCCCTTGCTACTGGCTTTGACCGACAGCTGGTCCAGGTCTGAAACCCCTTCGAGGATTGCCTCACTTCTCGCTATCGCAGACGTGTATCGCTCGAAGAGCTCTTCTGTCGGCACGTCTCTTGCGCTGGTGAATTCCCAGTCGCGGTCGTCGTCCCAGGGAGCGTTTGCCCACAAATCCGGAAGGTCGTCACCTTTGAAGTCACTGGTGAACCAATCGTCCTCGACCAATGCCATATGGTTGATCAGCCCGCCGAGCGTGAGAGTCGAGGGGGGAAGACGGGCGTGGAGCTGGAGGTCGGTCAACCCCGACGCCTTGTCTATCAACACAGCCCTCTGATAGTTGAGGAAGGAACGCAAGAGGTCAAGCTCACTCCCCCGATTCGGTATGGCTGGTGGTTTCATATCAACCACGATAGGACCGGCCGGCGGACTTGGCCCGAGCCCGGGTCTCCGTCGAGAAAACACGCTCGACGCCTCAGAGCTCGGCAACGAGCGCCTCCGCCAATCGCTCATAATCGTGCGAATTGTTGTATTGCTGGGCTGAGATCCTGATGAGACGATGGTTGCGGTCCGGCCAGGTGAAAACCGGGACTTCGATAGCCCATTTGTGGCGGAGTTCGATCATCAGAGGGTCGAATATGTCGGAAGAAGTTCCATCGAGCGGGGAGATGCTGATCGAGGCGATCGACCCGATCATGCTTTCCGGGGCCAACACTTCTGTTCCCACTGCCCGGGTGAGCATGTCGCGCCCGAGAAGGGTCAATTGGTGGTTCGACGATCGAATCCCATCCCACCCGTCAGGGTGATGCGAATTCATGACCGATACGGCAGCTCCGATCGAGAACCATGAGGTGGGATCGTGGGTTCCCGTCCAGTCGAACTGGGATTGGAAGTGCGACTGTTCCCCCGGCCAGGCGTCGTTGTAACCATGGCTCACGACAGCGGCATAGGTAGCTTCACGGTGCTGGGGTGCAACGTAGAGGAATCCCGTTCCCTTCGGGGCGCACATCCATTTGTGGCAATTGGCCGTGTAGAACGACGCCCCGAGGCTGGATAGGGCGAGAGGGATCATTCCGGGCGCATGGGCACCGTCGACGAGAACCGGGATGGCGGGCTCGAGAGATTCGACGACATCCTTGACCGGGAAGATCAGCCCGGTTGGCGAAGTCACATGGTCCAGAACGACGAGAGCGGTCTTCTCAGACACCCGATTCAGAATCGCGGAGACGATCGATTCCTCATCGCGAACAGGAACCGGGATGTCGACGGTGACCACCTCGGCACCCACCTTCCGGGCACTCACCTCAACAGCGTTGCTACAGGCGTTGTAGCCATGGTTGGTGATGATGATCTCGGCGCCTGGGGCGAGGCGATCCTCCATCGATCGCAACACGGCGTTAACACCGTAAGTGGCGTTAGGAACCAAAACCACTCCCCCACTATCGGCCCCGACGAACCCGGCTATCGCTTCCCTGGAGTCCTCCAATGCCGGCTGATACGTCTCGAGCATGAAGGAGACCGGATTGGACTCCATGAGGTCGCGCCACCGCTGCTGTTCAGCGAGAACCTCGACGGGGGTGGCGCCGAAGGACCCATGATTCAGGTGGGTCACCCCCGGGTCGAGATTCCAGGTGGCCATTCAGCCCTCCCCGTGCATTACCGGGAGGAGCCAGATCTCCTCACCATCCTCGTCGACTTCACCGGAGTTCTCGAGACTCAGAGACCGTGCAACCCCTTGTGAAGCCTTGTGATCCGGGTGAATGTGGGCAGTGAAAGTGTTCACCCCCCGATCCGTCAACCAGTCGATCATCCGGGAGGCGGCTTCCACGGCAAACCCCATCCCCTGCCATCTCACTCCGACCACCCAGGCAACATCAGCGGTGGAGCCGGTGATGGTGGCCTGGACGAATCCCACCGCTGGCCCGCTACGCCCGAGTCGTAGGATCCAGTTCAACCACTCGTCGTCCCGAGTACGGCTTCCGGCGACTTGAGCTCCGTAGCGTTCAGAGAGTTCGCCCAGGTCCGGGGGAAGTCCACCGATAAATTCGTATAGTTCAACGTCACCGAGGACATCAACCATCTCGACGGCATGGTCGATGGTCAGAGGCTCCAGTACGAGCCGATCCGTGGATAGTTCTCGAACTGGATCGTTCACACACGAAATCTAATTGGCGCCGGTCTCCGGTACGAGGACTGTCGGTTGGTGAGGCCCGGCGGTCTGCAGCCGCGGTAGAGTCGAATCGTGAGCGTCACTAATAGCCTCGGCCAGCCTGTGGGATTCGGACTGGCTGATTGGGTCCCACCATCCACGTTCGAACCGGTCGTCTTGAAAGGCAATTATGTGGCCCTGGAACCCATGGTCCTCGGTGACGGGCAGTCGATTTTTGATGCGCTGGGAGACGAACCGGATTCTCTGTGGACCTATATGAGTTTCGGTCCTTTCGGTGACGCGGCGGAAGTTGAAGCGATCGTTATCGATATGCTGGACCGCGCTGATTGGTCTCCTTACGTCGTGGAAGTGGACGATCGAGTGCGGGGATTCCTGGCGTATCTTCGGATCGACAATCCGGGCGGAGTGATCGAGATCGGGTCGATCGTATTTCACTCGTCGATTCAACGCAGCACCGCCACTACCGAAGCAATTTTCCTTTTGATCGATCATGCCTTCGAATGCGGATATCGTCGGGTCGAGTGGAAATGCGACGCCCTGAATGCACCTTCGATGAGAGCGGCGGAGCGCCTCGGGTTCACCTACGAGGGAACCTTCCGCCAGGCCACCCATTACAAGGGGCGCAACCGCGACACCGCCTGGTATGCGATCGTCGATGGCGACTGGCCCGAGATTCGGGCAAGTTTCAAACAGTGGCTTTCCCCGGGCAACTTCGACGATTCCGGAACTCAAGAAAGGACGCTACAGGGGATCCGTCAGGATCTAATGGTTCAAGGTCGTTGAGGAAGCTGTTGGATCGACCATGCATTGCCGTCCGGATCGGCGAAGTATAGAAAACGTCCCCATTCCAAATCGACGATTTCGCCGACGTCGAGCCCCCTTCCCTCCAGGGCCTGTCGCGTTTCTTCGATATCAGCGACCACGACTTGTAAGCCCTTGACTGAACCAGGTTCCGACTCGGACAGACCATCACCAAGGGCGATCGAGCATGCTGAGCCGGGCGGAGTCAATTGGACAAATCGCAAATTGTCGTCGACGCGTTGGTCGTGGTCGGCCTTGAAACCAACCTTGTCGACATAGAAGTCTTTGGCCCGGTCAACGTCGGATACAGGCAAAGATAATGAGTTCGAGCTTCATGTCCATCGGGTTCCGCTCCTATGTTGGATCCTCTTCGAAGGCGGGATCACCGCGTGTAACGCACACTCAAAGCCATGGCACCACGGTACCCAGGTTCGGGTTGAGTTGAAACACGACGCGGTGACGGTGTTGTGCCAGCGGTTTTTCCGCTAAGCTCTCTCCCGTGACCTATCTGAACCGCTCCGACCTCCTTCTCCTCACATAGGGCGACGCATCCTCTCCATGCTCGCCCGCCCCCGGTCCGGGGGCTTTTTCATTTCCCGGACA
>DATDCF010000102.1:0-3665 GCA_036524475.1 Acidimicrobiia bacterium | reverse complement strand
CAACGTGAGGTGACCCCGCCTAGAGAACATCACATTCATGTTCAGGTCGACGGCTAGCGCCTGGTAGAGGCGAAGTGAACGGTCATAAAAGGCAACACCTTCAGGTGTCAGGTAGTTGGACCGGATGATCGCCGTGTTGCGACCTGATCCGCCCCCACCGACGTATCCCTTGTCGAGCACTGCGACGTTTGTGATCCCATGGTTCCGTGCGAGGTCATACGCACAAGCCAAACCGTGGACGCCTGCTCCAATGATGACCACGTCGTAGCGTTTCTTCAGCTCGGGCTCTGTCCAGGCTCGTGGCCATGATTCAGATCGAAGCCCTCTCCAGGCGAGAGACCGGATCGAGTAGGTCGCGTGGCCTTTCTGCATGGCCTGAAGGTAGAGGTTTCGCTAGTCAGGTTGCAAGACTGTTTTTCACTATCTGACTGTTGCATCACTATTCGTTGATCCGTAGTGTCCGTTGGGTGATCGCCTACTTAGAGGGTCCCGACTGGGTTTCGGACCTCGAGACTTCAGGAACACGATGACAGGGCTAGGCACATTGTCGGTTTGGGCCGGCGAGGACGGACCATGGCCAGGTGGGAGCACCCAGGTTCCAGTGGTGCATAGTGTCGCATTTGGTCATCCTGACCTGGACGATTGGCAGGCCGTAGCCCGCGGTGACAAAGCGGGCTACATCTACTCACGTAACACCAATCCCACTGTTAACGCGTTCGAACAGAAGGCCGGGGCACTTGAAGGTGGTGAGTCGGCGACTTCATTCGCTTCGGGAATGGCTGCCATCTCGTGCACCTTGCATGCGCTGCTTCGCCCTGGCAACCGGGTCATTTCGATCAAGGACACCTACGGGGGAACCAATAGGCTCTTCACTGAGTTTCTTCCCGCGATCGGCATCGACGTCACCCTCGTTGAAACAGCCGACGATGGTCTCCTGGAGTCAACCGTCCGCAGCGGGTGTGATCTCGTCTACTTGGAGACACCAACCAATCCGACGCTGAAAGTCCTGGACATTGAACGGCTCAGCCGTGCGGGACGAGAAGTTGGTGCCGTGGTCGTCGTCGACAACACCGTCGCGACACCCATCAATCAGAGGCCTTTAAGCCTCGGCGTCGACCTGGTGGTGCACTCGGCCACCAAGTTCCTCGGAGGCCACGCCGATGCCCTGGGAGGGGTCGTTGTTGGGACTGACGATCTGGTGCGGCGCGTGTTTGCATACCGGGAGATAAACGGAGCAGCGCTCAATCCGATGGCTGCCTACCTACTTCTTCGGGGGATGAAGACACTCCATTTGCGTGTCGAGCGTCAGTCCTCCAACGCTCAGATCATCGCAACACATCTTGAAAACGACCCGAGAATCTCAGTTGTCAACTACCCAGGTCTTCCGTCGCATCCATTCCATCAAATCGCCCGCAAACAAATGTCCGGATTTGGCGGGTTGCTGAGCTTCGGCCTCACAGATGGAGCGGACGCGGTCGCTCGGTTCATCGCCAATCTGGACCATGCCCACGCTGCCGCAAATCTCGGGGCTGTGGAAACAACTGTGGGACCGCCTGCGACTACTAGCCATGTCGAGGTCTCAGCTGAAGCTCGGGAGGCCCTCGGCATTCCTGAAGGTCTCATCCGGTATTCGGCCGGTATCGAGGATATTGAAGATCTTCTGGACGCGATCGATGGCGCCTTAGCTGCGATTTGAACCGAGGATCGGCACGTGATGGGCAGGAGTTTGAGGAGCGAGGTCGAGGAGTCTCATCTCCTGAGTGGTGATTATTTGGCGGAGTTGACGTCGAGGTTTGTCGCGACACCCTCGGTCAACGGTCAACACCCTGAACGCCATCTTGCAGATGTTGTTCGTGTCGAGCTCGACACATATGGCTTTTCGACGGAATTGGTCGGAGAGTCCGAGACGCGTCCGAGTCTTGGGGCGTTCTTTGGGGACCGAGATTCGGAGGGCACGGTTCTGTTGAACGGTCACCTTGACACGGTGCCGGTCGATGATGCTGAGTTGTGGGAGTTCGATCCTTTTGCCGGGGTCATCGCTAATGGTGCGGTGCATGGGCGTGGGGCTTGCGACATGAAGGGTGGCTTGGCGGTTCAGGTTGCTGTGGCGCAATGGCTCGCACGTTCTGCGATTGGCGCTGAAGGACTTGTTCTTCATTTCGCGATGGGTGAGGAACGCGGAGAGCCGGGGACTGAGGACTTGATTAGAGCTGGCTTTTTGGCGCCGTTCGGCGTGGTGCTTGAGCCAACAGATTTCAAGCTAGGAATTGCCCAGCGGGGTCTTGTGACTCTTCAAATTTCCCTGGGTGGACGAGCAGCGCATACATCGATGGCGGACCTGGGCGATAACCCCGTGTCAAAGCTGCCTTCGGTGCTCGCGGTATTGGAGCGGCTCAATGCTGAAGCCGGTCGGAGACATGCCCTGCTTGGCGGGCCGGTCTGGACGCCGACGGTTGTGCGGGCAGGGTCAATTCCGAGCATGGTGCCGAGTCGGTGCGACCTGTTGGTCGATCGCAGAATGATCCCGGGCGAGTCGGTGGAATTCGTTGTTGATGAAACCGAGGCGGCTCTTCGCTTGGAGTTGCCGACAGCGGAATTGTCGGTCTCGGTTTCCTTGGAGGAGGGCACGTTCGAACCGGCTCAAGTCGGAGAGGATCGACCGATCGTGGGTTATATGCGAGAGGCGCTCGGGTTTTTCGGCGAACCCGTGGTTCTTTTCGGAACTCCGTACTCGAGCGATGTTCGACATTTGGTGAACTCGGCTGGTATTGACGCGGTCACTTGGGGACCAGGACGCTTGGCTGAGTTGCATTCGCGTGACGAGTCCGTTGCGGTCGGTGATCTCGAGCGGGCTGCAAGGATTCTTGCTGCGTTTTGCGTGATGGCAGCTGAGCAAGCCTTGTAGGCAGGTCTCAGGCTTGTTCGCCCAGGCGATTGGAGCGTGATCGGTCACTTGGCCGCCACCCGGAGATGCGCAGTGCGCTATTCGACATACGCCGTGGCCTCGATTTCGACGAGCATGTCGGGGTGGAGTAGTCGCTGGACTTCCATGAATGCGCTTGCTGGTTGGACGTCTCCAAAGACTTCGCCGTGGGCCCGACCCGCTTCCTTCCAACGATCGATGTCGGTTACAAACACTCGGGTGCGTGTCACGTCAGCGGTGGTTCCGCCGAGTTGTTCGATCGCTTCGACGATCGTCTTGAGGACCTCTTGCGTCTGCCGGTATAGGTCGCCTGGAAACAGGATCTCCCCGTCAGGGGTAGCCGCGCCCGTGCCTGCGACTTCGATGAGAGGACCGACTCGCACGGCGCGCGAGTATCCGACCTCGGACCAGATACGATTCGATGCGACCTTTGACCTGGTCATTTTTCGTCCTTTCTTGCGGCTTCTCCTGATATCCACCGTTGCTCGCTGCCGGCTGGCGAGTACAACCAGAAAATGGTGAGGGCGTCTTCAGCCATAGTTCGATGAGGAAGGTTTGATGGGGTAAACACCACTGAGCCAGCCTTGACCGCAATGAGGCTTCGATTGATCTCGATCGACCCTTTACCCTCGATGACGACGGCGACTTCCTCGGCTTCATGCGAATGAGTGGGTGTGATACACCCAGGCGGTAGGACGCTCAGTCCGAGGGCCGCGTGCTTGGCGTCATTCGTTCCTGGTGA
>DATDCF010000101.1:0-6716 GCA_036524475.1 Acidimicrobiia bacterium | reverse complement strand
ACGATCCGCTTGCCACGGACGGGAGCCACAGGTACGTTGTCGGTCCGGCGGGCACCGTTTCCATCGAGGTTGTCTCCGGGAAGTTGACACTGGTTTCCGTAGACACAAACGAAGGATGGGTCTTCGAAGTCGAAACGTCCGTCCCCGACTCCATCGAAGTGGAGTTCGAACGAGGCGAGGATGAGGCCGAGATCAAGGTCAAGCTCGATGACGGAAAACTAGAGGTGGAGATCAAGTCCGAAATCAATTGAGTCCTAGATCTGTTCCGCCAGCAGAGAAACGACCGTCCGACCCCGGCGGTCGTTTCTCATTGCCGGGACTTCTCAATCGGCGCCGGGTTCAGTTATTCTTTGCTTTCCCCGCCGATGCCCTTCGGGTATTTGCTTTCGGGGGTGGTGTAATCGGTAACACAGCAGGTTCTGGTCCTGTCGTTGAGGGTTCAAGTCCTTCCCCCCGAGCGAGACAAGAGTTAAGTTCTTGTCGGCAATATGGTCCCGTCGTCTAGCGGCCTAGGACGCTGGCCTCTCAAGCCGGTAACGCCAGTTCAAATCTGGTCGGGACTACAAAACCCCTGTTCAGCGAGCATTTCTTTGATGCCGCCAGGTCATCTTGTACTCTGGCCCGGTGACCGAACCCGCCAAGATCCGATACGAAATCGACCTGACCACGGCGAAGTTCGATGTCTACCGGATACCGGCCGACAAGATTTCGCGCGATGACCTGAAACCACTCGCGCAGCTCATGCTCGACGCCTATCGGGGAACCATCGACTATGACGACGAGACCATCGAAGACGCAATCAGCGAAGTCACGTCGTACTTCGATGGGATCCCGCTCCTCGATCATTCGTTGCAGATCAGGTCGGACGGACGACCGATGTCGGCGATCCTCGTGTCCGAATATGAAGGGGACGCATTCATCGGCTACGTGATGACCGATCCTGACCACAAGGGGAGAGGGCTTGCAACGGAGATGGCGAATCGTGCTCTTGCGAGTCTCCAGACGGCCGGTTACGAACAGGTGGTTTTGTACATCACCGATGGGAACAAACCATCGGAGCGGGTATTCAGGGGGTTGGGAGCGGTGCCCAGCGATGATTCCTAGGGCACCAGGGGAGTCTGAGCTTCTTCGAGGATCTGATCGATGAACAGATCCCCATCCGCCGTCTCGGTGTCGATCTCGAGTATTCGATTGACCAGGACCAGTTCCATCTGAATCTTGGCGCAGCCGAGTTTCTCGGCGACTTCGTAATATTGAGAGACGGCCAGGTCGTCCACCACGTCCCGGATCTCAGATTCCGGCACCTCGCCGTTGGTCACTTCCGACAGATTGTCGATGTTGTCAGCGGCGGTTTGGACCAGTTTGACGAAAGTGGCCGAGAGAGCATCGCAATCGGTGAGGTCACTGAGGGTCTCCCCGACATCGATCTCTGAGAGTCGGGACTCGAGATCGGCTGCCGTGGTTTCGAACCCGGCACATCCCACCACGAGAAGCCCAAAACCGATAAGCGCACTGACACTCCGAAACATGGGTCACACGATATCCCGCTCAATTCGGGGGGGTCGACCGGTTTTGCCTGGCGGCAGGCGGTTCGTTGCCCGATGCCGCCGGGACATAGTGTCGACCCGGTGCCGGCGGAATTGTGTTAGTCGTTCCGACTCGAAATCTCGTCAAGGGTCTTTCTGAGAAGAGGCAAAGCCGCTCGGTCCTTGTCTCTACCTGCCGCCTCTTTACTGCGAATTACATCGGTGAGGGATGCAACAGACACTTCCAGGTCAGGATCGATGGCGATCTTGAGCCGGTCTGCATCTCGTATTAGATCGTCGTAGCCACCAGTCCCTGCCGGTGTCATGACGAGATCGAGATCGCCGAATTTGGTTACGAGTGTCCAGACCGTCGCCGCCTCGAGCAATTTAGGGTCAAAGGGAAAAGGGACACCATTGGGCTCTGGTGACGTCCGGAGGCGCGCCTCCAACTCCTCCAGGGCATTCATGAGATTTCCGAGATTGGCAGGCGAACTCTGAGGGGTGATGTCAACGTCCTGTGTCAACAGGGGCGCGCCACGAAGGCGGGCAGCGATCCCGCCCACAACCAGGTACCGGACCAGATGTCTTTCGAGCACGCGAAGCGCTGCGACGGGATCAAATTCAGGCACCCGCCACCTTCGCAATCGAGTTAATCGCAGTCACAGCCTCGAGCATCGTCGACAGGCGCTCATGGGGCAAGAGGTTCAACTCTCGTTTTATGAGCGTCTCGTCGTGGTCGTCATACCGTGTGATCGCTATCGCAATGTCAAATCCGGTAGCCCTGACTATCTCGCGGAGCCGCGGCAGGGAAGGTTGATTCTGACCGGATTCCCATCGTGCAACCACAGATTGGTAGGTGCCCAGCCTTTGAGCCAGTGCCGATTGGGTCAGGCCAGCGCGTTTCCGAGCTTCGATGATCAGGGTATGGCCAGTCATCAGAGAATTATAGCATTTATGCTATATCTACGACATCGACGATTGCGTTTTAGCCGAGAAACGCCGTTCCCCTATACTCGCCGCCGCTCCAATATCTTTTTCCTTTCGGAGGTTTGTCTCGAAATGACTGACACAATTCTGTACATCGCGCTTGGCGCGGGGGCACTAGCGCTACTGCTCGCGGTGTATTACACGCGGGTCGTTCAGGCCTACCCTCGTGGTAACGAGCGGATGATCGAGTTGTCCGATGCCATCCGCGCAGGATCGATGGCCTTCATCAAACGCGAATACATCTGGGTATCGGTGTTCGTAGTGGTCATGGCGGTCCTGATCGGGACACTGCTCGAATGGGGAGCCCCATGGGGAGCCGTCGCCTATATCTTCGGTGCCGCTCTTTCTGGGGCAGCCGGATTCATCGGTATGCGGATCGCCACCGCTGCCAACTCCCGCACCACGGAGGCTGCTCGTACCGGGGGTATCACGGCGGCACTGCCTGTGGCATTCCGGGGTGGAGCGGTCATGGGATTCACGGTCGCAGGACTCGGTTTGATCGGAGTGGGCCTCGGTTTCTGGTTGTTCGGACCGGATGGGCCATTTGCTGATCCGAATTGGGTAGACATCGTCACCGCCATTGGCCTCGGCGGTTCTTCAATCGCCCTGTTCGCACGTGTTGGCGGGGGCATCTACACCAAAGCGGCCGACGTCGGCGCCGACCTCGTTGGAAAGGTCGAAGCAGGAATACCCGAAGACGACCCACGCAACCCCGCAGTTATCGCTGACAACGTTGGAGACAATGTCGGAGACGTCGCGGGGATGGGCGCCGATCTGTTCGAATCTTATGTCGGCTCGATCATTGCCCCTGTTGCCTATGCCAGCCTCGCTTTCGGCGGACTAGCTTTCCAGGCGGAGGCGATCATCTTCCCTCTCGCCGTTGCGGCACTGGGAATGTTCGCCTCGATCATCGGGTCGTTCCTCGTCAAGGCCAAAGACGCAAGCCACCTCGCAGCGGCACTGCATCGCGGCACCAACTTTGCGATGATCGTGACCGCCGCTGGTGTGTCCGGCCTCGCCTACTGGGTCTTCGGTGATCTGGTGGAAAACTGGGTCGGGATCTGGATTGCTGTTCTGGCCGGTCTCGTCGTCGGGTGGTTCGTCGGCAAGATCTCAGAATGGTTCACCTCGGACCACTACAAGACCGTCAAGGAGATAGCCCGCCAGTCTCAAACAGGCGCGGCCACGGTGATCATCTCCGGGATCGCAGAAGGCATGCGTTCAGCGGCGTTTTCAGTCATCGTCGTTGCTGGTGGTATCGGTGCCGCCTTTTGGGCAGGTGACTGGGCGATGGGCGAGGGCGGAGGCATCTATGGAGTTGCCATTTCCGCCATCGGAGTTCTTGCGACTCTCGGGATAACGATCTCTGTCGACGCCTACGGTCCGATCGCCGACAACGCGGGCGGAATTGCTGAAATGGCCCATCTCGATCCTGAAGTGCGAGAAGCAACGGACGCTCTCGACTCGCTCGGCAACACAACTGCGGCAGTTGCGAAGGGATTCGCCATCGCTTCCGCGGCGGTGACCGCTCTCGCCTTGTTCAACGCCTTCATACGGGCGGTGGGCCTCGAGCAGATCGACATTGCTTCGGCTCCGGTCACGATCGGACTATTCCTCGGCGCCATGTTCCCCTTCCTCTTTGCAGCGCTCACCATGAATGCGGTGGGCCGTGCCGCAGGCAAGATGATCGACGAGGTTCGCCGCCAATTCCGTGAGATCCCCGGACTCAAGGCAGGAGATCCCGACGCCAAACCCGATTACACAACCTGTGTTGATATTGCAACGACGGGTGCGCTCCGCGAGATGGTCATTCCCGCTTCCCTTGCGATCATTCTCCCTCTGGCCGTCGGTTTCTACGATGTGGAGATGCTGGGTGGCGTCTTGGGAGGCGCACTTGTGACTGGATTCCTTCTTGCCATTTTCATGGCGAACGCCGGAGGGGCCTGGGACAACGCCAAGAAGTTCATCGAAACCGGTGCATACGGTGGCAAAGGGAGCGACTCACACAAGGCGGCCGTGATCGGTGACACCGTTGGTGACCCGTTCAAGGACACGTCAGGCCCCGCCATGAATATCGTCATCAAGGTGATGACAATTGTCTCTCTCATCTTCGCGTCCGCCTTCATTTGATGGCTTCTCGGCAGTGAAGACGATTACGTTCGTCAGACACGCCGAGTCGGCAGCCAATGCCGACGGAATCTGGAATGGCCGCTCGGATGGGCCACTGTCCGCCACAGGGGAGGCGCAACTCGAGCCGTTGGGAAAACGCCTCTCGTCGACGACATTCGACCTGGTTGTCAGTTCTCCTTTAGGCCGGGCGCAAGAGACCGCTGCTTCGTTTGCTGACGACGTCATCACAGACGATGGATTCACCGAATTGGACCTGGGCCGATGGGAGGGATCTTCGGCGGATGAGGTTCGAAGCCGTGACGGTGCGGCACTGCAGGCGGCCGTGAGTGACAGAAGCCAGCCATTTGGAGAGAGCGGAGAGAGTCTCGAGCAAGGGGCCAACAGAATCGGCACAGCGGTAGAACGGTTGGTTGGCAGGCTGCCCGACGGTGGCTCGGCTGCCATCGTGACCCATGGCGGACTGCTGCAGACATACCTGAGCAGGTTTCTACCCGGTGACGGCCGTCGGGTCCACGCCTTCGTCGACAACACCTCGATCACCAGGATCAAGTTCTACAACGACCGCCCCCGGCTTGCGGTGTTCAACGATACGGGTCATTTCGGGCCGCGCTCGGCCGAAGTCGCCAAATCTCTCGAGTCCGGGGAGCCGGTTCTCGCTCTGGTGCGCCATGGGCGGACCCGTGCGAATGTCGAACAACGATGGCAGGGCCAGCGCGACTGGGATCTCGACGAGTTGGGATATATCCAGGCTCGCGCGCTGGCGGAGTATTACGGGCAATGGGGAACGGTGTTCAGTTCGCCATTGAAACGGGCTCACAACACCGCAAGCCATATTGCGTCCGGGATACCCACGGTCATCGAGGATCTCCAGGAGTTGAACATGGGAAAATGGGAGGATCTGACGAGCGACGAGATTGATGCTCAATTCCCCGGGGTTCTGAAGAGTATCTATCACGACGGCAACGATTTGCCCCGCGGCGAAACAGGGGAGACATGGGCCCAGCTCACCGCCCGATTCCGCTCGGCTGTGGAGGCTGTCCATGCCGCCGAGGGGGAGCCCACGGTGATCGTGGCCCACGGGGGCGCAATCCGCGCCTATATCTCCTCGCTGACTGCCACCAAGGACACCCACGCCGAGTCCCTGTACACAGTCGCCAACACCAGCGTCTCTCATGTAGCGCTTACCGCCCGAGGCCCGATGATCCTCGACTACTCGGTGGCCCCTCACATCGAAGGTCTCGATGTCGACGGCTGATTACGACTCGAAAAAGTATGCGATGGTCAACCGGTGGGATCCTTCCCATCTCGAGAAAATCGACCGATTGATGCCGCTGTCCGCAGGAACACGGGTCCTCGAGATCGGGTGTGGCCGCGGTCATCTCACCAACCGTCTCGGGGACCGAGGCATCGATATCGTCGGGATTGATGCCAACCCCAATGCGTCGGAACTGGCGGAGGGAAACCGGGTGCTGTTCATGATGGCCGAAGACCTCGAGTTTCCCGACGCCGAGTTCGACGCCATCGTTTCAGTTCACGCCATCGAGCACATACCTCCCCTCGAGGAAGCGTTCTCCGAAATGGTCAGGGTGTTGAAACCCGGCGGCAAGGCACTATTCATATATCCCGCCGAACCGATAATGGGCCTCTATGCCATCCCCACGGCCGTAATCCTCCACGGGAACCCGTTGAAGGCCCGCGAAGTCCACTGCCACAAACTCTCTCCGAAAAAGGTCAGGGCCATGGTCGAACCGCTCGGCCTCCAAGAACTCCATAGCGAGTTCAACCTCTGGAAATCGCCCCAGTTCGTATCCCTCTTTGAAAAACCACGTTCCGACGGATGAGAGTGCCATATATGGCACCTTTGGCGGGGAGAATGGGTGACTAGCCCTTTTCGTTACCAGGGAGGACGACGCCGTGTTCGAATGTGACAACTGCGGAAAACAGTTCAACCTCCCCAAGCAGGTACAGGACAAGTATCCCGGTTGGACTCCGCGCCAATGCATCGACTGTCGCAACCGGGGAGCATCCGCAAGCGCCGCCGGGAAGAGCGAGCGGCCCGTCTCAAAGAGCAAG
>DATDCF010000100.1:0-5155 GCA_036524475.1 Acidimicrobiia bacterium | reverse complement strand
CGACACAAGGGCCCTTCTCAGGGAGCGGGGATCGACCTCGATCATCGTCACACACGACCGCGACGAAGCTGAAGCACTCTGCGACCGCCTGGCGCTGATGCGAGGCGGTTCCATCATCCAGACCGGCCGACTCGATGAACTTCTCGCCAGTCCCGCCGAACCGTGGGTCACCGAGTTCTTGGGCTGAATCGGGAACCCGCTGCGTGTAGAAATGAGTAAGCCCCGGTCGGGGAAACCGGGGCGCTACTCAACCTGGTCGCAGGGGAGGAGAGATATTCAGGCGGCGTCGCCTGATTGTGACTGCGACTCTCGGATCTCGCGCAACTCGTCGAAGGTGATGACACCGTCTTCGAGGTACTGCGAGACATCTGATTGCTTCAGGGGATGGATGTCGGGTAGTCCGTCGTATTCGGCCTGGTCAATCCCGCCGTCGTCGAGCAACGCGCCAAGCCAGACGCCCCGTCTCAACTGGCCACGCTGAGGGGGAGTCAGCCCGCTTGCTTCTCGGGCGGCTCTGATTTCCTCGGCCTTAGAAGCGAGCGATTCGATGATGACTTCTGCTTGTTCTTGACTGATCTGCCCTGCAGCGACGAGATCATCCAGTACTTCTTCGAGAATGGCGCCATGCCGGTCGTGTGTTCGCTCACTGGTCTCCTCCGGATTCTGGTCGTCTTGCGCATTTGCAATACCAGGGGTAGCCACGGTCAACGCGATGAGCCCAGCACCCAGGGCCAATCCCCCAGCGAGTGCCGCTGCTATGACTTTCTGGCGCATCCAAACTCCTAACCTCGGTTTGCTATTAGAAGTATCCGCCTCACTTGTTAGAGGTTGGTGAAGGAGATGTCCTACTTCGGTAAGGCTTAGACCCGATCTGGCCGGGCCGCGATCTGGTTCATGTGCTCCACAAATGACGCCGGTATCCGATGGGGCCGGCCCGATAGGTCGGTGAAGGCTGCAGTCACCTCGATCTCACAAACCTTCTCGTCGCCCCGGAACATCACCTGATGCCATGTCGACTTGACCCTCCCGACCTCCTCCACCCAGGTTTGAATCACCAGTTCCTCGCCATATCGCGCTGCGGCGAGAAATCGGGCTTTGATCTCAACCACCACGAACTGCCAGCCGTTCTCCTTGAGGACATCGAGGCCCCAACCCATCTCCGACAGGTACTCGATCCGCGCAGTTTCAAAATATGAGAAGTAGTTGGTGTGGTTGACGTGGTCGTACGGATCGAGCTCATAGAACCTGACTTTGACCGACGTTGTATGAACCTCGCGATCCGACGGAATCTCGTTGCCCAAGCACACTCCTTGATGACGTACCACCCGAGGCTACCCTCACGCCGATGAAGGCCTGGCACTTAAACGACACGACCGGACTGGACGCGCTGGAACTGGTAGACGTCGAAGAACCCCAACCCGGACCCGGAGAGGTTCGGATCAAACTCTCGTATAGCGGACTAAACCACCTCGACCTGTGGGTAAGCCGGGGCCTGCCAAAACCGCACTCGCTTCCCCATATTCTCGGCGCGGATGGCGCGGGTGTTGTCGATGCGATCGGAGACGGTGTCGCCGGATTTGAAATCGGCGACGAAATCATCATCGACCCGTCAACGTCATGCGGTTCATGCGAATATTGCAAGCGAGACCAGATCATCTATTGCAGTGCATTCAAGATCCTCGGTGAGCACCGATCAGGCACGCTTGCCGAGTCGGTTGTGGTTCCCACGATCAACGCTATTCGGAAGCCGGCTGCCATGGATTGGGATGTGGCCGGGTCGTTCGGCCTCGCATCGGTCACCGCCCTAAGGATGCTGGAGCGAGCCGACATTCGGGAAAACCAGACCGTCCTGGTGGTCGGAGTAGGAGGAGGAGTGTCTGCAGCAGCCATGGCCTTCGCGGTGGCTTTTCATACCCGCGTTTTTGTGACTTCCCGCTCGCAAGAGAAGATCGATTGGGCGATCTCCCAGGGTGCGGCAGGTGGATTCCTCTCCGACCAGAACTTCGGGGAGGAAGTTACTGCGCTCGGCGGCGCCGATGTGGTGATCGACAATGTCGGCCCCGCAACGCTACGCCAGTCGATGAAAGCAGCCCGGCCGGGTGGGATCATCGCGATCTGTGGAGGAACGAGCGGACCAAAGTTCGAGTTGACTCTTCCCCATCTCTTTTTCAAGGAGCTCGAGATCATCGGATCGACGATGGGGACACACTCCCAATTCGCACGGGCCACCGAATATGTCGGGTCGGGAGATGTGAAAATCCCGGTGAGCCGGACGTTCGCATTCGATGACTTGCCCGAGGCAATGTCCTATCTCGATGCCGGCGACCAGACAGGGAAAATCGCAATCTCGCGCTAGTGCCTCGTTGACATCAAGAAACGGGCGGAAACGACGATATATCACTCAGTGATCCCGACTGCCATTTCTTCGCGCCATGACCTTCGCAGACGGGTCTTATTGCTGGTAGTCGTTCTGGTCCCGTTTGCAATCGCGTGGGACTTCTTGGGCGATCCTTCGACCGATAGTTTCATCAGGATCGGGATCAACGTCACACTCGCCGCACTGGTGCTGGTGGAGATAAGAAACGGCTACCGGACACATGTATTCACCCAGGTAGCTGCGGTGACCTTCGCCATCGTGTCACTCGTCGACTCGGTTACCGGGTCGCAGATATCGCAGTTTGACCGGGGTTCCACTCTCGCCCTTCTGATCCTCCTCGTGGTCGTTCATATCACGACCCGGCCGGCGAGCCATAAATCGACATGGCTGATAAGCGGCATCATGGTGGCTTGGGCGATTACGACAGTGCTTCTTGTCGCCGACCCATCGAGTCAGGAGCTCGGGCTGCTCTTGCTAGCCATACCCGGTCAGATTCTGGTCATCTGGCTGGTGCAGCAATTGATCAGGGACCTCGCCCGGACTTCCGAAATCGAGGCGAAACACGCAGGGGTGCAACGTGCAATCGCTGGTTGTTCGCAAGCACTTCTCAAGAGAGGCACCGAACATCCGCTGACAGAGGCGCTGAACGCCTTGCTCGGCGCCACCGACGCCAATTACGCATACGTCGACGTAAATCGAACCCACCCATTGGGCCACACCACATGGGAGATCGTCGCGTGGGCGGAAAGCGGAGGGCATCCCGAGCGGTTAGACCCGTGGACAACGGGCGATTATGGGGGGCTGGCCGCCGCCGAGGACGCCCTCCGCTCCGGAAAGCACGCGAAGGTGATCACATCCGGGTTGAAAGGCGAGGTTCGGGAGAAATATCAGGCCGAGGGAATCAAGGCCGAGCTGATAGCTCCAATCCGGATCAGCGATCGCTGGGTCGGAACCATCGGATACGCCGACTACGAGCGGGAGGGCAGCTGGACCGAGATAGAGATCGAGGGCCTCATGAGGGCGGCCGAGATGGTCAGCGCATACTGGGAAAGGGAGGCGGCTCGCGAGGGATTAATGGAGTTGGCCCAGGCAAAAGATCGATTCATCGCGTCGGTCAGCCACGAGCTGAGGACACCGCTTTCCGCAGTAGTTGGATTTGCCGGCGAACTGCACCGGGGCCGCGGGGATTTCTCCCGCGCCGAGATCGAGGAGATCTCCTCGCTCATTTACAGCCAGAGCATGGAGGTATCCCTACTGGTCGACGACTTGCTCACGGCGGAACGAGCCACTTCGGGAAATCTGACCATCCAGGCGGCCAATATCCCGCTACTAGACGAATGTCGGGAGATAGTCGCCTTCACCAAGACAGATCGAATGGTCCGGATCCTCGGTGATGACGTGATCGCCTATGCCGATGCATTGCGGACCCGCCAGATCGTGCGCAACCTGTTTACCAATGCAATCCGCTACGGAGGCGACACCATCGAAATCGAGGTCCGTGCCCGCGACGCGAGTGCTGTCGTCGTCGTACGAGACAACGGAAGAGGTGTCAGAACCGGAGACATTGAACGGATTTTTGACCCCTACTACCGGGTGGAGGGCGAAAGCTCGAAGCCGGATTCAGTAGGGCTAGGCCTCGCCGTGGCGCGCCAGCTTGCCCGTCTGATGGGTGGCGACGTCGTCTACCAGAGGAGTCGGGGATGGACGGTCTTCGAACTCACGTTGCCACTGGTCGCCGCCGATGAGATGAATGGAACCCCGCGAGCAGGGGTGCCGCTCAACCCGGTAATGGCCCTCGGGCCGGAAGCCTAAGAAGGTTCAAAGGGCGGTTGCCCGGCGGAATCGACCCGCAGCAACCATCCGATCCTGTCATAGGAGAGCGCATGGTGCAACACCAGCGCCCCCAGAAAAGTCCAGGCGAACCATGCCGGACCGGCCAGGAACCATCCCCAAGCCCCGCAAGCGAAAATGACCACTTCTATGACCAGCCGCGCCTTGCCAGATACAGGGACCGCGGCGTTTCCCTTGGCGCTGGCATCACCGGGGACGCGATAGGTGGGCCAGACGAGAATCCCGGCCAGAGTGAATCCCACTGCAAGGCCGAATTGCCATCCGCCCGACCCCAGGTGTGACCCGAGACGATAGAGACCGATCAGGGCACCGACCTCAAGCAAAAAGCGGAACGTCAGGTTACCTTCGTTGAATCCCATGACGGGCCGGATTGTGCCACAGCCGCTGCAGTGTCCGCTGAACAGAAATTCGGAGGCCCACACCCCGACGGTATGGTTCAATGCCGTCGTGTTCACCCCGATTCGCACCGAACGTCTTCTGATTCGCGCGATGTCGTCTGACGATGCCGCATCTCTGGCCGCGCGCCGCAACGACCCTGAAGTGGCCAGGTATCAGAACTGGACGACACCATTCCCGCTGGAGAAGGCGCAGACGATCGCCGATGAGGTTGCGGCGATGGACGGGCCGGTCAACGACGAGTGGTGGATGGCAAGTGTGTGCCTCGGCGACACCAGCGAGGTCATCGGCGACCTTGCCCTTCACATGACCCAGGATTGTCACACCGCCGAGGTCGGCTACACCTTCGCATTGGAACAATGGGGAAAGGGCTATGCAGCTGAGGCCGTACAGGCACTTGTCGACTACCTATTCGAAACTCTTGAAGTAACGAGGGTTTTCGGAGGGCTTCACCCCGACAATCCGGGGTCGGCCATGGTCATGGAACGTTGTGGATTCTTATTCGAAGGGCACACTCGAAAATCGTTCTGG
>DATDCF010000099.1:0-3402 GCA_036524475.1 Acidimicrobiia bacterium | reverse complement strand
CCCGACTTGTACGGAAACTGGCCGGGCTGGACAAAGTTGCGGCGTCTCACCTCAGCAGGATCGATCCCGGTGACGTGGGCTACCGAGTCGATGACGCGTTCGACTGTCAGAGTGGCCTCGGGCCGACCGGCGCCACGGTAGATCCCGCGGGGCGCTCGGTTGGTCCAGACCCCTTTCATCGACCATCCGTAGACCCCAATGTCATAGTTCCCGGTACCCATCCGCGGGGTGATCTCCATGAATGACAGGTAGCGGTGCCTGCAACCCAAATCGATCAAGGAATCGACCCATAGACCCTCGATTTTCCCCTCGTCGTCGGCGACGGCCTCCCAGCGGTGCCGTTGGGCACGTCCGTGTCCGATGGTGAGGAGATGTTCCCTCCGCGTCTCCGTCCAACGCACCGGCCGACCGGTCAGCCGCGCTCCGATCACGGCCAGATACTCCTCCTCGGCCAGATCGAACTTGCAGCCGAACCCGCCTCCCACGAATGGTGTGATGACCCGTACCGAGGCTTGGGGCATGTCAAAGGATGCCGCCAGCTCCTCCTGCATCAATTGCGGCGCCTGGCTCGAGAGATGGACCGTCAGTCCGTCCTCTTTCCATTCAGCAAGCACGGCACGCGGCTCCATTGGAGCTGGGACAACCCTGGGGTGTTCAACTGTCCCGGAAAGGCGGACCGAGCCTGTCAGAGCATCGAACGCCTCCCTTTCGCCCTTGGACCGGGCATAGGCCACGTTTGAGTCCTGGCCTTCATGGATCGGGGCAGCGTCGATCGCCTGCTCGACGTCACCTACGACGTCGAGTGGTTCATAGTCGACGAAAATGAGGTCGGCCGCGTCGCGTGCCACCGCCGCGGTGTCGGCAATCACCGCCACCACAGGGTCGCCCGGCATCAGCGCTCGTCCCTGTACCAGCGGGAACCGACGGGGAATATTCCGCTCAGGGTTGGGGGACGGGGGCATCGCAACATCGGAGACGTCCTCAGGTGTGATGATGGCCCTCAGGCCCTCGACTTTCCGGGCCGAGTCGGTGTCGATCGAGGTCACGAGCGCATGAGGGAATGGGCTACGGACGATGGCGAGAAACAGAGTGCCGGCCGGAGCGATGTCATCGACATATCGGGCGGTGCCGGTGATCAGAGAAGGATCCTCGCGACGCTGAACCGGCGCGCCGATAAAGGAGGGAATTGTCATTTCGGTCGTCACCGGCGAGAGCCTAGTGCCCTGTTGGAGGTCGGTTTTACTCCAGAAGGGAAAGAACAGTGGAGCGAAAGTCGTTCGGTTGGAAAGGTTTGGTGACGAAGGCATCTGCCCCGCCCTCGTTGGCCCGTCTCCGGGACTCTTCCTCGGCATGTGCCGTCAGAACCACCACCGGGAGATTCTTCGTGGTCTCGTCCTTGCGAATCCGATCGAGGACTTCCCAGCCATCCATACCGGGCAGCCCGATATCGAGGACCACCAGGTCGGGAGACTCGGCGCCCACCGCGGCGAGACCTGACTTTCCGTCATCACGAGTGACGATTTCCAGATCGGCAGCGCGGAGGCAGACCTCGATCAGCCGTCGGATGACCGCTGAATCTTCAACCACCAGAATGCGCGAACCCATCGAATCACCTTGCTTCCGCCGACGAGTTGTCGGCCAGATATAGGACTATCGGTCTGAGTTGGCATCTGGTTTAGGAAAAGGTCAAACAATTGCCCGGTGGCCCGGCAAGCTCAACTCTTCGACAAACCCTTCCAACTGGGCGAGGGTTCGCACTTCGTGAACGGAGTCGCAATGACGCCCGTACTGCGACATGGTCGAGTCACCTGTGTCCCAATATGAGCCGGGCTCCGGATTGAGCCAGATGAGAGCCCGCGCCCGTTTGGCGATGTCTCCAAGGGCACCATCCCTGGTCGGCCGGTAGTTGTTCCTGGCGTCACCTGTGACGATGATCGTCGTCCGGGAGGTGATCTGGGACCCGTACCGGGCGAGAAAATTCTCAAAACTGTTCCCGTAGTCGGAATGGCCGTCCATCCATACCACTTCGGCTTCGGTTGTCACCCGATGCAACGCCGACCCGAAGTCGACTCCCGGCCCGAAGTAGTCGGTCACTTCGTCGACGGTATCGACAAATGCGAAGGAGCGAAGCCGGGAAAATTGGGCCGACATCGCATGGGTGAATTGGAGGGTGAACCTCGAGAACGTGGCCATCGACCCGGAAATGTCACAGACCAACCAGACCTCTGGCCGGTGTGGCCGGGGATGGCGGAACTGTGGGTCGGCGGGCACACCCCCGGTTGCAAGGGAACGTCTCACTGTCTTGCGAAAATCGAGGCGCCCGGTCCGACGCTTCCGGCGTCGGGCGAGGCGAGCGGCCAGTTTCCGGGTCAGCGGCCCGATCGCAGCTTCCATTTCGGCGAGTTCCAGGGTGGTGGCGTGCATCAGGTCCACGTCCTCGACCATCGGTTTGCGGAGCGTCCGGGCCACGGCGTCACGACCGCGATCGGCGACCAACCGTCGTCGAATTTCCTCCTGGATCTCTTCACGCAATTCGTCGAGACGGGCCGCGATCTCTTCCCGGAGGAGACGCCGTTCGAAGTCTGTCAACTCGCGGCCGTCGGCAAGTGCCTCCGTCAACCTGATCTCGAGGGCGGCCATATCGAGTCGGCGCAAGGTCCGGTAGAGGTAGTAGGTGCCACCTACAGGCCGACCCGGCTCCATCCCGGCGAGTTGGTCAACCGCTGATCTCGCGGCGGATCGGAGTGCCTCGCTGTCGAGATCTTCCATCGCCTTCAACAATGAAGCCAGGAGTGCGTCGAGGTCGAAGTCGTCTACCCGATCGTCATGTCCCTGAGAGCCGGCCGGTCCATTCCCGTCGCCTGGGACATCGAGATCCCTCCCAGGGCGGAGCACGTTCGCAAAAAATATGTCAAAGGCGGTGTCAAAAGCCCGCTCGTGGCGCAGGTTTTTGATCAGCGTCGCCCGCAGTGTCTCTTTCAGACCCGTGCGGTCTCCCAGTTCGATGGTCTCGACCGCTTGCATCGCATCGATCGTCTCGACCATCGAGACGGGGATCCCGACATCGCGGAGTTCATCGATGAACCCGGTCAGGGTCCCGATCAAGTCAGGTACCCATTTCCTTGGCGGCCTTCTCTATGTCGACCTGATATTTGAGAAGCACATGCAAGGTGTCACCCAGGGCGGCCTCGTCGATGTCTTCGATGGACAGGGCCAGCAGGGTTCTCGCCCAATCGATGGTTTCCGACACCGAAGGAGATTTCTTGAGATCGAGATTCCTGATCGAACGCGCCACCCGGGAAATCTGGTCCGCAAGGTGTTCACTCAAAGCCGGAACCCGCGCTTCGAGAATCTGCTTTTCCCGGGAGGGCTCCGGATAGTCGATGTGTAGAAAGAGACAAC
>DATDCF010000098.1:0-5690 GCA_036524475.1 Acidimicrobiia bacterium | reverse complement strand
CGTGCCGGTATACCACCAAGAGGATTTCACGCCCGAGGAGAGACGAATTCTCGATCGCTTCGTCACCAACACGGACCTGCCGGTGTTCGGCCTGGTGAATTTGCCCGAAGTGGTGAAAGGCGCCCTATTCGCACGCTACTCCAGATCGCCCAAGTCATTGCGCAGGCTCCTCATCGACGAGTTTGTCAACGAGGCGGAGACGGGCATCGAAGCCATCGCACTAAAGATCGATGACGACCCACAGGTCGCTTTGAAAAGAGCCGAGGAGCTTTACACCCGGGTGTTCTTCGAATACGGGGACGACTCGGTTGCCCAGTTGGGCGGAGCCCATCTCGCCTGTGAGCAGGCTTCCAACCTGCTCACCAAGGTGTTGGAGTGGGGTCGGCTCGCCGCTTATCTGGAACAGTCAACCCGTTACATAAAATACGATGCCCGCATCGGTGACAGATTCCGGTACTTCACACCGACCGAGATCGCTAACAGCAAGTATGCGGAGCGGTACTACGCCCATATGGAACGAGTATTCGAGGAGTACTCGTCAATGGTCGCAGCGATGAGCTCCCACTTCGAGACCCTCCATCCCCGCTCGGAATCAGACTCCAAGATGATCTACAGCGCGACGATCCGCGCCAAGGCTTGCGACACAGTCCGCGGCCTCCTCCCCATCGCCACCATGTCGAACGTGGGGATCTACGCCACCGGCCAGGCATATGAAATGGCATTGGTTCGGATGCGGGCAAACCCGCTTCTGGAAGTGCGCGAGTACGGGGACCTGATGCTCGGCGAGCTCCGCAAGATCATTCCCTCCTTCCTCACCAGGGTCGATCTGGTCGACCGTGGACTGAAGTCCTCCGAGTACCTCGAGGAGGTGCGCTCCGAATTGGAGTCCCTTGTAACCGGATTCGGCCAGCCTGACGACAAAGGCCCGGCGGTGACTTTGACCGATTGGGATCCTGATGCGGAGACCAAGATCGCCGCCGCGGCGCTCTATGCCGTTGCCGAGCTTTCGGATCACCAAATTCAGGAGAGGGTTTCGGCCATGTCTGAATCGGAGCAGGCCCGAATCATCAGCGCGATGGTCGGCGAGCGGTCCAATCGACGCCACCGTCCCGGTCGGGCCATGGAGCGTACGATGTACCGCTTCGATGTGAGATGCGATATCGGTGCGTTCCGTGATCTGCAACGACATCGTTTGATGACCCTGGAATGGCAGAGATACTCGACGAGACTCGGCTACGACGTTCCGGCCGACGTGATTGGCATGGGCCTTGGAGATCGGTGGTCCGCGATCATGGACTCCGCCGGCGAGGTCTACGAAGAAATGAGAGACGATCTGGGAATCGATGTGGCCCAGTACGTGGTTCCCTTTGCCTACAACGTGAGATTCATCATGGAGATGAATCCCCGCCAGGCGTTTCACTTGATCGAATTGCGCAGCCAATCAGCCGGGCACCCGGCGTATCGAAGGGTTGCCCATGAAATGCATCGGGCAATCAGGGAAGTCGCAGGACATCGTTTGATTGCAGACGCGATGACTTTCGTCGACTACAACGAGGTCGAGTTGGAGAGGTTGGAGTCGGAGCGGAGATCCGAGCAGAAACGCGCCAGCAACTAACCTGCTCCTATGGCTCAATTCGATGTCGACGCAATGATCCTGCGCTATGCCCGTCGGGCGCAATCGGTGAAAGACCGTCCTCTTCCCCCGGTTGCCGGTGAAGAACGAAAAAAGTTCATCGACCAGGCAGAGGCCGACTACACAGACTTTCTTCTCGTTTCGCGGGCGAAGTGGGGCGTTGTTGATGGCAATCTGGTACTGACAATCCCCCTCAGCTCGGAATAGCACAGGTGCTCGAAAAACGACTCCTTGTCGTTTCCGGCAAGGGTGGAGTTGGCAAATCGGCTGTGGCAGCAGCACTCGGCCAACTCGCCGCACGCAAAGGGAAACGCGTTCTCCTCATGGACATGGGCAATAGCGGAGGGCTCGCCGCCCATCTCGGCACCGGCCCCCTCGAATTCGAGCCACGTGAGGTCAGGAACGGAATCTCTGCGATGAGAATCGTCAGATCCGATGCGCTGCTCGAGTATCTGACAATTCAGCTTTCCCTTCGCGGTCTCAATCGTTTCGGGGCCCTGGCCCGTGCATTCGATGCCCTTGCCACCGCAGCCCCGGCTATCAGGGAGATCGTGACCATGGGGAAAGTGCTCTGGGAGGTCCGTGAACAACACTGGGACCTGGTGATCGCCGACGCGCCCCCCACCGGTCAAATCGGATCATTTCTGAGGGCGCCGACCAGTATTTCCGAACTCGTCCCTACCGGAAGGATCCAACGCCAGGCAGCGTGGATGACTCATACGCTCAAAGACCCGTCCACCACCCACCTCATTCTGGTCAATCTGGCCGAGGAGCTTCCGACCACGGAGACCATTCAAACCCTGGGTTGGCTCGAGGAAAATGAACTCGTCCCGCCGCCTTCGGTTTTGACCAACAGGATTCTCGATGACCTTCAAACCGACCCTGCTGGCGAAGGTCCGATTCTGGAGGCAGCGGTTCATCATCGGTCGGTTTACAGCGAACAACAGGAGTGGTTGGAGAATTTGACGCCTGACATCAAACTGCCGTTTCTCTTCGGGCTTCTCACACCGCCCGAGGTTTCAGCCCGGCTCGGCGAAATCCTCGAGGGAGCCCTGTGACCGCCACCATTCTCGTCACCGGCGCCGGCGGGGTCGGCAAGACCACTGTTTCGGCCGCGATTGCGGTCACCGCGGCGCGATCCGGCTTGAGGACGCTGGTGCTGACGGTCGATCCGGCCAAACGTCTGGCGTCTGCCCTGGGCACGGCAAACCTGGGTTATGAGCCCCAGCCCCACACGGATGAGCCCAACTTGTGGGCCGCGATGCTCGACGCGTCCCATTCCTGGCAGTCTGTAGCGGTCAGACACGCCGAACCGGAGGTGGCCGAGCGCCTTGTGAACAACGAATTCTTTATCGCGGCCAGTGAGCACTTCCCCGCTTCGCAATCTTATGCGGCGGCCGATCAGGCAGTCACGTTCGTCGAGGCCCTGGCGTGGGACCTGGTGGTTGTGGACACACCACCGTCGGCAGGCGGCATCGATTTCTTCACGGCTCCGGCGCAGATGGCCGACCTCGTCGGCGGCAAGCTGCTCAGGTGGCTGACCGGTGGCCCTCTTCCGGGCAGACGTTTCCTATATACACGTGCCGGAAAGCCGATTCTCCGAATGGCTGATTCGATCCTGGGCAATGACCTGTTGGAGCGGGTTGCGGAGTTCCTTCTCGATCTGAGAACCACCTATGACGGTGTGGCCAACCGCGGGCGACAGATCGAGTCTGTCTTTTCGACCTCAGCAATTCTCGTCGTCACCACGGCTGACCCGGCCCCGGTCGCCGAAGCCTCTCGATTCTTCCGCGAGCTGCCTGAAGTGGCCAGCCAACCGATCGCCGTCCTCTTCAACCGCACGTTGCCTGGCAGCTGGATCGGGGCAAGACCTGCGAGCACAGCTCACCCCGAGCTCGCTGAAAACCTGAGGCGGTGGGGTGCGGAGAGCCTCCGCCAGACAGACACACGAACCGAGTTCGCTGCGGTCAACCAGACACGAGTGGTCGCCATCCCATGGGTGGCACACCCGCCCACCGACCTCGATAGCCTGGAAGGCCTGATCCGTAACTCGAACGACTTTCCCTTCACAGAGTTGGCAATTCCCGTAGAACCGTAGACTCGGGGCATGATGAGTCATTCCGCAGCCTTTTTTGATCTCGATCGCACACTGATCTCGGGAGCTTCGGCGTTTCCAATCGGAGTCGAAGCCTGGAGGCAGGGTCTTGCAAGCAACAAGGACATCTCCAATTGGGCCAAGGCGGCTGTGGGATTCCTGGTGCTCGGCGATCGTGGTGGTGCCTCAGACGACACCCGGACCGCCTTTCTCTCTCGCATCGAAGGCACATCCTCAGACGCGATGGACAATCTGGCGACGGGTGTTCTGCCCAAGCTCGTAGCACGGGTGCGCCCCGAATCGAAGAAGTTGCTGAAGATGCACCGTGATGCTGGCCGCGACACCTGGATTGTCTCGGCGTCACCGACTGTGATCGTAGAACCTCTCGCCCGGGCCCTGAATATGGAGGGCGGGCTAGGCACGAGCGGAAAGGTCGTCGACGGGCACTACACGGGCGAACTCGACGGTCCTTTCATGTACGGGCGGGGCAAAGCCGAAGCCATCGAGAAGTTGGCCTCCGAGCGCGGATACGACATGGAGCGGTGCTACGCCTACTCAGATTCGGTATCCGACCTTCCGATGATGGAGTTGGTTGGCCACCCGGTGGCGGTCAACCCTGACGGGCCCCTCGACGAGGTGGCCCACGAACGGGGATGGCCCGTCGTCATCTTCGCCAGGAAGACCAAACGAGCAGTCGCCATGAGCTCCGTGGGAGCGGCCACTGCCGGAATCGCCACAGGCGCCTACCTGCTCGGCCGGAAACATGGCCGTTCGGTGACACTGGTCAAGGTGGCGAAGCGAAACGTCTTTGGGGAACGTCGCTAGAGAATCGCCTTGGGGCCGAGCAGTTCTTTGAGTTCGGCCATCAGTGCGGACCTTGGTTCGACACGATGCGAATCGGCCAGTTTCATTACCTTCTCGGAACCGTCATTCGTCATGTGGAGAAATACTCCGGAAGAGCCGGGGTGGTTGGCCAGGATCAATTTGAGCTGGGACACGATTTCGGGCGTGAGCCTCGAGGCGGGTACCCGGAGCCGGATCGTTGAATCGTCGCGGATCTCCAACTCCTTCAGCTCCCGACCGACGAACTTGACGTCATCCCCGCGATTGTCGATGTTGCCACTGACGAGGACCACCGCGTCCTCGACCACCAGATGCCCATAGTCCTTCACGGTCTTGGGAAATGTCAGGACCTCGACCGATCCTTCCAGACCCTCGAGTTGGAAGAAGATCATCGGCTCCCCGTTGCGTGTCCACCGACGAGTGATGGCCCCGACCAGCCCACCGATGGTCGCTCGCGTTTTGTCGGGCTGCTCGACGAGGTCGGTGATAGCGCAGGTCGTGGCGGCCACCAGCGAAGGCCCGACCGTGAGCAAGGGATGGTCCGACACATATAGCCCGAGCATTTCCTTTTCGAACGCGAGACGGATCTTTTGCGGCCATGACTGATCGGGAACTTCGAATTTCTCGGTCTCGGTCGTGCCCGAACTCTCCGCGAACAGTGAGTACTGCCCCATCTCCTCGTTGCGCCGGCGCTCCAGGGTGGCGTCGAGAATCTGCTCATGGACGAGCATCAGCCCTTTGCGGGTATCTCCCAGGCCGTCAAAGGCACCGGCCTTGATCAGCGACTCGACCGACCTCTTATTCAACGCGGACGGGTCGACCCGGTTGACGAAATCGAGGAACGATACGAAACCACCCTCGCTCCGTGCATCGATGATCTTCTCCACAGCTCCTTCCCCGACGTTCCGAATGGCGGAGAGCCCGAATCGGATCCGTCCCTCGTGCACGGTGAAGTCGGAATGAGATTCATTGACGTCCGGAACGAGAACCTCAATGCCATGCTGCCGACAATCGTTGAGATAGATGGCGGTGCGGTCTTTATTTGATTTGGTCGCGGTGAGCGTGGCCGCCAGGAACTCAGCGGGATAGTGGGCTTTGAGATAGGCGGTCTGATAGGAC
>DATDCF010000097.1:0-2850 GCA_036524475.1 Acidimicrobiia bacterium | reverse complement strand
ACATGCCACCCCGGTGGGCGACCCATTCGAGCGGGTGAAGGGAATCGAACCCTCACCACCAGCTTGGAAGGCTGGAGCTCTACCATTGAGCTACACCCGCAAAAGTCTAATTGTAAACGATTGGTCGGGCTGGTCGAATCGCCGATCCTGGCGGTGGACCGTCCAGGAGAGGCGCCAAAATTAGCTGATCCGCGCTTGTTAGGCTTCAGGGCTTCGGGCTGTGGCGCAGCTTGGTAGCGTGCCTGCTTTGGGAGCAGGAGGTCGTCGGTTCAAGTCCGACCAGCCCGACCGACACCATGTGATCTAGGTTTATAGTCCAGATAGATTTACACATCCTTCGCCATGGGTCGCTAGCTCAATTGGCAGAGCAGGGGCCTCTTAAGCCCAAGGTTCCGGGTTCAAGTCCCGGGCGACCCACTACACAACAACAGATCTGGGGTTCGGACCTGTCTTCGCACGAATGCTGGCTACCTCTGAATCAAATAGAACAAACCCGTCGCCGCTGGCACAATGAGCCAAACACACGCGGGCGTGGCGGAATTGGCAGACGCGCAGGGTTTAGGTCCCTGTGAGAGAAATCTCGTGGAGGTTCAAGTCCTCTCGCCCGCACACAAGCGATATTCGACGGCCTTCCCGACTTTGCCGACCGTTTCAATGGCTCCGGCCTTGCGCAGACAGTAGGCCATCTGCTGGACCAGCCGAAGAGGGCGCCCCGATGCTGACGCCAGGCCAGACGTGGTAAACGTCTCACCCAATCCAGCCGGTAGCAGCGAGGCAAGATCTCTTGGTGTGGCAATTCGAAGTGTCTCCACGACCTCGACCAATCGCCTTTCCACGACAGCCCAACCGTTCCGACGCCACGGACCATCGATTCGGTGCTGTCTGATCTCGTCCTCCTCGACGAGGACCAACTCCAACTCGAGTTCCTTGCGAACGATCAGATCGGGAAAGCTGACGAGCTCCGAAAAGATGTCGAGTGCCGATCCGTGTTTTGGAGAACGACGCCGGCTCACGAGATCGCCGGCCCCATCGACCTTCACAATCCAACGATCAATGGCGATGGGGTGGACGATGCGAACCCGGTGCCCGCCGTCCAGCAACTTCGTCAATTTCGACTTCATCGAGGAAAAGCTGCGGGTCTGGATCTCGATCAACAGGTCTTCTCTGACCAGGTCGATTACATAGCCCTCAAATGGCACTTCGATTTGGTCGCCCGGCGCGGCATACCAGCGCTTCAAAGATGCATGCAATGGCTTCTCGCCGAGGGTTCCGATACCCGGGGGTCCAAACTGCATAAGAGAACCATAGGGAGAGAACCGTGGTGAGACCGGTTCCGTCACCCCCTGCCAGCAGGGTCAGGAGGCTCTTGCGGTCGGGGTTGGCCGGTGATGATCCGTGCGCCGCGTCGGAACGAGATGTAGCTCCAGGCCCAACTGACCATCACGAGGATCCGGTTTCGGAAGCCGATCAAGTAAAAGATGTGGATGCCAAGCCAGGCTGCCCACGCAGGAAATCCCGAGAACCTGATCTTCCCGAAGTCGGCCACTCCCCTGGCCCGCCCGATCGTTGCCAACGATCCCTTGTTGCGATATTTGAAGGCCCTCCGGTCCTGTCTGTGCAGGTCGGCTATGACCATCTCTGCAACGTGGCTACCCATCTGCATCGCCGCCGGTGCGACTCCGGGTACCCCGGGCAAAGTCGCCAGGTCACCCGCGACGAAAACATTTCCATGGTTCGGCAGCGACAGGTCGGGTTGTACTAGGACACGACCCGAACGGTCGAGCTCAGCCCCGAGAAGTTGGCCGAGCGGAGACGCCTTGACACCGGCGGCCCAAAGGACCGTCTCCGACTGGATCCGCGATCCATCCTTAAGGGTGACACCTCCAGCGTCGATTTCATCGACCAGCGACCCGGTCAAGACCTCGACCCCGAGACTCTCCAACTGCGTTCGTGCCTTCAGGGACAGGTCGTCCGGATAGACGGGGAGTACATGGTCGGCCCCCTCGATCAGAATCACACGCGATTGGCTGGGGTCGATGTTCTTGAACTCCCGCTCCATCGAATGTACGGCGATCTCAGCCATCGCTCCGGCCATCTCAACGCCGGTGGGGCCGGCCCCCACCACCACGAATGTCAAGCACCTAGCCGCGTTGGCCGGGTCTGCCTCCGCACGCTCGAAAGCGCTGAGGATTCGACGCCGGATGTAAAGGGCATCCTCGATCGTCTTCAACCCCGGAGCGTGCGAAGCCCAATCGTCTCTTCCGAAGTATGAATGGGTGGCTCCGGTGGCGACGATCAGATAGTCATAGCCGACGGAGTCGATCCCTTCGAGGTCGACCCGACGAGCTGCCAGATCAATTCCGGTGACCTCGGCCATGAGGATCTTCTTGATGTTGCCCTGCCTGCGAAAAATAGACCTGATCGGGTAGGCAATGTCGCTGGGATTGAGAGCTGCCGTCGCCACCTGGTAGAGCAGTGGCTGGAAGAGGTGGAAGTTTCGGCGGTCAATGATCGTGATATCGACGTCGGCCCTCCGCAACTCCTTCGCCGCGTTGATCCCGGCAAATCCCGCCCCGAGGATGACCACTTTTGGCCGATCCACCCCTTCTGTGAGTGTTTTTCTACCGTGGGGGTGCATTTCCGCTCACAGAACGGTCTGGAACAGGGCGCGCAAGGCCCGGGCCCGATGTGAGATCTGGTTCTTCTCGCCGTCGGACATCTCTCCGAACGTACGCCCATCGACCTCAAACACAGGGTCGTAGCCAAACCCCAAAGTGCCACGCGGACATTCAGCGATTGTGCCGTCGATCTGCCCCGAGGCCAGCACCTCGGCTCCGTCAGGGAACGCCA
>DATDCF010000096.1:0-2178 GCA_036524475.1 Acidimicrobiia bacterium | reverse complement strand
CGATATTTACTGTGTTCAGGATCCTGGAAATGATCGTCGACTTGCCCGACCCTGAAGGACCGGACAGAACGAAGAGCCGACCCCTCAAGAAAACTCTTGGAGCAGGGCCTCTCGTTGTCGATCGCCCAATCCCCGGATCCGCCGGTTCTCCGCTATCCCCAGCGATTCCATGAGTCGGCTCGCTTTGATCTTTCCCATTCCCGGCATCGCAGCGATGAGGCTCTCGACCTTGAGACCTGCGATAAGGTCGTCCGAGTCGGCGCGATCTAACAGCTCTTTCACGGTCATGGAACCGGTCTTGAGCAACTCCTTGGCTTCAGCGCGGACCTTACGGGCTTCTGCGGCCCGTTCCAGAGCGGCGGCCCTTTGCTCCGGAGTCAATTGAGGTGGATTCGGCAACGTTTCCCTTCCTTGTCGCGGCATATGGGACGTTAGCGATCGGAATCTGTTGGTGCCGCCACGATCGCATTCGATAGCTCCTCAGATATTGACGCCGCCGCCGCAGCCATGTCGTCGGCTCCGGTGATGGGGCGCCCCACTACGACATAGGAAGCCCCGGCCTCGACGGCCATCGTTGGAGTTGCCACCCGCTTCTGGTCGTCGGCCAACAAACCGACGGGTCTGATGCCGGGGGTGATTGTGATGAGGGGCATGTCCTCGACCAAGGACACCTCGTGTACCGAGCAGATGACACCTTCAGCCTTTGCGTCGACGGCGAGATTCATCAATCGCCGTGTTTGCCGGGTCAGGTCTTCCACAAACCCCAGGCTTTCGAGTTGTTCGTCGTCGAGACTTGTCAGGACGGTGACCGCAAGCACGCCTCCGGCCCCATTGGACCCCTCTGCCAGCCCGTATACCCCCGCGCGAAGCATTTCGGCCCCGCCTCCAGCGTGAATGGTGAGCCAGCGGGCTCCCCTCTTTCCCAGCTGACGAGCAGCGCGCTCGACTGTCGCAGGAATGTCATGGAGTTTGGCGTCGACAAAGACAGGCTTTCCCAGGTCTGCGATCCTTTCCACACTCGAGGGATCGGGTCCGAGGAGGAGTTGCAGACCCACTTTGAAGCCGGAGACTTGTGGCGCCACCTCACGCGCGATCTGCACGGCTCTTTCCAGGTCAGGGACATCGAGAGCGACGAGGAGGCCGGTCATCTGGCCGCCACTCCGATGATGTCGGAAATACTGTTCGCCCCGATCTTCTTCATCAATCGCTCTGTTTCTCGGAAGATCCGCTTCCCTGCTTTGGGTTCGGCGAAATGAACCGTTCCAAGCCCCACTGCACTGGCACCGGCCATTATGTACTCCACCACATCATGACCGCTGCTCACCCCACCGCAACCGAGAATCGGCAACCCGGGTATTGCCTTTGCCACCTGGTAGACACAACGCATCGCGATTGCTTTGAGACCAGGCCCGCTATAACCACCGACTCCACCGGAGAGTTTGGGCGTGGCGCTCTCCACGTCGATGCCAAATCCCCATGCCGTGTTGGTGAGGGTGACGAAGCTTGCCCCGGCATCCACCACAGCCGCAGCGACCGGCACGATCTCTTCACTGTTGGGTGACAGTTTGGCCCCTACGGGAACGGTGAGGGCGCGTGATACTTCCGCGATTACCTCCGCCGACAGCGACGGGTCGAGAGCGAAGAGCGTTCCTTCGAGATTGGGACAGGAAAGGTTCACCTCGATTGCAGATACGCCGCTCCGTTCCAGCCCGGCGGCGACCTGGACGAATTCCCCGACCGTCTCCCCCACCGCCGACCCCCAGATCGGGACCTCGAGAGCGCCAATACGCGATTTCATGTCGGTCATCCATGCGTCGATGCCCGGATTCTGAATGCCGATTCCGTTCAACATTCCCGTGGCCAGAGGAGCCAACCTCGGCGCCGGGCGACCCGGCCACGCTACTCCTGAGACCGACTTGGCCACCGCCGCCCCGTAAAAAGAGGTATCGGCAACGTCGGCCCATTCCCACACACTTCCCACCGTGCCCGAAGCGGCAACAAGGGGTGAGGACAGGTCGAGTGGTCCGAGGGTTGTTCTCAAACCTGTCGGTGCCATTCCTGGAGGCTCCGGGGACGGTGGATCGCGCCAGGCCCGGCGCGGAGGCTACGGGCCACGGCGAGGGCTCCCGGAATCGTCGTCACACACGGTACGTTGTGCCGGCGGGCGGCCTTGCGGAT
>DATDCF010000095.1:0-4174 GCA_036524475.1 Acidimicrobiia bacterium | reverse complement strand
CGGATACGCCGAGGCATGAGCTGTTTTGCCCCGGTACTCCACCTCCCAATGGGCGACCGCAATTATGTTCGGGTCGACGACATCTTGAATTGAAGGGTGGACCATCATCGCCACCGAGGCATTGTCGAAAGCGCCTGCATTGATGAGGTCGACCTTCCCGCCGAAAGCCTCCTCGGCCGGTGTGCCCAGGACAGTGACCTGAACTCCCAGGTCTCGGGCAACAGCGGCAAGGGCAACTCCGGCCCCGATTGCCGCGGCGGCGATGATGTTGTGGCCACAGGCGTGGCCTACCCCAGGAAGCGCATCCATCTCTGCGCAGATCACCACCTCCGGGCCGGAGCCAACAGTGGCTACAAAAGCGGTCTCGAGCCCGTAAGCGGGCCTTTCGACTTCGAATCCGTTTTCGACGAGATAGTCGGCCAGGACCTTCGATGTTGCCCGTTCCTGGTACCCGACCTCCGGGTGTTCATACATCGTCCGGGAGATCTCAATCAGCCGCTCCAATTGCCCGTCAACAGAGGTGCGGGTTGAATCCTTGTGAGTCATAACTCCTCGTAGGGCGGTGGTGCTCCATATCATGGCTCATTCATGTCGAAGCTTCTAATTCTTCTTGTTGTTGTGCTGGCTGCCTGCTCCTCGGGCACAGCCGCAACAACAACCTCCGATGTGACTGTGCCGACGAGCGAGACCACGACAACCATCTCGCCTACCCCAACAACCGCACCTCCGGTTGATTGCCCGGCAGCGCCGTATGAACTGACAGTCCTGCCTGCAGGAGTTGGCCAGGGAATTCTCGACCCCGATGAGATCGAACCTGATGTGTGGACGTCCGTAGGTGCCACGAACACGACCATTTGGGGTCGCAGCGACGGCACTGTGGCAGTAGCTCTCATCCGCGGAACCCTTCCTGCTGTCGACTGGCCGGGGGACAAGGGTGAGGTACTGATCGACGGCACCCGAGCAGCTGTTGGACCGCACACCGATGGCACCTGGGTGGTTGGTTGGTTCGAGGAACCGGGCGAACGATGCGATTGGTACACGATGGTCTTCTATGCGCCGGTTGCCCCCTCCGATGTGGAGGCGACGCTAGTGGCTATGAAACGGGTACCCGGCTAGCCAGCTCTACCCGGACGCGTCTCCTGACAAACTAAGAAATAGGCCCGGTGGTGAAACCGGGCCTATTCCCTGCTCGCTGTGGTTATTTCAGGTCGGTTGCTGTCCCGATGCTTCCTTGAACATCTCGCCTATGGCAGCAACGCTACCGAGGACACCGGAGGTGTCTAGAGGCAGGAAGATCTTCGTTGCCTGGCCGTCGGCCACTCCCTGGAGTGCCTCGAGATAGCGAATCGCAATCAAGTCGGGGGTCGGGTTTCCGTTATGAATAGCCAGGAACACTCGCTCGATTGCCTGGCCCTCACCCTCGGCGACGGTCAGCTTCTGGTACTTCTCGGCATCAGCGACCTGCTTGATCGCTTCCGCCTGACCGGTGGCTTCGAGAACCTGAGATTCCTTGACACCCTCGGCCTTGAGAATCGCTGCTCGCTTCAAGCCCTCGGCTTCTGTGACCGCAGCGCGACGATCACGTTCCGCCTTCATCTGACGGTGCATGGCATCAGTTACGTCGACCGGTGGTTCGATCCGCTGGATTTCCACGCGGACGACACGAACACCCCACTTGTCGGTGGCATCGTCGAGGATTTGACGCAACTTGCCGTTGATCAATTCGCGCGACGTGAGTGCCGAGTCGAGGTCGAGGTCACCGATGACGTTCCTCAGGTTGGTCTGGGCCAACTTGGTGACCGCCAGAATGAAGTTTCCGACGTTGTACTGGAGTTTCACCGGGTCGGTGGCTTCGTAGTAGATGACGGCATCAACCGTGACCACGACGTTGTCCTTGGTGATGACCTCCTGTGGGGGAACGTCGATCACCTGCTCACGCATGTCTACCTTGGTCAACCTCTTGACGAATGGCAGAACCCAACGGAGACCAGAATCGACCGTCCTCTGATACCTACCCAGAAACTCGATCAGACCTTTTTCGAATGGGCGCACCACTCGAAATCCAGCCGCCGCAACGAGGATCAGCCCTAGCGCCAGGATGGCGAAGAGGATGATTATTGCTTCCATATCATTTTTCCTTTCTTTCGTTCTCTAAAATCTTCAACTGTTCTCGACGGGTTCGACGACAAACCGCGTCCCCCGGACTTCGGTGACCACAATCGGCGTTCCCTCCCTGATCGGCTGATGGGCCGTCGCACGCCATTCCTCCTGGCCAACTTTCACCATTCCCTGACCTGTTGCCGGATTGATGTCCTCGAGGACGATTCCCGGTGATGTGATCCACCTGTTGGCTCCAAGCACGGGCTGATCTCCCTCATCCTGGCGTGCGATGAACTTGCGGAGATATGCCATAGCAAACAGCGAAACTCCGAAGAAAACCAGCCACTGGGCGATGACAGCCGTTCCCAGCCAGGCCAGCACGGCCGCCGCCGCAGCACCCACAGCGAAGGGGAGCAGGAAGAATCCTGCGGTGAAGATCTCGCCAATACCCAACACCAGGGCGAAAATGGTCCATAGCCATTTCCAAACTTCATTGTCCACGTCGTTACCTCCTTGTCCGGCGAATATCGCTGCTGCAATAATCGACAGAGTTCCTATTCCGTACAGAAAAGCGTCTCTCTTCTTCGCCCGATCCGTTGTGGTCTTTCCCGAGCGAAACTCTTCCCAGCTGGCGGTGGTGCGAGAACCCCGTGACGCCTTTGCCCAGCTTTCCGCAAACTCGCCCGGATCGACACCAACGACATCGGTCGCGGTCCTGCCGTCTGCCGCGGCATCAGCCAAATGCTGTTCCAGTTCTCCCCGCATCTCCGCCACGGCGTCCTTCGGGATGCCTGCCTCGAGCCAGTATCGCTCGATTTCGCTGATTGTCGGACCAACATCACTCATTGCCGTCTCCGTTGAGGACACTATCCACCGAGGAGCGGAAACCGCTCCAGTCTTCTCGCCACTGCGCCAACGTCTTTTTCCCCTCCCTTGACATCCGGTAGTACTTCCGTGCCGGCCCTTCGGAGCTCTGGACCAGGTAGCCCTCGATAGCCCCTTGTTTCTGGAGCCGGGACAAAAGCGGATAGATCGAACCTTCACTTGCCAAATCGAGACCCCGGCGCCTTAGCTTGGCCACCATCTCGTAACCGTATGATGGCTCCTCATCGATGATCGACATGAGACACATGTCGAGCACTCCATGAAGTAGCTGTGTCCTCCGGTCCGGTTTGGCCTTCCGGTGCCCGGTACTTTTAGGTACCATGCCGTACAGGATACCTTACGGTGCAGGGTTGTCAAGAAGATGCGGCAGTTTTTCGTTATCGTGGTGTGATGTCGATTCGGCTTTTCTATGACCGGTGGGAGCAGTACAACCGACGCATCGTTGACGTGGTCGCCGATATGACAGCCGAACAACTCGCGGTGCGACCTTCGCCAGACGGCTGGCCGATTTGGGCGACGGTTGGGCACACGGCAGGCGGCAGGGTCTACTGGCTGTGCAGCGTGATCGGGGAGCCCGGGGCGGAGAGTACGCCCTTCGAGGATCCCGAAAACCTGGGATGGGAAGACGACCTCGACACCGCGCGGTCGGCAGAAGAACTCATCCTCGCCCTCGACTCGACCTGGGCGATCATCGATGGCTGCCTCGACCGCTGGACTCCGGAGACGCTGCGGGAAACCATCACGAGGCGATACGGCGAAACCGAACAGATTCATACCAAGGCGTCCATTTTGCAGCGCATCTTCAGCCACGACGCCTATCACGCCGGGGAACTTTCCCAAACCCTGGGTATTTTTGGACTTCCCCAGATCGATCTCTGGCGATCAGAGTGAATCGCCTCCGATATAGGACTGCGACTGAACGAGTTCAGCGACTGGTGTTGTCCCGGATCTCGGTGAGGAGTGCTATCTCTTCGGTCGGTCCGGGTGCTTCGGCCTCGGCTTTCATGCGGTTGTAGGCCTTGACCACGAGGAACATCACGAAGCCGACGATGAGGAAGTTGATCAGAGCAACCAAAAAAGCGCCCAGACCGATTCCGCCGGGTGCCCACTCAGCGAGGCTGTCCACGGTGAGGATCTTGGCTACCAACGGGTTGACGATATCTTCGGTGAGGCTGGTCACCACGGCGGC
>DATDCF010000094.1:0-2564 GCA_036524475.1 Acidimicrobiia bacterium | reverse complement strand
GGATCTGTAGCTCTGCTCGACCTCAATGAGGAGCGTGGAGAGGTCGCCGCAGAACAACTCGACCGGGCGAGCTTCTTTCCCTGCGACGTTGCCAACCCCGATGACGTCGGTGCTGCGGTCCTGGCGGTCAAAGAGGCCTTCGGCAAGGTCGACATTCTGGTCAATGCAGCGGGGATCGCACCGGCGTCTCGCTTGATAGCGCGCGACGGCACCCCCCACGACCTGGGCATATTCGCAAAGACCATTGAAATCAATTTGATCGGGATGTTCGACGTCATCAGAACGGTCGCCGGTCTAATGGCTGACAACCAGCCCAACGACGAGGGGGAGAGGGGTGTCATCGTCAACGTCGCGTCGATTGCCGCCTTCGACGGTCAGATCGGCCAGGCCGCATATTCGGCGTCAAAAGGCGGGATCGTCGGGATGACGCTGCCGCTGGCCAGGGATCTGGCGAGTATTGGTGTTCGGTGTATGACCGTGGCTCCCGGGATAATGGACACACCTCTTCTCGATTCAGCACCGCAGGAGTTGAAAGACTCGCTGGCCCAGCTGGCAGCCTTCCCGAAGCGTCTCGGAACGCCAGAGGACTTTGCCCGGCTTGTAATCGCGATCGTGGAAAACCCGATGCTCAACGGGGAAGTAATCCGTCTCGATGCTGCAGCGAGGATGCCCCCCAAATGAGAATCGGGCTGATTTGCTTTGACGGTATGGAGGAGCTCGACCTGGTTGGGCCCTGGGAAGTCCTCCGGATGTGGCAGCTCAACTGGCCCGACGATGGAGTCGATGTGCTGACCGCCAGCCTGGACGGTCCGACGGTGACCTGTGCCAAGGGCATGCAAATCGTCACCGACGTCCCTAGATCGATGATGGGGGAGGTCGACGTCATCTTGTTTCCCGGAGGGATGGGTACGCGTCGCTTCATCGGCGACGAGGACATCGGCAGTTGGCTTCGCGGGATGAAGGACGCGGACACCCTGATGACCTCGGTGTGCACCGGGTCACTTGTCTTCGCCGACGCCGGCCTCTTGCGCAATCGGCCGGCCACCACCTATTGGTCGCAACTCGACTATCTCAAGGAAATCGATCCGAGTATCGAATTGCGTCGCGATGACCGTTACGTCGACTCAGGCGAGATCGTCACGGCGGCCGGAGTCTCGGCGGGGATCGACATGGCCCTCCACCTGGTCAGAAGACTCCACTCCGAGGAGCGGGCACGGGAGGTCAAGCAGGCGATCCAGTACGACCCGCAACCGCCCGTCTAGATTATCGGTTGGTCAGCGGGCTGAAAGATCTCGATCGGATTTCCGGAGGGGTCTTCACACAGAATCTGGCTCCCCCCGGGCCCCAGCAACACTTCATTGCGGAAGGTTGTACCTGCTGCTCGAAGCCTCTCCACGGTCACATGGATATCGTCAACCGTGATCACCAGTCGATTCCATCCCCCTGGCTCCGGCTTGGATCCGTCGGGCATCGGCCGCGAAGCCGAGGCGGGCGGGCCTGCCAGCCAGAGCTCGATGCCATGGCCCCTCAGGATTGCGATGGCCGGTCCGAACTGTTGGTCAAGTTCGAACCCAAGCTGAGATATGAAGAACTCGACTGCTGCGTCGACATCCTTCACGATGTAGCGAATGGTTCCCATTAGGTGGTTTCTACTCCTCCGCTGTTTCCAGCATCACGAAGTCCCGCAAGGCTTTCTGGATTTTCGAGACTGGTCAAGTCGCCCGGGTCGAGTCCAACTGCAATGGCCTTCACGACGCGGCGCATGATCTTGGCCGAGCGGGTCCGGGGCAAGTCGGGGACCCAGCTGATCGATTTTGGCCGAAACGACTTGCCCAGAGTTTCCGCCAACAGGTCCGAGATTCGCCCGGACAACCCGTCGTCCGGGGAAATGCCCGGCGCCGCCACGAGGTACAGTCCGATGCCTTCCCCTTTGATGTCGTCCGGTAGCCCGATCGCCGCAGCCATCATCACAGATGGGTCGGCGACGGCGACCGACTCTATTTCCGCCGGGCCGATTCTCTTCCCGGCGATGTTGAGCGTGTCGTCCGATCGACCATGCAGGAACCAGAACCCGTCGGCATCGATCTCTGCCCAATCTCCATGGACCCAGGTCTCGTCGAACTGCGACCAGTAGGTGTCGATATAACGATCGGGTTGTTTCCAGAACCCACGGGTCATACCGGGCCACGATCCCCTGATGACCAGTTCACCAACCTCGCCACGAACCGGTATGCCATCTGCGCTGTAGACATCGGCGTCCATTCCGAGTGAAGGCCCGCCCAGGGACGTCGGCTTGAGCCCCTGAAGAATGTTGCACGATAGGATGCATGCCCCGATCTCTGTCCCGCCTGAAACGTTGACGATCGGCCTTGTACCCTCACCCACCTCGTCGAATAGCCAAACCCAGGGGTCGGGGTTCCATGGCTCGCCGGTGGAGCCAAAAATACGGAGCCTGGTCAGGTCGTGTTTTCGAGCCTCGACGGCACCGTGGGGTTGCAATGCCCGGACCAGGGTCGGGGAGAGACCGAGCACGGTTATGTCCAACTGGTCAACGACAGACCAGA
>DATDCF010000093.1:0-15346 GCA_036524475.1 Acidimicrobiia bacterium | reverse complement strand
GAAGCGGCTTCGTGGCAACGGGCGACGAACTCTTCCTCGCCCTCACCGACCCGGGAATACAGCTTGAGGCCTTCGTTCCTGAAAATCGAAACGGTTCGATTGGCCACCAGGTGAGCGGCGAGATCCTTCTCCAGTCCGCTCCAGAATGCCGCGGTGTCGACCTTTACCGTCGGGATCTCAAAGGTGGCGCCCGGGGGAGCCTCTGTCCTGAAGTCGCGTTCGTCGTGGTCGACAGTGATCACACCTTCCCCGTTGAGGACCGCTTCTAGAGGAAAGACCACAGCTTCGTAGGTCTCGGTGTCGGACAAGTGCGAAGTTGTGTCGTCATAGAGGAGCTGGACCGTCGCTGCTGCCCCGATTGCAAAATGGTTGGAATTGATCTGCGCGTCGACGGCGGAGGACCATGGGGCCGCATCGTCGAGGAATGAGGCGGAGACCTTGTCGGCAACCCGCGGCATCACTGGCACGGTGCCTTCCCCGACGTCCGCGACTGGTGACTCTGTTTCCGCCTGGACCGCTTCATTTCCGACCGGAGCCGGGGCGGGGGGTGCTTCCATGAGTGCCGGTCGATGATCCGTGAGCATCCCAACCTGGTCGCGGGTGAGGGGGCCGGCCAGGTACGACTGCGCCCAACGTGTCGCGAAGACCCCGGGATGGGATTCTGATGTGGAGTGAAGGATGAATTGTCGTTTGTCGAGTCCGGCGATGAGGTTTCCGTACTCCTTGGTGTCAACGGCCCCGGATGCTGAATTGAGCCCGTCGAGGAGACGCGCCTTGTCCTGTTCGGTCTGGAGACGGCCGATCATCCATGTGCCGGCGTTGGACAATGCCTTGTAGTCGAGATCGACGGGGTTCTGGGTGGATAGCAACATCCCGACGCCAAAAGCGCGGGCTTGCTTGAGAATGGTGAGGATCGCTTTCTTCGATGGAGGCTCCTTGACCGGTGGCACGAAGCCAAAGACTTCGTCCATGTAGATGAGGGTTCGGAGGTTGGAGCTCCCTGGTTGGCTCCTGATCCAGGTCGTCATCCTGGAAAGCAGCAAGGTGACCATGAATTGGCGCTCGGCCTCGGAGAGATGGGCCATGTAGATGATGGCTGCTTTCGCCCTTTCCCCACCCGTGAGCATCGCTCCGATGTCCATCGGCACACCGTCCAGCCAGGCAGAGAAGCTGGGGGATGCGAGCAGTCCGTTGAGCTTCAGCGCCAGGTCCATCCGATCTTTTTCGGGGAAGAAGGTGTCGACTTCGAAAACACCGAGCTTCCTGACCGGTGGGTTGGGTATCTGGCCCACCAGGGTCGCCAGATCGAGATTGGTTCCGGCTGACCAGGACTTTTCGATCATGGTGGCGAGAAGGATGTGGCGCGGGTCGGAGACCGGGTCTGCCTCGATATCGGCGAGTAGCAGGAGTGAGGAAACGAGTCCCTCGATCTCGTCGCGGACGATTTCTCCATCGGTCTGCCAGTCGATATCCGGAGCTTCCAGCGAGCCGAGGACGTTGAGTCCGACTCCGGCGCTGGACCCCGGGGTATAGATGGTGATCTCGGTAGTGTCGTTGAGTCTTTGGAGACGTTCGCCGGTGATCCCCGCCTTCTCGAGGCCGCCTTTCCAGAGATCCGCCTTGTTGGCGGCGAGTTCGTCCGGTGTGATGCCCTCGCGCTCCGCCTCGGATTCATCGATCCAGGGCCTGTAATCGGAGGGTGCGAATTCAGGAAAGCTGAGCAGGAGGTTTCCCATATCGCCCTTGGGATCGATGACCAGGCACGAAACCCCGCTGAGGAGGGCTTCCTCGAGGACGTCGACACCGAGTCCTGTCTTGCCCGATCCGGTCATACCGACGATCACGCCGTGAGTGGTTAGATCGGCGCTGTCGTAAATCAGCTTTTCGTCGGTGGGTTCACCGTTGGAGGGATCGATGATTGATCCCAGGTAGTACTCGCCTTTTTCTGAATCCATATCCGAAAGTTACCGGATTTCCCGGCAGCGCTCGTCGAGGCGAATTAAATCGGCCGGATCAACCCTGAAATCGTCGTAGCATGGGCGAGCAATCTGACCTTGACTTCAACCACGGTTGAGGTTGTATCTTGCGACTTCTTCATGCAACAGCCCGAATTAACCCCGACATCCGTTTTGCGCGACGGTGGCCGCCTCATCTGGAGGTTTGTTCGCCGCCACCCGATTTCGTTTTCCGTGGCTGTCTTTGGCGCCGCCATTTATGCGTCTGCCATCATCGTTGCGAGTCTGGTGATCGGGTGGGTAACAGACACGATCGTCATCCCGGTCCTGGATGAAGGTGAGTCGTACACAGGCCTCCTCCTGCCCGCGGCGGTCGCGATTCTCGGAGTTGCCGTCATCAAAGCCGTCGGGATAGTGGTTCGACGGACATCCGCTGGCTACCTCCAGCTGCGTACCCGTCAGGACATCCGCAACGACCTGCTCGATCACGAGCTTTCGCTCAAAATGGCATGGTTCAATCGGCAGTCGATCGGCGACCTGTTGGCGGTGGCCGATTCTGATGTCGACCAGGGCACGGGTGTTCTCGGCCCGCTCCCTTACGCCACGGGGGTGATCTTGCTCCTGGTGGGTTCCCTCGTGATGATCACCGCGATCGACCCCTGGATCGGACTGGGTGCCCTTCTGGGATTGATCATTGTGATCGTGGTTGACATCAAGGGAAGCTGGGTTACCTATCGATTGTGGGAGGTCGTCCAGGAGGCCCGTAGCAAGGTTTCTTCGGTCGCCCACGAGAGCTTCGATGGTGCCCTGACGATCAAATCGCTGGGTCGGGAGCAATATGTCTCGGACCATTTCCGCGTGACGTCTGATGCGCTTCGGGACGACTTGATCAAAGTCAACTCCACCTGGACCAGCTATCAGACAGTGATACGCGCCCTCCCTCAGGCTGTCAGCATCGTCTTGATCGTCGTTGGGGCGGTTCGAATCGATGCAGGGTTGCTCAGTCCCGGAGACCTGGTCACGGTTGCCTACTTGCTGGCGCTCCTCGCTTTTCCAATCCAGCTGATTGGCTTTGTCCTCTGGGACCTGGCCGGTAGCCAGGCCGGTTGGAAGCGGATCGAGGAAGTCTTTGCCGCTGATGATTTCGTTGGTTACGGCGACCTGTACGCAACAACAAGTGGCGGTGCCGCTCCCGTTCTCTCCGAGAAAGTCGATTTCGCCTATGAGGTTGGGGTAAATGTCCTCGAAGACCTGGACCTCGATCTCGACGCCGGTGTCACGCTCGCGGTGGTCGGGCCGACTGCTTCTGGCAAATCCACTTTGACCCGGCTTCTCGCCCGCCTCTGGGACCCCGATTCGGGAGGGATCAGGGTCGACGGGCGTGACATCAGGGAGTTCGCCCTGTCCGAGTTGCCCCGTGAGGTCTCTTACGTGTCCCAGGAAGCCTTCCTGTTCGACGACACGGTGGCAGGAAATATCAAACTCGGGGACGAATTCAGTTCAGACCAGGTCGAGACTGCGGCCCGACTGGCGGGAGCCCACAAATTCATCGAAGACCTCCCGGATGGGTATGAAACCGAACTCGGTGAGCGGGGAACCACCCTCTCGGGTGGGCAAAGACAAAGGATCGCGCTCGCTCGGGCTCTGATCCGCAAGCCCCGGGTGATGATCCTCGATGACGCGACCTCGGCCGTCGACCCTTCGGTCGAAGCCGAGATCCTGCGAAGTCTCAAGAGTGCGGCACTGCCATCGACCATCGTCGTGGTTGCCTATCGCCCGGCATCGATCCGGTTGGCCGATGAAGTTGTCTATGTCGACAATCGCACGGTGGTCGCCCATGGAACCCATGAAGAGCTGCTCCGGACCGAGCCCGGCTACGCCAGGTTGGTGCAGGCATATGAGGACGACGCACGAAGAATGGAACAGGAGGCGTCGTGAGCAACGAGGAGTCCACCGGCAAGGTTATCGGCCAGGCGCTCACGATCGCCCCGGCTCTTCGCGAGGGGTTGAAACTAACCCTTTTCATGGCGATGGTGGGCCAGGGCGTGACGATCGTGACCCCGATCGTCCTCCAGCAGATCATCGACGAAGACATCCTCAGCCCGGGCGGGATCGATTTCGGCTCGGTGCTGAGCAAAGCGGCGATAGCAGTGGCGGCCCTGATAGTCGGGATCATCGTCGGGCGGGCAGCTTTGCTCAGGTTGATACGGTCTTCTTCGATCGGCTTGTCCGATATGCGGACCAAGACCTTCAACCATCTGCTCCGGCAATCGGTGCTTCACGTGCAGGCGGAGCGACGCGGCAACATGGTGTCCCGGGTGACGTCTGATATCACCACACTGCAGGAATTCATGGAGTGGGGCGGTGTGAGCTTGGTCGTGGCGTCCAGCCAGGTCTTCCTGGCGACAGCCGTGATGTTCCTCTACCAATGGAGGCTGGCGCTGATCAGCCTGGTTGGTGTTTTCCTCTACCTGATTTTGATGCGGTGGTTCCAGAAGATCCTCCAGAGGAACTACGACTCGGTCCGTGTCGAGGTAGGCCAGTCGCTTGGAGTCTTGAGCGAAGCAATCACTGCGATTCCGGTAGTCAGGGCGTATGGAACTGAGGCTGCGACTCAGGAAAAAGTCGCGGTCGCCCTCGAGGCGAGGTTCCGGCGGGAGTTCAGGACCAACTGGTTCGGGAACTCGCTTTTCTCCTCGGCCGAGATTTTCGCCGGGATGTTGACAACAGCCATCGTCGTCGCCGGTGTGGTCATCGGTGTGAATCAGGGTATGACAGCGGGTCAGTTGATCGCGTTCTTCTTCCTGACCAACCTGCTGATCGAACCCTTGCAAATAGTCGTTGAGACTCTGGAATTCTCCCAGAGCGCAGCGTCAGGCCTCCGTCGCGTGCTCGAAGTGCTTCAGTCCCCGGTCGAGATCGAAGACCCGGATGACCCGGAGAGTTTGCGGGCTGATGGCCTCAGCGTGCGCTTTGACCGGGTTCGCTTCGCATACCCGACCGGCCCGGATGTGCTTACGGACGTTTCGCTGGAGATTCCCGTGGGTGCCAGGGTCGCTGTTGTCGGTGAGACCGGATCCGGGAAGACCACTTTCGCCAAATTGCTCGTGCGCCTTCTCGATCCATCCGACGGTGAGATCAGGGTCGGTGGTGTTGATCTGGCCCGGATTCCCCTGGCCGAGCTTCGCTCCCGGATCGCATTCGTCCCCCAGGAGGGCTTTCTGTTCGACACCACGGTCGCCGACAATGTCCGTTACGGGCGGCCCGAGGCGACTGACGCCGAGATTTTCACAGCCTTTCATGAACTCGACCTCGGCGATTGGCTGAGTACGCTGCCTGCCGGACTGGACACCGTGGTCGGGGAACGAGGCGGGAATCTCAGCGCAGGAGAGAGGCAGCTCGTCGCCCTGGTCAGATCCTGGATTGCCTCGCCGGATCTCCTCGTGCTCGACGAAGCGACCTCAGCCGTTGACCCCGCCCTCGATGTGGCGCTGCGCCATGCGATGGAGCGGCTAACCGAAGGCCGGACCGCAGTCACTATCGCACACCGCCTGGCAACCGCGGAGAGCGCCGACGCAGTATTCGTCTTCGACCGTGGGCGTCTGGTGGAATCCGGCCCGCATCGGGACCTGCTCGCCGCCGGTGGGATCTACTCTGATCTCTACGCCGATTGGACGACAGGCACCAAGAGCATCTAGCTCCGTTTCGGGCTGTTTCGCCTAATCTTTCACCGATGAAGTCCGTCGTCCTGACCGTGCTCCTGGGCATCGTGGCGTTGGCGTGTACCGGTGGCACGGCCGATCCCTCAACGACGACCGTCGTGCCCGGTACGACCACAACCTCCGCCGTTGCTAGCTCCACTTCCACGTCGGAAATGGCGACCACCACCACGACTGTCGCGGTTTCATTCCCCGCCTTCGAGTTTCCCGACGGCCCGTGTCAGCTCGACGGGCCGCTAACCCAAGGCGAGGTGACTGTGCTCATCGGGACGACGTTCTACACCCTCGGCCCCGACAATTCCGCTCCCCGATGTCTGCTCGAGGAGGTCACCTCGACGGATGTGAGGTGGAATCCGACCGGTACCGCTCTGATAGCCGGCAAGACAGCGGTGGGGGATGACTTCGAATACTCCTACCCCCTGGCCACCGATCTCAGCTGGACCTTTCCTACCGGGTCCAGTGTCGTCGTCTTCACCACGGACCAGCTCTGGAAAGTTGCCGTTGACGACGGGACCCAGACCGATATCACGTTTCTGGCCGTCACCGACGCAGTGGCCTATCACCCTGCCGGGGAGCACCTACTTGCCGTCGGCACCGACCTCTCCGGCCAGTACGGGTTGTGGCTGGCGACCAACCAGGGCACCGACCCTCTCCTCCTCGCATTCGACGAGGGAGCAACCCTTTCCGATCCGGCCTGGACATGGTTGGGTGAGCCGGTCTTTGTCGCCGCCCATGACGACGGCGTGTCGCACATTCACCGGGTGGAGCTCACCTCCGAAGGCGGTTTCGACGGGCCGATAATCGTCGAGTCGGATGCGCCACTGGACATGCTGATTCCGTCTCCTTTCGATCCGATAATGCTTGCCTATCGGACTGGCGGAATGTCCGGCGAGAGTTGTGTCGACGGCTCCCATGTTGCCGTGAGCAATGTCGACGTCCCCGAACCTTTGAATTCTTGGACCACCAGCCCAGTCGGATGGCTCCCCGAAGAGCGCTTGTTGGTGCTCGCTTATCCCGACGGCTGCGACTCGCCCGCAGATCTCTGGTCATTCAGCCCCGGATTGTGTCCGGGCTCGGTGTACGGCGCCTTTCCGGTCATTGCCGGGGTCTCCGGTGCCGCGGCACGAGCACCCGTTCCTGTCCCGCCCCCTCCCCCCGATTTCGCTGGAGTGATCGATCCGGCACCGGCGTGATGACCGCAATGACGACCGGTCGGTCGTCCGAAATCGGATCAGGTCTTGGTTGGCGGATTCTCTTTATGAAATGCGACGGCGCTGAGGGTATTGGGAAAGAAGCGCTCTTCTCCGACCCTGTCGTACAACTTGTAGTCCCTTAGTCGGTCCTTGACAGGCCCCTTCAGCCCGCCAAATGCAAGGTCAATGCCTTTCCGGTCCAAATCGTCGAGGATGTCACTGAGGATCTCGGCGCCGGTCGTGTCGATGTCGTTGATTGCATTCCCGACTATGAGCACTCTGCCAATCGGCCGATCTGCCTCGCCGAGCATCTTCTGGAGACGTCGCCCGAAAGCAGGCGCATTGGCGAAGAAGAGCGGGGCGTCGAGGCGGATGATCAGCAATCCGGGAACCAGCTCGGCCTCCGGGTGCCTCGCCCTGTCGTGGTAACCGGGCACTCCTTCAACCCTGGCCAATTCGGTGGTGTGCGGCCGTATCGATTTCCGCACGAAATTCGCCAAGGAGAGCAGGATCGCGAACACGATTCCCTCGAGAATGCCCAGGAGCAGGACGCCGGCGAACGCTCCGAGGAGCAGGAAGAATTCCGATTTCCTCGTTTGGTATAGCCAACGAGTAGATGGCCAGTCGAAGAGAGTCAGGGAGGCGGTGATGACGATGGCTGCCAGTGTCGGAGATGGCATTTCGGTGACCAAACCTGGAACGGCCAACATGATAAAGATGACACCGGCGGCGGCGATAAGCCCTGTGACTTGAGTCTTCGATCCTACGGATATAGCCACGGCCGTTCGGGAGGAGCTGGCGCTGGTTGGAAAGCCCTGGACCACTCCCGACAACAAGTTGGCTGCCCCTAGTGCCTTGATCTCGCTGTTTGGATCGACCTGAACTCCCGATTTGATTGCGGTTGTCGTCGACAGGGCACCGGTATCCGCAAACGAGACGAGAGCGATGGCGAGCGCCCCGCCAAACAAGCTCGGCACTGCGTCGAGGCCGATCTGTGGCACGACGAGCGACGGGAGGCCGGTGACGATATCGCCGACAACCTCGACGCCCTGGGCGGTTAGGTCGAACAGCGCCACCGCTGCAATCGAGCCCAGGGCAGCTATGACCACTCCCGGAATGACATTGGAGACCCGCCGCAAGCTGACAATGACGATGATGCTCCCGGTGGAGAGGGCCAAAGCGGCTCCAACAACCTGTCCATCGAGGATTGCCCGGAAGGTGTCCATCAGGACATCGATGGTTTGATTCGAATCGACCGAAAACCCGAATGCTTTCGGGAGCTGCGAGACGAAGACAATTACCGCGATCCCGTTGAGGTATCCGACGCGAACCGGCTTCGACAAAAGTTCTGTGATGACTCCGACCCGGAGAAAGCCGGCAACGAGGCATGCCAGTCCGGCCAACAGGCTCAATGCAGATGCAAGAGCGATCGCGGTGCTTTCGTCACCCGCGGCGAGCGGCAGGATGACGGCAGCGACTATCGGCGCCAACGACGAGTCCGGGCCGAGAACCAGATGCCTGTTAGGCCCGAAGACCGAATAGGCGAGAAGGGCTGCGATTGTCGTGTAGATGCCTGTAATGGCGGGTAGGCCCGTTAGCTCGGCATAGGCCATGCCTTGCGGGATCAGCATCGTCGCAAGGACCAGGCCGGCGATCACATCGAATCGCCACCAGCTTCGTTGGTAGTTCCGAAGAGTGGAGATGATCGGAATCATGGTTGAGCCGGGCGGTTTGACCCTCAGGCGTTCCTCCCTGGATGAGGGGACGCTAGCCAGCGGTGGCCTTGGACGCTACCGTCCGATGGCTGACATGCCTCGATGAGCAGCCTGGCCCGGATCGGCCGGCCCGGCCTCAAGTCTTCGGGGGAGCGATGTAGCGGCCACTGCCGAATTGGCCGCCCTCGACGTCGACTTCCCAGATTGAACCCTTGGAGCAAAACATCGGTGATTGCAGTTTCAGGCCGTCCCGACCGAGGAGGCTGAGGGTCGGCGGGATGACTTCCCGGTGTGAGCATAGGACCGCATTGGCACCGGACATCGCGAGGATGAGGGCGTAAGCGGCATCCGCATTTGACTCTCCGGCGAGTTCGTCTTTGACCTCTACTTCTGCCCCGATGAGGTCGGCCAGAGGTTGCACCGTTTCGACACAACGGAGATACGGGCTCGAGAAAATCCGCTCGATGCCCCGACCCTTGAGGGATTCGGCAATCGCCGCGCTCTGGCGAACCCCCTTCTTGGTGAGAGGGCGAACCTGGTCCTCCCCCTTCCACTTCTGCCGATCTCCCGCTGCGGCGTGTCGTATCAAATGAATGTCGCCCGTCAATGCGATCTTTTTGAGATCGTGATTCTCTATGAGCGAGCGGTCCTGGTCGTAGTCGAGCAGTTTCCTCGCGGCGCTCCGACTCACCCAGCGGATCTCATCGACTTCTGAGTTCTTCTTGAATCCAGGGCTGTCCGGGAGAGGCCTCATCGCGAACCAGGCAACTTCCTTCATTCCGCTCCCGACCCGGTAACGGGTGGTCTCCAACTGCGAGACAATCCGGCAGTGGTATCCCGTCTCCTCGAAAATCTCACGTATCGCGGTTTCCTCGGGGGATTCACCCGAATCGGACTTTCCTTTGGGAAGGGACCAATCGTTGTATCCGGGACGGTGGGCCAACAGAATTCTCAGATTTCCCTCTTTTGACTTCCTGAGGAGAATCCCTCCGGCGGCATAAAGGGTCTTCGTCACGGGGAGCAGCGTAGCGGGCGGGCAGGCCCCCGGAAGTCAGGCTTTGAGTTCGGAGATGGTCTTCCGCTGGACGAGGACTGACGAGTTGGAGGTGTCGGCCTGAGTGAGGTCGATCGTGACGCCGTTGCACACCTTGCAGACCTGGCGCTGAATTCCGGCACCGATTATCTGGGTCGGTCCGTACAAATGGCTGCCACGGCGGCAATACGCCATTTTGTGGGGCGATCTGGCTTCCGGTCGGAGGTGGCTCATCTCGGTGGATAAGCCTAGGTCAGATGGTGTCGGCCCCTCTGGATTTCGGAAAATTCGTACCGGCCGCGCTAGTCACCGAGGACCTTGTTCACGCCGGCCACGATCCGGTCCTTGTCGATGAGGGCATGCCGCTCTATGGCAAATTGGGGCCAGGGGACATCGAATCCGGTAATCCGATGAATCGGCGCCTTCAAGTCGTACAGAGCGTTTTCCGCAACAACAGCGGCAACTTCGGCCGCTACTCCTGCTGATCCCTGTGGCTCCTGGACCAGCAGGAGGCGTCCGGTTTTGCTGACGGAGTCGAGGACAGTCTCCCGATCCCAGGGGAAAAGTGTCCGGAGGTCGATCACCTCAACAGATGCGTCAACGGATTCCGCCGCTGCCAGAGCCACAGGCACCATCCCGCCATAGGTGACCAGGGTCAGGTCATCACCTGACTGCCGGATACGGGCTGTGCCGATTGGGATCTTGTAGTGCCCGGTCGGTACTTCCTCCCGTCCGGCGCGGTACAGGACCTTGGGCTCGAGGAAGATCACCGGATCATCTCCTTCGAGCGCCGAGGCAAGCAAACCCTTGGCATCCCTGGGCGACGAAGGGCAGATGACCACCAGACCGGGGGCATGAACGAAGTAAGCCTCGGGCGAGTCGCAGTGGTGTTCATGGGCGCCGATGCCGGCACCGTTGGGAAAGCGCACGACCACCGGGACGGAGGAAGTGCCTCTGGTACGAAATCGGAACCTGCCCAGGTGACTGACGATTTGGTCAAATGCCGGGTAGACAAATCCGTCGAATTGAATCTCGGCGACGGGACGGGCCCCCGCCAGTGCCATTCCGATGGCGGTCCCCACGATCCCGGACTCGTTGAGCGGTGTGTCTATCACCCGGTCTTCGCCAAACCGGCTCTGCAGGCCTTCTGTCACCCTGAAAACCCCTCCGCTCAACCCGACGTCCTCTCCCAGGACGACAACGGTGTCATCTCTCTCCATGGCCTGGTGGAGTGCGGCGTTGATTGCCTCTGCCATCGTGATGGAGGTGGTGGCGCCGTCGGTTTGCGGATCGGGCTCGGCCCGCCACACCTCGTCGTCGGCGAACTCGGTCCGTGCCTCGCCGTGCGAGTCCTGAAAGTGGTGTAGTTGCTCGACAACGTGTAGAGGGATTTTGCTGAAACCATGACGGACGGCGTCGTCCCGCCCGGGAAGGGGTTCGGCCTCGATCGACGTGATCGCAGCGTCAACCAGGTCGGCCACTTCCAAGGCGACCTTTTCGCCGATGCGGTCGTCCCATTCGCCGCGATTCGCGAGAAACTTGCGAATCCGGTCGATCGGGTCTCTGGTCTTCCACATCTCGACCTCGGCATCGGAGCGATAGAGCGTGGGATCGTCGGCTGTGGCATGAGGTCCGTAGCGGTATGTCATCGCCTCGATCAGAGTCGGACCCATACCCTGTCGGGCACGACGGGCAGCGAGGCGCGTTGCCAGATACACCGCAACCGGGTCCATCCCGTCGACCCGGATACCCTCGAAACCGTACGCTCGCGCCTTCTGTGCGATCGTCTGCGCCGCCGTTTGCTTTTCGTACGGAACCGAGATCGCATACAAGTTGTTCGCGCAGATAAACACCGTCGGGGTCTTCCACACACCGGCAAAATTCATCCCGGAGTGGAAGTCGGTCTCTGAGGTGGCACCGTCGCCGAAGTACGTCACCGCCACGGTGTCCTCGCCGCGCATCTTGGTCATGTACGAGTAGCCAACAGCATGCGGCAATTGACTGGCGATCGGCACGGTCACGATTCCCGTCCGGTATTTTTCGATGTCCCAGTGGGCGTTGGGGAGCCCCTTCCAATATGCGAGAAGCACCTCGATTGGCAATCCTCGTGTTACCTGTACTCCGTGTTCGCGATAGCTCGGGAAAACGAAGTCATTGGGCTGCAGAGCAAGGGCCGATCCAATCTGGACCGCCTCCTGGCCTTCGAGCATGGCGTATGTCCCGATACGTCCCTGTCGCTGTAGTGCGAGCATGCGTCGATCCAGTTCCCGGGACAGAACCATGTTGCGGTACATCTGCTGATACAGGTCGGGGTTGAGGCCTGGGTCCTCATCGACCAGGTTTCCCGCGGTGTCGATCACCTGAAGCATGTCGAAGTCACCCATGTTTTGAGTCTGGCAGATTTCCTCCGGCAAGTCTCCCGACTAAGTTTTCACACATGCCCCGATTCCGCCCCGATCTCGACGGTCTGGTGTCCTACCTGCCCGGCAGACCGATCGAGGAAGTCGCCCGTGAAGTGGGAATTGAACCGGCCGGGATCATCAAACTGGCCTCGAATGAGAGTCCTTTCGGGCCATTTCCGGGAGTGGGAGAAGCCGTCGCCGCAGCAATGGGTGAGTCAAACCGATATCCCGACAACGACGGCTATTTGCTGACCCAGGCCCTCGCCAACCATCTAGGGGTCGGAGAGGAGTTTCTCTGGCTCGGTGCGGGGAGTACAGGACTCCTGGGGAGCATTGCGTACGGGCTGGGCGGTGCCGGCACCTCGGCCTTATATGCCTGGCCCAGCTTTGTCATGTATCGGATAATTTCGAGGTGGTCGATGACCGAACCGATCGAGGTGAGGCTCGATGCCGACTACAAGCACGAACTCTCGGCGATGCTGGCGGCGGTCCGCGCCGACACCTCCGTCATCTACCTATGTAATCCCAACAATCCGACCGGAACCGTGGTGGGTGGCGAAGACGTCACCCGGTTTGTAGATTCGGTCCCCGATTCGGTCGTGGTCGTGGTTGATGAGGCCTATCACCACTTTGTCTCCGACCCTGATTATCGGAGTGCGCTCCCGATGGCTATGGAACGGCCCAACGTTGTGGTCCTGAGAACCCTGTCGAAGGTGTTTGCACTGGCCGCTCATCGTGTCGGGTTTGCTGTGGGGATGCCAGAGACCCTAAATGCCCTCCGACGCACCCAGGCTCCCTTTACGGTGAACACAGCCGCCCAAGTGGCAGCCACGACCACCCTGTTACAGGCCGACGAAGTGGAAAAGCGGATCGCAGCGAATGCCGAGGGCCGCGAGGTGGTGACGGCGGCCCTTGCAGACCGGGCAATTCTCCACGCGCATAGTGAAACCAACTTTGTCTTTCTGAAGATCGGGGATGACTCCAATGCCACTGCGCGCCAATTTCTTCAGAGGGGCATAATCATTCGCCCGATGTCAGGTGGTTGGATCAGGGTAACGGTTGGTACCCCAGTAGAAACGGCTGCTTTTGTGGATGCATTGGACCAGATTCCCCGTAATCGATAACCGGCCATCTCAGACCGGCCGGCGGGCGTGTCGAATAGGTGCGACTGATTGGTCGTGGACCGGCTCTGATGGGCGAGCCGTGAATTTGTGTTGATTTCGCTTCACGGGGAGAATTGCGCCAGGGTTTGCCAGGTTCGCGCTCGGCGCACCCCCGCCTGATCAACCCCGTCAGCCACCAAATCGGAGACGCCTCTCTTGAAATCCATAGTCCGCCTCTTTGCCAACGCCGTCGGTAGCAAACCCTGGGTCGTCATAGCAGCCACACTGCTGGTGACCATCGGTTTTGGGCTTTTGACGGTTTTCGTCGCCGAATCGAGCACCGGGGGCCAGGAGGGCTTCTCCCCCGATAACCCGGAGATAATGGCGTCGCAGCAAATCGGCGAGTTGTTCGGGGAGCAATCGACACAATCGGTGATGCAGGTGGTTGTCACCTCCGAGAAAGGCGACGTGATTACTGCCGACGGATTGGCCGCGGCGGATGGCGTCATCGCTGCTCTTCAGTCGAGTGAGTATGCGTCGGTCATCGAGGGAACTCCCCAGCAACCGGGGGTCATTACCTTCATGGCTCCGGTCCAGCAGGCCGTAGCCCAAGGCGGGATCGATACCTCGGGGATGGGAGACGCCGAGGTCAAAGCCCTCTACGAGCAGGCGCTCGCGGAGTCCGGGCCCGAGCTTGGTTTTGTCAGCCAGTTGGTCAATGACAGCGGGACGACGGGCCTGATTCTCGTCTTCATCGATACCAGCGAGGACCCTGACACCCAGGTTGATCGCGAGGTCGGGATCGCCGAAGTCATCACCGGGGTCGAAACCGGTGCCGACATAGAGCTGCGCCCGTTTAGCTTCAACCTCCTCTTCACCGACGACTCCGGGTTTGAAGAAGAGATTGGCCGGCTCTTCGCGACGGCGTTCATCATCATCATCGCGATTCTGCTCTTTGTCTACTGGCTGAAGCCCCGCGGCGCCCACGCCAACTTCGGTCGATCGGTACGCCGGACCCTCGCCGATATGAGCGTGACCATGGTGACCATCGTGTTTGCCATCCTCTGGATGAACGGCATTGGCGCTCTCCTCCAACAGATAGGGCTGGTCGGCGAATTCAACGAGATCAGTCAGATCGTCCCGATCTTGTTGATCGGGCTCGGGGTCGACTATGGGATCCACCTCATCTCCCGCTATCGCGAGGACGTCGGTGAGGGAACAACGGTCGATAGTGGGATCCGTATGGCAATCGGCACTGTGGGGGTCGCTTTGCTGCTGGCCACCATCACCACGATGATTGGCTTTCTCACCAACGTGTTCAATCCCATTCCGGCCCTCAAGGACTTCGGGATCCTGGCCGCAATCGGTATCGGCGCTTCCTTCATTTTGATGCTGACCTTCGTACCTGCCGTACGCGTGGCTCTCGATCGGCGCGCCGAGCGTCGTGATGAATTGCCCCGAGACGCAATGGGGGCAACGAGCGACCGCTTCTTGCCTCAGATCATGGAGAAGACCTCGGTACTCGCCATCAAAGCCCCGGTCTTGACCCTCGTGGTGATGTCTGCACTTGGAGTTCTCGGATATATCGGGCTGACCAACGTGTCAACAGAGTTTTCCTTCACCGATTTCCTTCCCAGCGACTCGCCGATGGTCGAGACATTCGAAATTCTCAACGAAGAGTTCGGGGGAGGGTTTGGTGAGACAACACAAGTGCTGGTCGAGGGTGACCTCGCCGATCCTGCGGTCTACAACGGTATGGTCACTTCCACAGCCAACTTCGTCGACACCCCTGATGTGCTCACGTTTGAAACACCCGTCGGGACGCAGGCCGCCGTGAGCTCACCGGTGTCGGTGATCCAACAACTGCTGATTCCAGGCCCGGACGGTGCACCGAGCAACGCCGACTTTGCCGGGGTGGCGCTAGCCAATGGCCTGGACCCTCAAACTGGTTTGGTTTCGGCAGCGGCCGATGTCGGAGCCATCTATGAGGCCGCCCTGGCATCTGCCCCGGTTGAAATGGGGGCCGTCATCCATTTGGAGAACGGTTCGGCGACGGCAGGTCTGATGGAGATCAGCACCCAGGCCGGCGAGGGCCGCGCCCTCGAATTGCGGGACAATCTGGTGGTGGACCTCGAGCCCATCACAGAGGCGGGTGCGGTAGCCACACCAACCTCGCAAAATATCATTGGCGGGGTGATCGTTGATTCCCTCTCCTCCTCGCAGGTG
>DATDCF010000092.1:0-18461 GCA_036524475.1 Acidimicrobiia bacterium | reverse complement strand
GCGGCGCCGCACTTGGGGCGCCTCTTTCTCGTAGTCCGGTTTGGTCTGAATCGGGTAATTTGGCCCTGTGCCCGAGTTGCCCGACATCGTTGTTTATCTCGAAGCTCTCGAGAAGCGCTTTTTGGGTGAGGAACTCCAGGGACTGCGTATTGCGTCTCCTTCTGTCCTCCGCACCTACGACCCGGCCTACACCGAGGTCGTGGGCAAAGAGCTTCTTGGCCTTCGACGGATCGGCAAGAGAATCGTCTTCGAATTTCCGGACGATTTGTTCGTGGTTGTCCATCTCATGATCGCGGGCCGGCTCCGTCTCGATGCCAAAAAACCGATTCCGAAGAAGGTCGGTCTGGCCGCCTTCGACTTCCCTTTGGCGTCTGTGGTCTTGACCGAGCAGGGAACCAAGCGTCGCGCCGGAATTTGGGTCCTCCGGGGCGAAGAGTCACTCCTGGCTGAGGATCGTGGGGGAGTGGAGCCGTTGGAGGCGACACCCGAGCAATTCGCTGCTGCCCTCACGGCGGAAAACCGGACCCTGAAGCGCGCTCTCACCGATCCACGGATCTTTTCCGGAATTGGAAATGCCTATTCAGATGAGATCCTGTGGTCAGCCCGATTGTCTCCGGTCAAGCGAACCGGGCAGATGGATGGAGAGGAGATCGACCGTCTTCGATCGGCTGTTGTGGAGTCTCTACACGCATGGACTGAACGTCTGCGGGACGAGGTCGGTGACGGGTGGCCGACCAAGGTCACCGCCTTTCGAGATGACATGGCGGTACACGGGAAGTACAAGGAACCGTGCCCACGCTGCGGGTCACCCGTACAGCGCATTGTCTACGCCTCCAATGAGACCAACTATTGCGCGAAGTGCCAGACCGGCGGCAAATTGCTCGCCGATCGGTCGATGTCCCGATTGCTCAAGGACGATTGGCCGGCGACGATCGAGGATCTCGAGGAGGCTTAGCACAGGCCTAGAGAGAGTCCTCTTCTTCTTGCGAATCGAACATATGTTCGATATGATGGATTGTCTGATGCGGAGCACCGAGCTGAAGACGACTATCACCGAGCAGAGTTTTGAGCGCGGTTTTGAGACCGACTTGCTCACACTCCAGCCCGGTCGGATCACCGAATTGGTGGGGGATAGCGGCTCGGGTTTGACACGTCTCGGTTTGAGTCTTCTCGCCGGACCGTCGCAAACCGGGCCGGTGGTAGTGGTCGACACTCGAGGGTGGATCTCTCCTGAAGCAGCCTGGGAAACGGGGGTGGTAGCTGAGAGTCTGGTGATTGTCCGTTGTAACGAACTGGCGCTCTGGTCGAAGGTGACCGCGGCCCTTCTCGAGGGGGTGCCCGCTCTCTACGCCGAAGTCCCCCGGGGAATCAAGGATCAGGACCTCCGCCGTCTTGCCGCCCTGGCCCGGGCACGCAAGGCCATGGCCGTCTTCAGGTCGATGGGTCCCGGACTTCCCTCAGGTGTCTCCCATCTCAGACTGCGGGCAATCGGAGTCACCTGGGAAGGTGCCGACCGGGGTCATGGCAAGTTGAAAGGGAGACGTCTGCTCATGGAGGCGTCGGGCCGGGGAGTGGCGGGAATCAGCAGACAACTCGAGGTTGAGGATGAGGGAACGAACACTTTGCGTGTGGTTTCCGATGTGGTCGTTGACCCGGCCCGACGCGCTGCCGGGTAAACCGGTACTTGTAGTCGACGACCGTGTAACCGGCGCTAGCCCCGATGTGCTCGATGCCGGTGTCGTGCTGGGCATGCCCCGGAGGGAAGCTGAGGCCCTGGCCCCCTTTGCCACCGTTTTAGTGCGTGATGTCGGGGAGGAAGCACGGCGATTCGAAGAAGTGGTGGCGGTGGTCGAAGATCTGATCCCCCGGGTTGAAGTAGTCGAGCCCGGTCTGGTTTTTGTCCCTATTTCCGGAGCAATCAAGTTTTACGGGGGAGAAGACCTGCTCGCCAGTAAGGTGGCCGAAGCAGTCTCGGAATTCGATCGAGCTCTATTGGGTATCGCCGATGGGCCGTTTGCTGCCCGCTGGGCCGCTGCGAAAGCATCTCCTGACCAACCGATGCTTGTCGAAGATACCCGTGCCTTTCTTTCCGGTCTCGATCTGGAATCACTCCGGGAGGGGGTGGCCAGCGACTCCTTGATCGCCACCTTCCGCTGGCTCGGGGTTACCACTCTTGGAGACATCACCGGGTTCCCCCGTGATGCCCTGGCGACCAGATTCGGAAACGAAGGGGCACTGGCTCATCGTCTGGCAAGTGGGGAAGACCGGAGTGCCGAGCCGAGAGAGATCAGAGCCGACCTGGCCGTGGAGATGGAATTCGAAGACCCCCTGGAGACGATCGAGGCCGTCGCGTTCGCGGCGAGGAACATCTCGGAGCGAATGTTGGCCCGGCTCCGCAAAGTGGGGGTGGCCCCCCATCAGGTGGCGATTCTCGCCGAACCGGCGCTGGGTGAAGCCCGGGAACGGATCTGGCGCTCGGCTGACCCCTTTACCGAGCGTGCACTCAGTGATCGGATCTGGTGGCAGCTGCGCGCCTGGGTGGAGAACGGTGGGGTTCCCGGGGGTATTACCCGGATCCGGATTGCCCCATCGGATCTCTCCGGGGAGGGCCGACAACTGGTGGTCTTTGGCAATGAGACTGCGATCATCGAGGCAGAACGCGCCTTTGCCCGTACCCAGGCGATGCTCGGGCCGGACGATGTCTTGCAGGCCCATCCCCAGGGTGGACGGATGCCGGCGCAACGGGTGTCCTGGTCGCGGTGGAACGAGCCAACAATCAAACCAGAGCGCGATCCCGACGGCCCCTGGCCCGGTTCGACTCCAAAGCCATCTCCCGCTCTGGTCCCGCCACGTCTCCAGCCATTGCAGGTGGAATGGGATGAGGGATTGCCTTCACGGGTCCGGCTGGGGACCCGTTGGGAACCGATACTCACCTGGAGTGGGCCGTGGCGTCTCAGTGGCCGATGGTGGGCGGGGGAGCGTGACGCCGACCGCTATCAGTTGGTTACCTCGGCTGGCGCACTCCTGTGTGTGGTCGCAGACGGGAAAGCCTATCTTGCCGGGGTCTACGACTGACACAAACCTCCCTGTTTACGATGCCGGCTTGAATAACGGATCATTCCGGCGCGGATTCAGGGATTCGATCCTGATCTTCTTCGCCGTCGGAACGTTTGGTGTTGCCTACGGGGTGCTGGCGATCGAGATCGGGTTCTCTGCATGGCTCGCCGTGTTGTCGTCGGTGGTCATCGTTTCGGGAGCAGCCCAGTTCGCCATGGTCGGGCTACTGGGTTCGGGGGCCGGTGCATTTCCGGTATTGGCGGCGGCCACCGGTCTCGGTCTGAGGCATCTACCGATGGCGGCGTCCCTTCGCCGTTTGATCGGGCCACAACCTCTTGGGACCAGGATGCGCCTGGCATATGTGCTCGTGGACGAGACTTTCGGGCTGACTCTACGGGCCGCCGACTCAGACATCGAAGATCTTGTCGCTTACAAAACGGCTGCCGACGCGCTATTGGTGACCGGTTGGATATTGGGAACCGCCGTTGGCGTCTGGTTTGGTGCGTCAATCGATCCGCAAGGCATCGGTATCGGCGTCCTATTCGGGCTGCTGTTTCTTGGATTGGCGGCACCAATGATTCGAAACCGCCGGGATTGGGTTGTGGTTGTCGTCACCGTCGTCGTTACAGCCCTGGCAGTCGTCCTCCTGCCCTCAGCATGGCAGGTGACTGGCGCTGCGATGGTGGCTGCACTGGTCGGTGTGTTCATCGATGACTGATCTGTTCCTGGTCCTGGGAGTCGCCGCGATCACATATGGCTCCCGCGTCGCACTGATGACGACCCGCTGGACAGTGCCGGGTGGTTGGATTGGCAGGTTTCTCGATGTGTTTCCACTGGCGTTATTCATTGCCATTGCGACTTCAGGGCTCCTCGCTCCCGATGGCACTCCGGCGGTGACGCCCGGCCTTGCTGCCGCGGCCGGTGGGGTGCTCGGTGCGGTGTTGTTCAAGAGATCACTTGTCGGAGTTCTAGCGATCGGTGCCGCCGCCTTTTATCTGACTCGATATCTGGTTGGATGAGGTTCCGATGGTTGACTCCCGATTCATAGGGTGATAGATTTTAAAGTGCATTAAGTGCACTTATTTTGTCGTAAATATCCTATTTGGGGGAACAGATGCCATCGCTGATAGTGCTTGCGATAATCGGGTTGGCTGCACAACTGGTCGACGGTTCGCTGGGAATGGCCTACGGGGTCACTTCGAGCACCCTTCTCGTGGCATGGGGAATTTCGCCGGCCATGGCCTCAGGCTCGGTCCATCTAGCCGAAGTGGGGACCACCCTCATTTCCGGTTTATCACACTGGCGATTCGGCAACATCGACTGGAAAGTGGTTGTCAGGCTTGGCGTGCCGGGAGCGGTCGGCGCATTTTTCGGAGCGACTTTTCTCTCCAACATCTCGACTGAGCTCGCCATACCGATCATGTCGCTTATCCTGGCGACCCTTGGGGCAATGCTCCTGGTCCGATTCGCATTACGCGGGGTCACGACTCCCACCTCGAAAATCGGTCGGAAGGCCAAGTTTCTCGCCCCTCTTGGATTGGTTGCAGGATTCATTGACGCAACCGGGGGCGGCGGATGGGGGCCGATCGCAACGCCGACGATGCTGATCACAGGTCGCACGGAGATGCGAAAGGTGATCGGGTCGGTGTCGGCGAGCGAGTTCCTGGTGTCGATCGCGGCAAGTATGGGGTTTCTGCTGAATCTCGGCTCCGAAGGGGTGAGTTGGGCCATTGCAGGTGCGCTCCTCGCCGGTGGTGCCATCGCAGCGCCATTCGCCGCCTGGCTGGTGTCGCGGGTGGCCCCGCGGATCCTGGGCACGGTGGTCGGCGGGCTCATACTTCTGACGAATCTCCGGAACCTCTTGCTGTATTTCGAAGTGCCCGGCAATCTCACGCTCTTGGCATATGCGGCCGTTGTTGCGCTGTGGGCCGGTGCGGTGGGGATGGCGGTATCGGGAGTGAGGAAAGAGAGGAGGGAAGTCGACGGAGTTCAGAAGTCCCCGGCTTGACTCAAACCAGCGTCGGGGGGATCGAAGGATCCAACCAGCGTCCGCCGGCATTTTCCGCCAGATCGGCGAATGTGGTCCACTCCAGGATCGCGATGGTGGCATCTCGGACCTCGGCCCATACAGATCGAAGTGAGCACCCCACTTGCATAGGGCATTGTTCGGGCTCATGGCGTGTGGCGCATTCGATGGGCGCAAGTTGACCCTCGAAAACGCGCACAACTCGTTCCATGGTCAAGTCGGAGGGTTCATGGTTCAAGCGATAGCCACCTGAAGGCCCCCGCTCCGAGCGAAGGATCCCGGCGTCACGAAGCTGCATCAGGATCTGTTTCATGAAGGATTCCGGGACCACAACCCGCCGGGAAAGCTCCTGGGCATTCAACGCCTGACCATGGGCAATGGTGAGAGCGAGCACAGCTCTGGTCGCGTAATCGGTTTTCCGAGTAATCCACATAAAGGATAAGTTTAGTCTCCTTTTCGGCCGATTGAAGAGGGCTCTCAGAAACGAAGGACTCAGTTACAGGTGTCGCTAGCGTGGGGTCGTGAAACCGTCCGGTCCGCTTGCCACGTTGATCGCGCTGGCACTGGCGGCGTGCACAACCTCCTCGATGCCGACCACTACGACCGCTGATCCATCGGTACCGCCACCGGAGAGCATCGGGACTACCACGACAATTGTTCCGTGGATACCACCCACGCATCCGATTCAGGTCGAAGGCACCGGGTTCGTGGACACCCGCACCAACGAACCGTTTGTACCGCGGGGAGCCAACTATCTGACCCGCGTCGCAGTGGGAAGCGGACATGAGGACCGGACACTTTCACCGGCCGTGTTCGATCCCGCCAGGACAGGGCAAGACTTCATCGGACTCGCAGAACGTGACTACAACACGATTCGAGTGTTCCTGGACAGCTGTAGCAGCGGGCCCGACTGCATCGGCAACCAGGAGGGCTCCGGACTCAACCCGAACTACCTCGACACCATCGTCGAGTTCATGCAGCTGGCCAAGACGCACGGCATCTTCATCGTCTTCACTTCGAATGATCTGCCCGACCAGGGAGGCTATTGGGAGATCAGTGATAAAGACAACGTCGAAGGTGTCTTCCCCGGCTATCGCAACTCGCACTACCTGACTGCGTCAGGAGAGCATGCGGCCGAGACCTATTGGAACGACCTCCTGGACGGTCTGATCGAGCGAAGGGCGCCACTAGATGTCGTACTGGCGTGGTCGGCGGTCAACGAGCAGTGGATGTTCAAGAATGAACCTCCCCTCTCGCTTACGTCTGGCGAGGTCGCTACCAAGACCGGAACCTACGATATGGCCGACCCCGAGAGCAAACGGCAGATGGTGATCGATGCCACACGTTCTTACTTCGCAGCCTTCGCCGAGGTGGTTCGCCAGCACGATCCTCACGGTCTCACCACGTCGGGGTTCTTCGCACCGCAATTCCCCAACCCGACCGGGATCGGGGGCGACTGGTATGTCGACACCGCACCCCTGGTCGAAGACTCCGCCCTCGACTTCTTCGACTTCCACGCCTATCCCGGTGACGACATATCTCTCTCCCAGATCGCCGAAAACTTCGGCATGCCTGCAGACAAGCCAGTGATCATGGGTGAATACGGGGCGTTCATCGCCCGTTTCCCCGACATCGATAATGCTGCCCTCAACCTGCAGAATTGGGTGGCGGACTCGTGCCAACCCGGGTTTGTCGGTTGGCTCTACTGGGAGTTCGCCCCGGCCGACGTTTCAGTTGGCGATGCCACCTGGGCTCTGACAGCAGACAGCGGGTTGCTGTTGAATCACCTAGCCCCTGTCAACCAACCGGATCCTTGTATCCCCACGCTGGAGAATCCCAACCTGGCCGCGAGTGCCGTCGCCACCGCCTCGAACTCACTGGATGGGGAGCCGCCTGCGGCAGCCGTCGATGGCGACCCGACCACTCAATGGGGCGCCGGCGCCGGGCCTGACCAATGGATCGAGATCGATCTCGGCCGGGTCATGGACATTGGAGAGTTTCGCTTGATCGTCGCACAGGTCCCGGGTGGCCTGACCCGTCACCTCATCGACGTCGACGGGAAGAGGGTTTGGGCCTTCGAGAATGACACGTCCGAGGGCGATATCCTCGTTTTCCGGCCCGATTCCCCGATCCCCGGCCAGGTAATCAGGATCACGACCATCTCAAGCCCGAGCTGGGTGGCCTGGAAAGAGATCGAGATCCACGCTCCCTAGGTGGCAGCGAGTTCGTCGCCGACCTCGACCACCAGCCGGAGAAACTCGTCAACGTGGTCCTGTTTGGTCCGGGCGTTTATGTAGCAGGGGCGGATTGCGTACTTTCCGGCGACGACGGTCGAGCTGACGATATACCGGCTGCGGCGTCTTACTTCGACCAGGAGGCTTTGGTTGAAGGCGTTCAGGTCGTCAATGGCGTCATCGACGTAGCGGAAGCACGCAATCGAAAGCTCGGGTTCGGTCAAGGACTCCAGCCGGGGGTGCTCATTGGCGAAACGGGCCGTGTAACTGGCGAAGTCGTTGTCCGTCTTCACCCGGCGCCTGATCCCCTCGACGCCGAGTTCTTTCAGAATCGCCCACACCTGGACCCCACGACTCGGCGATGAGAGCTCAACACCGAACTCTGAATAGGGGATTCCCATCGACTCGAAAGACGTCTGAACGTCGTCGTCGGCCACAAAGGAGCCCTCAAGGTACGGGGCCGGCTCCTGGGTGAAGGCATCGAAGAGGATGCTCCGGTCCTTCACGTAAGTCGCACCGATTCCGACCGGGGCTCCCAGCCACTTGTGGGGATCGACGATTGCCGAGTCGGCGAGGTCCAGGCCGGAGAATCGGTCGGCGACCCGCTGATCCAGAGAACCGGGGAGCCCGTAGGCGCCATCGACGTGGAACCAGACATCATGGGCCGCTGCGATGGCGCCGATCTCCTCGATGGGGTCGATTGCCCCGGTATTCGTGGTACCCGCCGAGGCGACAATCGCGATCGGGAGGCACCCGGTGGCGAGATCCTCCTGCAGCATCGATTCCAGGGCATCGACCCGGATTCGCTGTCGCGAATCGATGGGGACGCTTCTCACCGAACGGCGGCCGAGTCCGAGTACGGCGGCCGACCGTGCGATTGTGTGATGGGCTTCCGACGAGGCATATATCGCAACCGGTCGACCATCCAGCCCGTGCATTGTAGGATCCAGGTCGGCGCTGACAAGAGCTTTCTGCCGTGCCGCCCCGAGCGCCACCAGGTTGGCGGTCGAACCTCCCGACGAGTAGACGCCCTTCATCTCGTGGGGAAGCCCGCAGAGACGTGCCAACCACTCGAGGGACAACTCTTCGAGCAGGTTGAATGCTGAAATTCCGTAACGTTGCGGCGCCAGAAATGCGGCTGCGGTGGCCGCAATCGTGGGGATGGCCGTCGGGCCCGAGGTGATCCACCCGATGAATCCGGGGTCGGACATCCGGTTCCCGAATGGCAAAACCCTCTCGATCAATTCGTTGACAGTAGCGTCGAATCCGATTCCTTCTTGTGGTAATTCCTCCTGGAGGTCTTGCCACCTCGACTTGAGGACCACGGCATCCGTCTTGTCGGCGGAGATTATCGAATCGATCTGCTTTCCCACCGCTTCGAGAGCCGACGACACTTCTCCCGTCGATGGCGTATGCGTCATCGTTGGAGATTATCAGGCGAGTTAGACGCTGATCCGCCCGCCCATTTCGCCGACACGACCGGCGATGACCCCATACGCGGTCCCGGTCAGTTGGCCCGAGTCCTGCTGGGTCATCCCCACCGTGTCGATGGGAGGGTCGATGATCGCCGTCACCTTGCCCCCGTGTACCCAGAGTGTGTCGGGTTTCCATGCCTCGTGTGTGCCGTGAATCGTTACGGGCAGGATCGGTAGTTGGCTTGCGATCGCCATTGTGAACGCACCCTTTTTGAACGGGTCGAGGGCCCCGTTCCGGGGTCGGGTCCCCTCGGGATAGATGATGAGGCTGCGGCCCTTCTCGATCAACTCCTTCGACTGAGAGTTGACCTGGGCGTGGATCGCCGATCGTGCGCTCCGGTCGACTTCCACGATCCCAACTGCGCGCATCCCCTGGGCGAGGATGGGGATCCGAAACAACTCCTTCTTCGCCAGATATCGGATCGGGAGCGGCACTGCAAGAAAGCAAACCATGATGTCGAGGGTGGAGAGATGATTGGCCACCACAACGTAGGATTTCCCGGCCTCGATGTTTTCACTGCCGACCACGGTGAGTTCTGTGCCTGAAACCGACAGCCAGACCCGGCTCCAACTCCGGATCACGCGTTCGATCCATGGAGATGTGTCGTTCACGGCCGCAATCACCATGACCGTTGGGGCGGCGATCAGTGTCGAGATCACCCCGACAATCGCGGTCGCGATCGAACGGAACAGCGTGACGAACCAGGACATGATGCTCAGGCTAGTTGTGCCCTAACCTGCAAACCGTGGACAAGGCTGAAATCCGGCGTGTAGTGGGCGAGATGCCGCCGATCACCCCGGAGGCGAGCCGTGTCATCGCGGGCCATCTCTTCGACTTCCTATCGGCCCGTCTCCCTGGAACCATCGCCACCTATCGCGCCATGCCCGACGAAGTCGATGTTGGGATTCTGATCGATCGCCTTCCCGGATGGAACTGGGTTTTGCCCAGGGTGGAAGAGGACCGCTCCCTCACCTGGCGTGATGCCCGCGTCTCTATGGAGAGCCACCGCTGGGGGATGGAGCAACCGCAAGCAAAAGGCCCCACGGTCTCCCCGTTCCACATCGATCTGTTTTTGGTCCCGGGGCTTGGCTTCGACAGCCGCGGAAATCGGATCGGGAGGGGCGGTGGATACTACGACCGGGAACTGGCGATGAGACGCCCCGACGTCCTCACGATCGGGGTGACCGTGGAGAATCGCGTTTTTGATGAATTGCCCGTCGACCTCCACGACCAGCCGATTACGCACCTCGTCACCGAGCTCGGTGTCAGGGAGCCCACTCCCAGGAAGTGACCCGTTCGATAGCGACGACTATCGCCGGGCCGACCGGTGGATCGGCGACGTATTGGTGATACTTGGACATGAGCAGACGCTGCGCCAGCGACCAGTTCGATCCCGACTCGACCACACTCGCCTCCCCGTCGACTCGCACCCACCAGAGTCGGGTCCAATCATCGTGATATTCGTCCACCAATACTGACACCATGGGTTGATGCCCAATGTTGGTGAGGCGTTTCAGGGATGTGGTCGATTTCGGCTTCTGGTCGACAATCGTGAACAGAAACGCCCCTTCCACAGCGAAGGTGATCGGCACGATGTGAGGCGCTCCGGATGGAGTGGTGGTGGCGAGATGGCCCACCAGTTCGGCAGAGAGTCGGGCAAGAGCCGACTCCCGGTCGAAGCTCAATGAATTTGAAGGGCTTCAGCCACCGTTTTCCAACCCAGGTCGGCCCAGACTTCATGGCCGCGCGAGCTCACGTGGAACAAGTCAGCCGACCACATCCCCCTATCGCGGTACCACAGGTCGGCTGGTGAGTCCCGCTGTGGAACCACCCAGCCGCCATGTCTTCCGGCGACCGCTTCGTGGATCTGGTTGAACCGCAACGCCCTCCTGGAGAACAACTGGCGAAGCGGAGGCAGAAGCCGGGGGATGGTTCCCAGGTCTCCGACACCACTCTGGACGACGACTGTGCCGGCACCCCGGAATCTGGCTACCAGTATCTCGAGATTCTCTTCGAATTTCTTGGGAGTCACACCTTTGAGAGCATCGTTCGCCCCCACGGAAATAATCACCAGGTTGGGGGCGAACTCAATGGCAGGATCGAGCTGTTCGAGCACGAGATCGTGGGCCATGGATCCACCGATAGCGAATGACTTCACGGTGACATGATGGGTCTCGGCCAGACGTTGACAGATCAGGCTGACCCAGATCTCAGCAGGTCCGGACACCCCGGGGGCGGTTACCGTCGAGTCGCCGAGCACAGCAACCCGCATTTCGGGGAAGGAAGAATTCCCGAAGGTTGCCGAAGGGTCGAATTCTTCTTGCTTCGGCGCCGGGCGGAGCACGGCATAAAGGGCTTCGGCACCGACAACCAACGCCAGTCCTGCCAGTCCACGGATGAGAGTCCGCCGAATCATCTGCACATTCTTGCAGAAGTAGCGGTTATGCCTGCTTGGCGGTGCGTTCGATTGCCTGTTTTAAATTGAATCGCGAGGTGCGTGTGAGGTCGACAACTGCCCCGATATCGTCGGAAAATCCGATCGGATCGTCGGGAAAGAACTCGAAGTCTTCCCCATCGATGTCGAGGGCGAATCGGTAGATCGACACGCGCTCGGCAGAAACCCGTTGCATGGGCCACGAACCGACTGCCACCGGACCGGCAAACAGCCGAAGCCGGCTGTCGTCGTCTAGTCGCAACGTTACGTGGCTCAGGTCGAGGTTTTTGCCCTGCATTCTTCCCGAATAGATAGCCATCCCAACAGGTAATCTAGTCCGCCCCGGCGGGTTCTGTCCAAAAAATCACATCGCACCCCTTTGACGAGCGAATCAACCATCCGAGCTGTCACTTAGAATGGAACTATCGACAGATAGGATTTCCCTGGAGTCAGCAAGGCCGACCAACAACGTTCGTTTCGTAACTGCCACGACACTGTTCGACGGGCATGACGCCTCGATAAATATCTTCCGCAGAATTCTCCAGTCCCAGGGGGCTGAGGTCATCCATCTCGGTCACAACCGAACGGGGTTAGACATCGTGGAAACCGCGATCGAGGAGGATGCCCACGCCATAGCGGTCACCTCCTATCAGGGCGGACACAACGAGTTCTACCGATATCTCCGTGATCTGTTGGTTGAGAGAGGCTCGGGTCACATCAACATTTTTGGTGGCGGAGGGGGGACGATTCTTCCCGATGAGGGCGGCGCCCTGGCCGAGTACGGTGTGACCAGGATCTATTCGCCCGACGATGGGCGTGAACTGGGTCTCCTTGGGATGGTGGCGGACATGATCAGCCGATCTGACTATCCCCTGGGTGAGTTGAACGGCTTTACCGTCGACGACCTCACGGTGGCCAACCGCGCTGTGGTAGCCAGGCTGATATCGGCGGCTGAGAACTACGGCCACAAGTACGAGGACATATTCGAGGAAGTGAATTCGGTTGCCCTCAGATCGGACACTCCGGTGATCGGGGTCACCGGTACTGGCGGCTCAGGAAAGTCGAGCCTCGTCGATGAGTTGATCCGCCGGGTACTGGCCGACTTCGAGGAGATCAATGTCGCGGTGATTTCAGTGGATCCTTCGAAGCGGAAGTCCGGCGGTGCATTGCTCGGCGATCGGATCCGGATGAATTCCCTGCCGCACCCTCGTACCTATATGCGATCTCTGGCGACACGGAGGGCGAATCTCTCCCTGTCACCCCACGTCGGCACTGCCGTAGATGTGGTTAAGGCAGCGGGCTACGACCTGGTCATACTGGAGACGTCAGGGATCGGGCAATCCGACACCGAGATAGTCGACCTATCAGACCTATCGCTGTATGTCATGACTCCAGAGTACGGAGCGGCGACGCAACTGGAGAAGATCGACATGCTCGATTTCGCCGATCTGGTTGCAATCAACAAAGCAGACAAACAGGGGTCTCTCGATGCCCTGCGGGATGTCCGCAAGCAATACCGCCGCAACCATGTCGCCTTTGGGGCGGACGATGAGAGTCTTCCGATTCATCTGACGGTTGCGTCCGACTTCAACGACCCCGGCACCAACCGGTTCTACAAGGCCGTGGTAGCTGCATTGGGCATGGAGTCGAATTTGGATTTGCCGGTTGCCGACACGGAAAAGCATCATGTGGTCCCGCCCAATCGGACCCGTTACCTCGCCGAAATCGTTGAGGAGATTGGCCGCTATGACGCCTGGGTCGCTGATCAGGCCGATGCTGCAGAGAATCTCTATCGGCTCGAAGGCGCCCGCGATCATCTCGACCCCGCAGTCATCGACGAGGCCATCGAAGCGTTGGAACCAGAAAACCGAAAGCGCCTCGATCGGTGGGAGGGCATGATTGCCGAGTACTCGGGCGAGGAGTTCATCTACCACGTACGTGGTAAAGAGATCAAAGTTCCACTCCACCGGGAGACCCTTAGCCACACCCGGGTGCCCCGGGTTGCGTTGCCCCGATATAGATCGCTGGGGGACAGACTTCGCTGGTTGCTCCAGGAGAACGTCCCGGGCGAGTTCCCATACGCCGCCGGAGTATTTCCGTTCAAACGGGAGTTGGAAGACCCGACCCGGATGTTCGCCGGCGAAGGCCCGCCAGAACAGACCAATCGTCGTTTCCACTACCTGGCCGCCGACCAACCGGCGAAACGCCTGTCGACCGCCTTTGATTCGGTGACGCTCTACGGCGAGGACCCTCACGAGAGGCCTGACATATATGGGAAGGTAGGGAACTCCGGTGTGTCCATCGCAACTCTCGACGACGCCAAGAAGCTCTACTCCGGGTTCGATCTGAGTGACCCGGCAACATCGGTCTCCATGACTATCAATGGGCCGGCGCCGATGATCCTCGCATTCTTCATGAACGCCGCCATCGACCAGTCCTGCGAGAGATACATCACCGAGAACGACCTGGAGGAGGAGGTCGAAGAGAAGATCGCGGAGATCTATGGCGAACGCCCCCGTCCCGGGTATCACGGCGAGCTCCCGCCCGGCCACGATGGCCTGGGACTCATGTTGTTAGGGGTGACCGGCGACCAGGTGCTTCCTGCCGACGTCTATGAAAGACTGAAGGCCGAGACCATGTCGAGGGTCCGGGGCACGGTGCAGGCCGACATTCTCAAGGAAGACCAGGCCCAGAACACATGCATCTTCTCCACCGAGTTCGCCCTCCGCATGATGGGCGACATCCAGCAGTACTTCGTCGACAACGATGTGAGGAACTTCTATTCGGTTTCGATCAGTGGTTATCACATGGCCGAGGCCGGCGCCAATCCCATCAGCCAGTTGGCGTTCACGCTTTCCAACGGTTTCACTTTTGTCGAGTACTACCTGGCGCGGGGCATGGACATTGACGACTTCGCCCCCAACCTCAGCTTCTTCTTCTCCAACGGGATAGACGCCGAGTATGCCGTGATCGGCAGGGTGGCCAGACGGATCTGGGCAAAGGCGATCAAACACAAGTACGGGGGCAACGAGCGGTCTCAGAAGCTGAAATATCATATCCAGACCTCCGGTCGTTCGCTGCACGCCCAGGAGATCAGCTTCAACGACATCAGGACCACGTTGCAGGCGTTGTACGCCATCTACGACAACACCAACAGCTTGCACACAAATGCCTATGACGAGGCGATCACCACACCAACCGAGGAGTCGGTGCGCAGGGCGATGGCGATTCAGCTGATCATCAACCGGGAGTTGGGGTTGGCAAAGAACGAAAACACGCTCCAGGGTTCTTTCATTATCGAGGAGTTGACCGATCTGGTCGAGGAGGCGGTGCTCGCCGAGTTCGATCGGATAAACAGCCGGGGTGGAGTGTTAGGGGCGATGGAGCGGCAATACCAGCGCACCAAGATCCAGGAAGAGTCGATGTACTACGAGCAACAGAAGGAGTCAGGCGAATATCCGATAGTCGGGGTGAACACGTTCATCTCCAAGGAAGGATCTCCGTTCCAGATACCCGAGGAACTCATCCGTTCCACCGAGGACGACAAACAACGGCAGATAGCAAACTTGAGAGCGGTCCAGGATCGGAACGCCGCTGTTGTCGATCAAGAGTTGACCTCGCTTCAGATGGCCGCGATTCGCAACGCCAACTTGTTCGAAGCGCTGATGACGACCTCCAGGTTCGCCTCCCTCGGTCAGATGAGCCACGCCCTATACGACGTAGGCGGTCAGTACCGACGGAGCATGTAGAAGACGGGGTTGGCTCTCCTCGCTTTGGGGTAACGTTGGCGGCCATTGAGCCAGGACCGACCGAAAACTGACGAAGCCACGGGCGAGCGGCAACTGTGGCGGAACCAGTGGCCCCCGTACTCCTACTGGGCTCGTGTCGGGCTAACCTTCATTGCCCTCATCGGGGTGGTGGCTCTGGCCTGGTCACTGCGCGGTATCCTCCTCATTCTCGTCGCCTCCCTGGTCCTCTCGATCGGGCTCCAACCGGCGATTGGATGGTTCGGGAGGAGAGGTATCACACGGGGTTGGGGCCTGGCTGCTGTCCTGGCGGCGGGATTGGTGATTTTCGGCGGCATGGCTGTCCTCCTGGGTCCTTTCATCGTCGATCAGATCGGAGAATTGATCGATGGATTGCCCGAACTCATCGAACAGATCGAGCAGACCGGCCCGAGTTTTCTGGGCCGAATGATTGAATTGACCGGGATCGATGGTCTTCTCGGCAACGGTGGGTCCGGCGCGGAGAGCGGCGGCGAGACCGGTATCGATCCGTTGAAAATCCTTACCGACTTCGGAGGAGCCCTGTTCAGCATTTTCACGGTGCTCATAGTCACTCCGTACTTCGCGCTGGAATTCCCGGCGATCCGCATCTGGTCTGTTCGATTGTTGCGTCCCAGCCATCGCGAGGACTTCGTGAGGGTGCTTGGAGAGTCCACGGATCTCATCGCGAACTACATCGTGGGTAATCTGGTAGTAAGTGTCATCGCCGGTGCTGTCGCTTTCATCGGCTTTCAGGCCCTGGACATTCGCTTCGCCCTGGCACTTGCGGCGTGGGTTGCCTTCACCGATCTGATACCGGCGGTAGGGGCCACGATCGGGGCGGCCGGTGTAGCTGCAGTGGTGGCATTGCAGGGAGGCGATCGTCTCATCGCCGCAATGATTCTGCTGTTTGTCTACCAAATGGTTGAGAACTATTTGATCAATCCACGGGTAATGAAACGAGCTGTCGACCTAAACCCGGCAACTGTCATAGTGTCGCTGATGGTTGGTGGTTCGCTTGCGGGACTGGTCGGCGCACTGCTTGCCCTGCCCGTTGCTGCAATGATCAAGGTGGTCGTTTTCCAGCTATACGTACCGGAGAGACTCGAGTTTGTACGCCGCGAGGCGGCACAGGAGCAATACTCCCGGCGTGGCAAACGGAGACGTAAGGAGTTGCCATGACTCGCGGTGCGGCGCCCGGATCCCATAAACGACCCGTCTCGGTACCCTGATCTCACGTGAAGTGGGCGAATCACCGTCTGGCGTTTTTTGTGGGGTCTATCTCACTGGTAGTGGCCGCTTGTACGGCCGCGCCCGGCGCCGTCGAGGGGCCTGACTCGATCGATCCGACGGCTTCGACCGTAACCACGGTTGCTGGGGGCAACGAGGATGGAAACTGCCCGGAGTCCGATGGCACTCCGTGGGAAAGTGGCCCTGAGGCGACCGCCTCTGTGGTGACCGACGCGGGCACAAGCGGCCCGACCGTTGCCCTCGTCAGGTACCCGCGTCCCGAGTATGACGCCAAGGTGTGGTCGCAGTGGGGCCAGGGGGTCGTGCTGGAGAACGGTAGTTTTGTCAGCGCCCTGGGTGACCACGAGGGCGCCGACGGGAACTCATTCATCTATGAGTACGACCCCGCGTCGATGACCCTCATGCAAATCGTCGACGTGCTGGCGACCGTCCCCCACGAACCGGGAGATTGGGGATTCGGCAAGATTCACGCCCAGATGGTCGTTGGCAATTGCGGGGATGTGTTTGTTGCCACATATTGGGGGTCGAGAAGAGATCTAGCCTTCACGGATGGCTATCAGGGGGACATTCTTCTCCGACTGGACCCGGAGTCGAGAACCACCACCGACATGGGGGTGATCCTTCCCGAGCACGGGGTCGCATCGATGTCGATCTCACCGGATGGGTCTCTGATTTACACCGAGCCCGCCGACCCCATCGGTCAGAAGGTTGGCTATTTCCTGGTGACCGACTCATCAACCGGTGACGAGGTCTTTTCGGACGCCAGTGCCGCTCACGGTGGTTATCGCAACATCGCTGTCGGCCCCGATGGTTCTGCCTACGTCACCTGGAATGGAAATGGCCTCGCCAAATATGACCCGGCCACAAACGAGCTGATCGAAACAGATATCACAATGCCCGGGGAACTTCTCCGCGCCTCCACGGCTCCCGACTCCAGTGGGACGGTCTTCGCGGTGAGTCGCGACCCGGCGATCTTCTTTTCTCTGTCACCCGATGGCTCGATCAAAGAACTCGGACCTGCGAAGGGCTACACCGCGTCGATGGCGTTGTCACCGGACGGATCGCGGTTTTACTACGTACCTGATGCCCACGGCGGTTCCTGGGAGCAGGGCACTCCTCTGATCGCTGTCGACACCGCTACCGGTGAGAGTGAAGTAGTGGTCGAGCTCAATCCTCTCGTCGAAGCGGAGTTCGGACTCGTCGCCGGTGGCACCTACAACGTCGCCGTCAGTGGTGATGGGAAGACCGTTTATGTGGGATTGAACGCAGGTGACCCGGCAACAAGGGACACTTTCGGCGAGGTGATCCTTGCTATCGTGACCTTGCCTTGAGGAAACCGGGGGGCGCGCTGGTTGCACTGGCCGTACTGACTGCAGCGTGTACGGCGGGATCGGGTGGCAGTCCGACAAGCACGGGGCCGATCGAGTCGTCAGACTCCACCGCCAACACTTCGACGGTTGATCCGGGTGACACCGACGGATATCAGATCTGCTGGACGAATCCGACGTCACCTTCCGATGGTGAGATCACTTTCACCGATGAAACCTCGGCATTCGGGTTGGAAACGCCGTTGACCGGTATGCGCGGCCACGCCGCGGCCTGGGGAGATGTCAACGGTGACGGGATATCCGACCTCGTTGTTGGAACGTTTGCCCTTGCCCGCAATGATGTCTATGCAGTCCGTGGTGCCACCGGGCCGTCACCCGATCGCCTTCTCGTCGGGGGCGACCCGGAGTTTGAGGTTTCCTCGTTCCCCGAACAGTTCGGCCGCACCTCTGGCGCTGGTTTTGCCGATCTCGATGGCGATGGTGACCTTGATCTCGTCCTCTCCCGCAACGCGAACGGTCGTGACGAGGGGGCCTCGACCTCCGTCTTCGAGAACAATGGCGGGACTTTCACGGAAGTGGAGTCGGGGATCGACCCCGCCCTCGGTGGCAGGTCTATTGGTGTGCTCGATATCGACGAGGACGGATTGCTCGACCTCGTAATCCTCGAGGATCGTTATCAAGGCCGCTCCAGCAAGGTCTATCGCAATACGGGTGGTCTTGCATTTGACGACGTCGGTACCGAAGTTGGGTTCCCCTCGGACGTCACCGGTCTTGGCGTGGCGACGAGTGATCTCAACGGCGACGGTTACACCGATGTGTTCGTCGCCGGTTCCAACCGGCTGTTTCTCGGTGGGGATTCGACATTGACGGAGGCACCCGGTGTGATCCCCG
>DATDCF010000091.1:0-12236 GCA_036524475.1 Acidimicrobiia bacterium | reverse complement strand
CTCTTCACCGAGGAGGCCTGGCGAAGCGTCTCGGCACGAGTCATCGACACTTCCCATCTACCGGTGCTCCTGGTGCCGGGAAGTCGCATCGAGGACACGGCAGAGATGCCAATCCTGGAGTTGTAGAGAACGTACCGCGCTACGGGTGCCAATCACCCATCCCAGCCCTCTCCGGACGGCCTCCAAGCAGGCGGGGGTGCAGGGGGTCGCCCCCCGCACAGATGAATCTTTTCAAGCAAGGGCGACGCCGTGTACGTATCCCAGCGCCACCCCAAACAGATAAAACTTTTCAAATCCGAACGGGGCCAATCACCCATCTCAGCCCTCTCGAGACGGCCTCCAGCCGGCGGGGGTGCAGGGGGTCGTCCCCCGCACAGAAATTCTGTCACAGGCTCGTCGTAGGTTGTCTTCCATGGAACTAAATCGACTCAATGGGTGTGACAAGCACCAATTTGCGGTGGTCGGCGATATCCGGGTGGCGGCCTGCGGTTCATGTCGGATAGTGGAGTGGGCGGATAGCGCCGGGGAGATCGACCCTTCGGAAGGAATGGCAGCGCTGTTTGGATCTTTCCAGCTCATCGGGCCGCTCGACGCTCTGGGCTCACCGGCGCCGGAAGTGCTCGTCTACCGGACGTCGTCATCCAAGAAGCGGAAGAGCCTTCAGGCATTCCCGGCTCATGTGTGGGTCAAGGCGGCACCCGACCTGTGGCTCACCCACGATGGGGAGCTTCTCCTCCTCGCCACCAATCATCGGCTGCTATTCGAGAATCTCACCCGCGGGGCGTGAACTAGCCGGCTGCGGTTGCAAACTGAGTCTCGTACAACTGGCTGTACAGCCCTCCGAGGGCGACGAGTGATTCGTGATCACCTCGTTCCACGATTTGACCTTCATCGACCACCAGAATCTGGTCGGCAGCTCGGACCGTCGACAACCGGTGGGCAATCGCAAGTGTGGTGCGCCCCATCATGAGCGTCTCGAGAGCTTCCTGGATCAACGCCTCCGAACGTGAATCGAGATGCGATGTCGCCTCGTCGAGAATGAGGACTCTCGGATCTTTCAGGATGACGCGGGCGATTGCCAGACGCTGCTTCTCGCCGCCCGAGAGCCGGTAGCCCCTCTCCCCCACCATTGTCTCGTATCCCGCAGGCAGCAAGGAAATCATGTCGTGGATATTGGCGGCCTGTGCCGCTGCGATAAGTTCCTCCTCGGTCGCCTCAGGACGGGCATAGCGGAGGTTGGCACCGATGGTGTCGTGAAACAGATACGACTCCTGGGTGACAACTCCGACCGTCGCCGCCAGATCGTCAAAGCTGATTTCCCGGACATCGACACCGTCGAGCATCACCGCACCCGAGTTGACGTCGTACAACCGGGGGACGAGATAGGAAATAGTGGTCTTGCCGGCTCCGGACGGGCCAACCAGGGCAACCAGTTCGCCGGGAGACGCAACAAAGGAGACACCGTTCAGTGCCCACTCGCGGGTCGATCCTTGCTGAACCGCTTTGGGCTCCACCGGTCGACGGAATCGCTGCACGGCCTCGAGACCCTCGAATTCTGCTGACTGATAGCGGAACTGGACGTTGTCGAAGCGCACCTCTCCGCGAGCGGGAGCGATCGACACCGGACTCGTTGGTGCCGGGATGTCGATCTCGAGGTCGAGCACCTCGAAAACCCTCTCGAAGGAAACCAGTGAGGTGGCAAATTCCACTCTCGAGTTCGACAATCCGGACAATGGCCCATACAACTGGACCACCAGGGAAGAGAACATCACCACTGTTCCCAGGCTCATCGACCCCTGGATCACCAGATAGCCACCCACCCAAAAGACCGTCGCAGTACCGACGGCGGATACCAGTCCAAGGGCGGCAAAGAAGCGACTCCCCACCATGGCCCGGCGCACTCCGTAATGGCGCACCTGCGACGCCTCATCTGCGAATCGCTTTGACTCCTGATCCCAACGCCCGAAGAGTCGAACCAGAAGTGCGCCACTGACGTTGAACGTCTCCTGGAGGATCCCGGACATCTTGGCGTTGTGCTCCATCTGAATCTGAGTGACTCCCCGCAGGACGCGGGCAACCCGCCGAGCCGGAATGACAAACAACGGGAGGGCCGCGATAGCCAGGAGGGACAATTGCCAGCTTGCCCCCAACATCACAATCAGGATCGCAACAACCGAGACGACGTTCGACACAATGCTGACAAGGGTGCCGGTGATGGCTTGTTGGGCACCGGTCACATCGCTGTTGAGACGGCTCATCAGCTCCCCGGTCTTCGTTGCGGTGAAGAAACGGAGCGACATCCTTTGAAGGTGGTCGAACAACTCGCGTCGTAGGTCGAAAATTATCCCCTCCCCCACCCGGGACGACCACCAGCGTTGGGCGATTCCCACCAAAGCGCTGATGAGCGGAACCAGGATCATGCCCAGGCCGAGCCAGGTCAGTTGGGCGATGTCCTTATTTGGGATCGCCTCGTCGATGAGGGAGCGAGACAGAATTGGAGGCACCACGCCCATTCCGGAGATGATGAAAATCGTGATCAGTACGGCTACCAGGCCCCATTTGTAGGGACGGCCGTATTTCCACACCCGGCGCAGCAGATCGCCGTCGATCTTGGGAGTTTCCTGTTCCTCATCGTAGGAGAGGTAACTCCACCAACCGCCATGGTGCATCATCCGGTCAATTCAACTCCCAATGGCGCCATACTTGCAACCGTCTGACGTAGGGCCTCTACCGGGGCGAAGGGTCGCCCGAACAACTCGTACCGGTAGCTCTCGTCGAAGAAAATGAGCGTCGTGCCGCTCGAGTTGCGGAGGATCCAGGTGGTCCGGCCCCCGATATCTTCGACATCACATGTGTCGCTGGTGCCGTCAGAGAACCTCGAACAGGAGAGATCGGCGTCAGGTAGGAGGATCTCAGATGCGGTCTGACTGTCCCGCGATACCCGTAACACGATCATCTGGCCGACCGAACGGGAGCGGGTATATGGCTCTGCGGTCCAGATGCCAAATGCCGCGGAAGGATCATCAGCTATCTCACCGCTATTTTCGATCACGAGTTGCGATGTGACATACTCGGCGAGTGGTGGGAATCGGGACGGAAAGCCGATTCCGGGCAGCGCCGTCGCAATCTCGGCACGGCTGGCCTGAATAAATCGATCACCTTCCCGCCGGGCGAACACCAGGGCAACGACGGACTCTGGATCGGGCGACGCCGTCCCGATCTCGTCATTGAACCAGATCAAGTTGTCAGCTGGCGCCACCAACGGAACGGTGACCGGGATAGTCGTAGTGGTGACGATGGTCGGTTCGCTGACCCATTCGGAGGATCGTTTACCCAGGGTCTGCAACGGTTCATTGCCACAACCAGCGAGAGCGAGCGCAAACACAAGCAAAAGTGTCCCGCTCTTCAAGATGCGCATCGTTCTCCAGTCTGGGTCCGGGATAGAAGGAGTCTGAATAAAGACGAGTCAAACCCGCCAAAAGTTCCGCTCTTCCCGTAGATGACGCGACGGTACCATCGCTCCAACTTATGCTTCGGGATGTGGAGCAGCTCAATTTCATCGACAGGTCGTTCACCGATTCGCCGGCTACGAATGTCGGTATCAGCCACGCCCTTCTCGAGGCAGTCGCCAGTGGCGATGCCACCGGGCCGATATTTCGCCTCCACGTTCCCGAATCGGTGATGGCGTTCGGGATGATCGATCGAACCCAACCTGGCTATGGAGCGGCGACGAGAATCGCAACAGCCCATGGATTCGCCCCGGTGGAACGTCTGGCAGGTGGTCGGGCGGCGGTATTCCATCAGCAAACGCTCGCTTTCAGCTGGGTTGCACACGACCCCAATCCAAAGTCGGGCATCAACGAGAGGTTCGTGATGATTGCGAGTTTGATCAACCGCGTCCTGCGCGATCTCGGACTCGACTCCAGGATCGGCCAGGTGGCCGGTGAATATTGTCCCGGGGAGTTCTCGATCAATATCGGCGGGTTGGTAAAAGTCATGGGCGCCGGCCAGCGACTCGTCAAGAATGCCGCTCACGTCGGCGGAGTCATTGTCGTCGATGGGGCGTCATCGATTCGTGACGTTTTGATCCCGGTATACCGGGCGCTTCAAATCGACTGGGATCCAAGGACCACAGGCGCACTTGCCGACCGGGCCCCGGGCCTCGACACCGGGCGGGTCGCTGCGGCAGTCAAGACCGAATTGTCGAGACGCTTTGAGTTGGTCGACATGGCGGTTCCGGACCACATCATCGATCGGGGGGCGGAGTTGGCCCTGGGACATGTCCCCGCTGTTGCCTTATGAAGATCGCTGTTATCCATGGGCCGAATCTGAACCTACTCGGCACCCGGCAACCGGAGATATACGGAACTGAGTCCCTGGTCGAACTGGAGGGTCGGATCGAAACCTGGGGACAAAACCTCAAGGCAGAGACGAGTTTCAGCCAGAGCAACGACGAGTCTGAACTCGTCGACCTGATCCAACATGCGCGAGGTGGCCACGATGCCATCCTGCTCAACGTCGGCGGTTTCACCCATACCTCGGTGGCAATCGCCGATGCCGTGGCATCGGTGGGAATTCCGACCGTCGAGGTCCACCTCTCCGATATCAACCGACGGGAGCCCTGGCGCAGAAAGTCGTTGATTCGCCCGGTGGCTGTCCGCCAGATCTCCGGAAGGGGCGGGGTCGGGTACCGCGACGCTATCCGTTATCTGCTCAATCGCTCGGCCATGCCGGTCGTCGAACACAGCTACGGCCCCGGCGAAGACAACATTATCGATGTTCGGGGGTCCGGCCCCCGGGTCCTGTTGGTCCATGGTGGATTCTGGCTCAACCCGTGGGAGCGTGACTCGATGGAATCGCTTGCCGTGGCCCTCAGTAGCACCGGGTTCACCACGGGGAACGTCGAGTACCGTCGAACCCCATCGTGGCCAGAATCGGCCCAGGATGTCGAAACGGCAATCAGATGGTTCGTCCCCGACGGCGGCCCCTATGCAATCGTGGGCCATTCGGCGGGTGGCTATCTGGGGTTCTGGGCGGGCAAACGACGCTCCGCCTCGGTCGTCGTCGGCCTGGCACCAGTGACCGATCTGGTCCGTGCGCAGACCGAGACGGATTCGGCGGCTTACCTCTTGGAAACCGGGGCGCCGACGTTGGCGCCAATCCCGGAGACTCATCTGATGATCCATGGCACGGCGGACGAACTGGTCGACCCCGACCATACGACTCGCTTCGGCGACGACGGCGAGGTGAAATTGATGCCCGGGGCCGGACACTTCGACCTCCTACAAGCCTCGGGTGCGCACTGGGAAACGCTGCTCGAAACGTTGAATAGGGCACTTCAGTAGCAAATCCGAGTTGCCGCCCGTTTCCGGTGGCAAGTAAGGTTATAGCTTCCTTTCTACCCCGATCTTCGGGTGGAGTCATTTACAAAATGCGTTCGAGACGATTCTCGTTCCTGGCGGGCTGGACCGCCGTGATCTTGCTGGCGCTGGCAGGATTCGCGGCCTTCGCTTCGCCGGACGGGAGCACTAACAACATCGAGTATGAAGCGGCATCGGCATCGCTTGGACACACCACCGGTGCATATGCTGCGTTGACCTTCTCATTGGTCAGCACGGATGCAACCTTGCTGACTGCGGCCTCGGACGCCACCGGGTCGGCATCGTCGCCGGCCACCGAAGATGCCAGCGCCGAAGAAGCCGGCGCCGACCCGGCATCGAATGGAACGATCGCGTCCACAACCACCGGATGGCTCTCAGAGGTCCAGGTCAGGGCACTGGCGACCGACTACTTCAAACCGGAGGACGTCAATACTGCGGTGCGAATCGCATGGTGCGAGTCTCGTTTCGACCCCAAATCGGTCAACTTGAAATCGGGAGCGGTGGGGTTGTTCCAACACCTTCCCCAGTATTGGGCGACCAGAGCGGAGAACGCCGGCTTTCCCGGAGCGGACGCCACCGACCCTGTTGCTTCAACCGCCGCAGCGGCGTGGGCGGTATACAACGAAGGTGGCTGGGACATCTTCGCCTGTCGTCCGTAGACCGTCGAGGTCAAATTGAGCAATGTCCTTGGCGGGCCCTTGGAGGCATGCGGAGTTGATCCGATCACCGGCTTCTTCCGCGACGGAAGCTGCCGCACGGCACCAGCCGACACCGGGCTTCACACCATCTGCGCCGTCATGACCCGCGAGTTTCTCGACCACCAGCGGGAAATCGGAAATGATCTGACCACACCGATGCCGGAGTACATGTTCCCTGGCCTCAGCCCCGGTGACCCCTGGTGCGTGACAGCTCGGAACTGGCTGGCTGCCCATCGGGATGGTGCGGCCGCCCCGGTTGTGCTGGCGGCGACCGACGCGGCAACTCTGGAGGTCGTTCCGTTGTCGCTCCTCCAGATGTACGCCGTTGACGTTCCTCGAGATCTCAGCGGGCTGGGAGACTGACGATTTCCTATTGGAAATCGCGTGACTTGACTGTTGCCACACCCAATGGGTTGAAACCACGGGCAACGATGTTGGTCACCCCGTCATTGAACTCGAGGCGACCATCGATGACCAGCGCCGGGCTCTTCCGCACCACATCTCGATGTTTCGACCAAACATCAGGTAAAACCACGATATTCAACAAGCCGGTTTCGTCCTCGAGGTTGAGGAAATGAACACCCTTTGCTGTTCCCGGTCGTTGCCGATGGGTGATCACTCCGGCAACCCTGACTCTCAGCCCGTGCCTTTGGGTCGCAAGAGCCTCAGCTGCGGTCAGGCACCCGTCCAACTGATCCCGGATAAAGCTCATCGGGTGTCGCGACGAAACCCCGGTCGACCAGAGATCGGCGCGATGTTCCTCTTCGGAGCTCATCCCGGGCAGTTCCGGTGACTCGATACCAGGTGATAACGCCAGGCGCTCGGGGTCGATCTCGGCCAACGCGCCCGCAGCCCATAGCCCCTCTCGTCTCCCCAACCCGACTGACTCCAGGGCACCGGATGCCGCCAGGCCCTCCAGTGAGTCGACCTTGAGGCCGGTTCGGAATGCAAGATCCTCCGGCGACTCAAACCTCCCGCCAAAGATTCGTGCGGCCTCGATACGGGTTACCTCCTTCTCACCGAGATTTCTCACGTAGCGGAGCCCCATACGCACCGCCACCGCAGGTCTTATCGGATCGTCCACTGCTCCTCTTCCCCTGCGCCACGATTCACCGAGATAGGACACGACGTCGTCGGGATCGGCCTCGATCGCTTCGATGGTGCAGTCGTGCCAGGAGACATTGACGTCGGGTGGATGGACCACGACACCGTGGCGCTGGGCATCCTGGACCAGTGAGTTGGGACTGTAAAACCCCATGGGTTGTGCGTTGAGCAACCCTGCGAGGAACTCGGCTGGATAATGAAAACGAAGCCACACCGACATATAGACGATGTAGGCAAAGCTCACCGAATGGCTTTCGGGGAAACCGAAACTGGCAAAGCCCTGGAGCTTCTCCCAGATCTCCTCAGCAGCAGCACCGACCACCCCGTTCGTCTCCATCCCCGCGAACACCTCATCCTTGAGACGCCCCATTGCAGTCTCCGACCGCTTGTGGGTCATCGCCTGCCGGAGCCTGTCGGCCTGTCCCCCGTCAAAGCCGGCACAGACCCGGGCGAGTTCCATCAACTGCTCCTGGAATATGGGGACCCCGAGTGTCTTCTTCAGAATCGGTTCCGACAGCGGATGGGGGTAGCGCACGGGTTCTTCGCCGTTGCGTCTCCGCAAATATGGATGAACCGACTGACCTTGAATCGGCCCGGGGCGAATCAATGCCACCTCGACGGCGAGATCGTAGAAAGTCTTCGGCTTCATCTTGGGAAGGGTTGCCATCTGGGCTCGTGACTCGATCTGAAAGACACCGACCGTGTCGGAACGGGTCATCGAGCGATACAGGGCCGGCTCTTGTGGAATTCTCGCCAGATCGATATCGACTCCGTGATGATCCTCGATGAGATCGTGTGCGAGATGCAACGCGTTGAGCATCCCCAGACCGAGCAGATCGAACTTGACCACCCCTACCGCCGCCGAGTCGTCCTTGTCCCATTGAATGACAGTCCTTCCCTCCATCCGACCCCACTCGAGTGGCACCACCTGCCACAGGGGACGGTCGGCAATCACCATTCCACCGGAGTGAATGCCCAGGTGCCGTGGATAACCATCGAGTCGCCAGCAGATGTCATAGATCATCTCGCCGGTCATCCCCTCCGGCAGCGGGGCATCCATCGCCCGGAGCTGAGCCGGGTCGCGGGTGTCGACGTACTTGGACAAACCGTCTACCTGCGCCTGGGTGAACCCGAAAGTCTTGGCGACATCGCGTAAAACCGATCGGGCCCTGTAGGTGATGACGTTGGCTACCATCGCCGCACGTTCCCGACCGTACTTGCGATAGCAGTACTGGATCACCTCCTCCCTTCGATCGGCTTCGAAGTCGACATCGATGTCGGGCGGTTTCCCCCGCTCTTCGGAGAGAAACCGCTCGAATGGAAGATGGAGTCGGATCGGGTCGACCCTGGTGAGGCCAATACAGCGACAGACGGCCGAATCTGCCCCCGAGCCCCTGATCTGACAGTAGATATCTTGCTCCCTGGCAAAATCCATCAGATCTTTGACCACCAAGAAGTATCCGGCGAATCCGAGCCGGCTGATGATGTCGAGTTCGTGGCGGAGGCGTTTTCTCGCCTCAGGGCTTATCCCGTCGTCGCTACCCGGGTAGACATCACGTGCCCCTTCCCAGGTAAGCGCTTCCAGGTAATCCATCTCGTCCCGAAAATGCCCCGGCATGGGAAAATCCGGTAATCGGGGAGCCATCAGACCGAGATCAAATGCCAATCGCCTCCCGAGACGGGCGCTCCGCGCCACCACCCCCGGGTAACGCTCGAATCGCCGCCCCATCTCACCCGGGGCCTTCAAATACCTTTCGTCTGACGCGGGCCGGAAACCGTCGGCCGCGGCGAGTGTGCGCCGGCCCCCGATCGCGGCCAGCACTTCCGACAGGTAGGCATCAGAACGATGGTGATAGTGGGCCTGATTGGTGGCAACCGATGAGATGGCGAGCTTCTCCGCTACCTCCCAGAGCAGGTCGTTGCGACCGTCGTCCTCCGGCATGGCGTGATGCCACATCTCGATGTGGAGTCTGGAGCCAAACAGATCGTTCAGCTTTGACGCCTCTCGAATGGTCGCAGCCAGGTCTCCGCGATTGGCAGCACGGGGCACAGCACCGGAATGACAACCGGTGAGGGCGTGAATATCTTCGTTGACGGCTACCTCGGCTAGATCCTCCCATGCATAAATGGGATGATCCTTCTCGCCCCTGAGCTGCGCTCGAGTGATAAGACGGGAGAGATCGCGATATCCGGCAGGGGAACCCGCCAGCAGCACCAGATGATCTGAGTCGGGAAGGTCAGTGGGTTTGACCCCATGGGCACGGACACTCCGCCCACGTCGCAGCCGCCCTTGCCCCCCTTTTGATCTGGTGTACCGGATCTGGTCCCATTCCTCAGCCTTGCGTAGTGGGTCGGCCCCACCCGTAGTCCCGGATTCCAGCCCGATCTCGACGCCGTAGATGGCAGACAGGCCCCGCTCTTTTGCTGCCTGCCAGAATCGAGAAACCCCGTAAAAACCATCATGATCGGTGACGGCGAGTGCTTCGTAGCCCAACTCCACAGCCCGGTCCACCAGATCTTCGGGATGGGATGCGCCATCTAGGAATGAAAAATTGGTGTGACAGTGAAGTTCTGCGTATCCGCTCACCCGTCCACTATATCGAACATATGTTCGAGGAACACCAGCCCACGGGTTGCAGGTGTTTAACTACGAGCGAAGTTCATCGAGGCTCACCGAATGGTGGGCAAATGAAACCCTCGCCGGATTGACAGGTCATACCCTTTGATGAACCCATTACAAAAGACGCTCGACAGTGCCGAGAGGCTGGCAGCAAACACTCCCGAGGAGCGCAACCGATATGTCGACCTGCTCAGGGCTCTATCGATTCTCGTGGTGGTGTTTGGCCACTGGCTGATGGCGGCACCTGAGGTGGTCAACGGAGAGATCCGAATTGGACACGTTCTCACCGACATCCCATGGACTCGGGGTCTGACGTGGTTGCTCCAGGTGATGCCGGTGTTCTTCTTCGTCGGAGGCTTTTCCAACGCACTCGGACTGAGAGGCGCCCGACGCAAAGGGGTGACGTACGGCAAGTGGCTCAACGACCGCTTGCGACGACTTATCGTTCCCGTCCTTCCAGTCCTTGCCCTCTGGGCCCCGGCGGCCTGGCTGGCGGTGAACTCGGGCGTTGACAGCGAACTGGTGAGGATCGGCTCCCAGGCTGCACTGGTGCCGGTTTGGTTCCTGGCGACCTACGTCCTCGTTGTGGCGATGGCACCCTGGACACTTGCCTTGTGGGAGAGATGGGGGTGGGGCGCATTCCTGGCGTTTGCCATGGCGGCTGCCGCTGTCGACGTCGCCTATGTCGGATTCGAAATCGACCCGGTTCGCTGGCTGAACTATGTCTTCGTCTGGAATGCTGTGCACATCCTCGGATATGCGTGGGCCGATGGTCGCATCGGCGGGATCGGCCAACGTGTGATGATCGCTGTCGGTGGGTTCGTCACCCTCATGAGCCTGATCATTCTGGGTCCGTATCCGGTCTCGATGGTCGGGTTCGCCGGCGAGACCATCACCAATTCCAATCCTCCGAAAGTAACACTGGTAGCCCTCGCCGTGTTCCAGTTCGGTCTGGCCATGATCTTTGAAGCACCAGCCCGCGTCTGGCTTTCGAAGTTGAAGACCTGGACCAAGGTCGTGGCGATCAATGGGTCGATTATGACCCTGTACCTCTGGCATCTGACCGCCCTGGTGGCGGTAGTCGGGATCCTTCTCATGATCGGCGGCCCCGGGCTGGGTATCGAGGTGGGGAGCCTTCTCTGGTGGATCACCCGGCCCCTGTGGCTGGGGTTCATGGTCCTGGTGACAATTCCATTCCTCATCGTGTTCGGGAGATTCGAAAGGCCCCGCACCGACAATCGGCCGGCCCCACCCGCCTGGAAACCGATCATGGCCACACTGGCGGTTTGCGCCGGCCTCGGCCTTCTCGCCTCGGGTGGAATCGCCGACGCCGACGGTCTCAACGTGGTCGCCATCCTCCTCCCGATTGTCGGTATGGTCGCTTTCGGCGTCGTTGGCGCCGGGAGATGGGAACAGAGACGCGAACGTCACGACGCACAGTGACAGATCACCACAAGCCTAGACTCCCCGCCATGTTTCAATTCGACAACAGCCCGCTACCGATTCCGGATGATCTTCCCGGGCTTTTGGCCTCAGTCTGGGAGGATCTGTCGGCCCCGGGATCGGGATGGTCCGGCTCCGAGAGGGTGGCCCTGGCGAACATTTCCCGCATCGCGCGGTCTGGGAGCTCTACCGGTCAAACGTCACTGCCCCACGGTGCGGTCCGGGCCGCCGGGCTGATAACGACAGAGCCACACCTGGTGACCAAACAATGGGTGGACAGGGTCGTCAAGGACATCGGGGAGACCCGATACGTCGAGCTCGTCGGAGTCGTCGCCGCGGTGACCGGCGTCGACATAATCACACAGTTTCTCGGGGCCCAGACCGTACCCCTACCCACCGCCGAACCCGGTGGCGTCGTCTCCATGATCAACCCCAACGCACGGCGGGGCAAGGCATGGGTGAAGATGGAGGGACCTCCACTACCCCGCAACGCCTTGAGCGCTGTCCCCGCGACCCAGGCGACGGCGAATCGCCTGCTCGATCGGCTCTACATGACCAGGGAGGACCACCAGGATCCCGGGCCGATCCGGGGACTCTCCCGGGTCCACGTCGAACTTGTGGCCACCGTGGTGTCACACGGCAACCATTGCTTCTACTGCACACTTGGCCACCTGATAGCTCTCCGGGAGCGCGCCGAGGAGCAGGGAATCGAAGTGGACCACAGATCGATTGTGGACCCGGACATCGATCCCGGATTTGTGGGGGGACGCGAACTGATCGACCTGGGAGTCGAATCTACAAGGATCTCACCGCGCCCGGCAGTTCTCGTCGCGCTGGCTGAAGTGATCGGGCCCGCAGCCGCGGTCACGGCGATGGAGGTCGCAGCCAGTTTCGGCATGACGAACCGGATCATCGAAGCAACCGGGCAGCCGGTGCTGGCGAATCAGCGAGCCCGGATGCTGCCAATGCTCGAGGAGATCGGTGCAGACG
>DATDCF010000090.1:0-5674 GCA_036524475.1 Acidimicrobiia bacterium | reverse complement strand
CCGCTTACCATTCTGATTTCCATCGCATCCGTGGCGAAGGCACCGGGATTGGCGAAAAAGTTTGCCGGGTGCCCATCCGACGGGGACGGGATAGCGGTCGCGGGTTGCGGGAAGGATAGGCCGAGGTCGGCTACGCGGATTCGCAACCCCGTGGCGCGAGCGATTTCGGTGTCTTCATGCGTCAGCATCGCCGAGACCAGTTGCACCTTCTTACCCGGTCTTATCACTGAGGTCGCGAGTCGTAGCGGTTGCAATGGAATCGGGCGGAGGAGTTCAATCGTGACCCTGGCCACCATCATTTCGACCTCAGAGGGGGCCTTTTCTATGGCTCCGGCGAGCAGCGCCGCCGGCGGGCCGCCATGCTGGGCGTCTGGTGACCATGGGCCCTCGGTCAGGCGGGTTGGGTGATAGACATCACCGTCTCGCGAAAAAAGGGCGTCTGGCATCTAGGTGGGGAGAAACCAGTGGACGTAGCCGCACCGGGCGCAAACCACACAGTTGGCGCTGGCATTGAGCCAATCGAGGTCGAGGAAGGTCATGCCGGTGGTCTGGAGCTTGCCCTCCCGTTGATAGAACAGATCATGCTTGCAGATCTCACATTGCATCGGCTGACCAAGAATCTGCACCGGGCCTGGATCGATCTTGAATAGTCCCATCCCAACGAGGCTATACCTCTCGTCGAAACAGAGAAGGGTTGTGGCCCCACAATTCCCACCTGCCCAGGCCCCCACCCTCGGTGCTCGCCGACTTGCGTAGTCGGCAAAAGTGTAAGGTCCCAAGTTGCTGGTTTCGGACCGGATCGAGGCGGGCAAAAGCTACGCCCACAACCTAGGAGGAATCCCCAATGGCGATTCGCATCAGAAAGACAGGGCCACTGCTCACCGCTCTGGTCGTCACGATGGCGTTGCTGCCAACGCCTGTCTCTGCGGCAGAAGGGTTTATCACATCGGACCCGGCGCTGGTCACGCTCATTGTGCCCGGGACCGTTACTCCCATCATCAGCGTTGGCGAAGAAGTCGACGGGGTGAAATTCGAGGGACTCCCTGACGGGTTGGGAATCGTCGACGGCGATTCGCCCGGTACTGCCAAGGTGTTCGTCGCCCATGAGCAGTCAACGGTTCCGTTCTTTGGAGAGCGCGATTTCCAGGACGCCTCGGTAACGAGTTGGACATTGGACATCGCATCCAAGGCGGTTCTCTCGGCGGCCGAGCCTATTTCCCCTGACGACGGTTTCATCCGATTTTGCTCGTCGGCGATCGCCGGTCCTGAGCACGGGTTCTCGACACCGGTCTTCTTTGCAAACGAGGAGAGTAATGACATCATCGACGTGCCGCCCGGGGCCCCTTACGGGGCCGACCCGGCAATTGCCCCGCAACGACAGGGCGGTTACACCGTGATGCTCGACACCGAATCCGGCAAATACACTCAGGTTGCCGGTATGGGCCGTCTCAATCATGAGAACACGGTCGCGATGGCGGGGTATCGCCAGATCGCGCTGCTGACAACTGATGACACGTTTACCGCGACCACCTCCCAGCTCTACATGTATCTCGCGAACAACGAGTCTCAGGTCTGGCAGGACAAGGGATCCTTGTGGGCATTTCAGGTCACGAGGAAGAACGGTGTGGCTGTCAACCGGCACGACCCGTTCAACAATGCCAACGACTACCTCGATCTCGGCCTCGAGGACGAGATGCAAGGCCAGTTCATCCAGGTCCCCAAAGATGTCGCCCGTGGTAAGACAGACGAGGCACCTCAGGACGCCCTGGAGAACTGGTCGATAGAGAACAACATCTTTACCTTCATACGCCTTGAAGACGTGGCTGTCGACAAGAACGACCGTCGTGTCGTCTACGTTGCGGATACCGGTGCCAGCAGGGTCGTTCCCGACCCAATGACGGGGCGACTCCATCGGCCCACTGGCGTCACCGGACTTGCCGATAACGGTCGTATCTTCAAGTTCGTCTTTGATGAGAAAGACCCCAAGAAGGTGAAGAGTTTCACCGTCTACGCCGATGGCGACGCTCCCACTACCCATCCCAAGTATGTCGGTTTCACGTCTCCGGACAACATCGACACCAGCCTCTACAGCCTCATGGTGCAGGAAGACACCTCCTTCGCCCAGATCTGGCAGAACAAGCTCGCCGACGGCACTTGGACCGCCGTGGCTGACGTCGTGGATACCGGCGGGGAGTCCAGCGGCATCGTCGATGCATCCCAGTGGTTCGGTCCCGGTTCCTGGCTCCTCGATGTCCAGGCCCACGGTCTGCCATCCGTCGACGAAGAGGTGGTGGGCGACATCACCATCAAGCGTGAAGAGGGACAACTCATCTATATGAGCATCCCGGGTTCCTGACCTGGAAATTGGGTGCCGGGCTCCGAGCCCGGCACCCACCTCCGTTCCTGTTTTCTCAGAGGTGTGGTGCTACCCCGGTGGCGAGCCGCTCCATCAGTTCGACCTGGTCGGCATAGGGCAAGGTGTGAAAGAAGCTCCGGCTGACGAATTCCACTTGGAGTCCAGAGCGCTCCCGGATATCGAGAAGGCTCTCGACGATCTGGTCTGCGGGGCCGGCGAGCGTTGCACGCTGACGCAGCCAATGTCGGCTCTCCTCGGTCAGTTCCGGTGCATCGGGTGGCGGACCCGGTCGGGTGGCCGAGGCCTCCATGTCGGAATACTTCCAGGACATCTGCCATACGTGAGGAAAGTATTGATCCCAGGCTTCCTCGTCCGACTCACCCGGGAGGAGAATTGAATAGTGGATCACGCGAAACTCGGCGGGATCCCTCCCGGACCTGCCGAGTTCGTCACTTATCCACTCCATCTGCTGGAGGAATCTGTCGACCGGGGCGTTGGCGAAGACTCCGTCGGCGAGTCGTGCCGCCCGTCGGATAGCGGGCTCGGCACTGCCCCCGATCAGGATCGGGATCTTTTCGGGTGGCGTGGGCCGCACTCCAATCTCGGGCAAGCGATAGACGTGGCCATTGTGTTGAAAGGGCTCACCGGTCCAGGCCCGGGGCAGGATGCGGAGAATTTCGTCCATCGCGACTCCACGGTCACCCATGGCCGCTCCGAATGCATCGAATTCGACCTGACTCCAACCGAGGCCCAGGCCGAGAGTGAACCGCCCCCCACTGATCAGACTGACGGTGGCAGCATCCTCGGCAAGCCGGAGGGGGTCATGTAGGGGCGCGAGCATCACCCCTGTGCCGACCTCGATGCTTTTGGTGGCCATTGCGATGGCTGCCGACATGACCATGAGCGACGGCATATAGCCGTCGTCAACGAAATGATGCTCGGTTGTCCACACGGAGCTGAAGCCGAGCCGCTCGGCTTCCCTGGCCAGATCGATGGTTTCCTGATAGGCGCGGGACCAATCGGTCTCACCCGGTCGTGTTTGGGCACTCAGCAAACCGAAGCCAAGACTCATCGAAGTCCTCTCATCTCAGCCGAAAGGATAGTGGTGGGAGCTTGTAGTCAGCAGGCGGAGTCGTTTGGTTGTCCCCCGAGCGCGATCGTCATCGAATCGGAGACACTCCTGACAACCACATGAGAATCGCCAACCGGATCGAGGAAGTATCTCCTGATGGCATCTGCATGAATCGACTCGGCATGCGCCAGCTTTTCGCGCCCCGGGTCGGTCAGGTACCCGAAACTTCCGCGTCGGTCGGTAGGGCAAGCCCTGCGCTCTACCCATCCCTCGTCCTCGAGGCGACGGAAGGCGTGAGAGATCCGGCTCCTCGAAAATACGCCAGCATCGGCCAACTCGCTCATCCTGGTTCCCTCATCGCCATTTTGGGAGAGTCGAAAGAGGACGATGAAATCGGGCAGAGATAGCCCCGCCTCGTCGCTCAACGTGTGGTCGAGCTTTTCCAAAAGGAGACGTGTCGCCATCAGGTAGGAGTTCCAAGTCTCCAATTCCTGGCCGCCGAGTTTGTGGTCAACTAACACTGTCAAAGTTCTTCCATGTTAGCGGAATAAAGTTTATTCTTCAATAGTTGAACATTCTACCATTGGCGAACAAAGAAGGAAGAATAGCAATGACAACCGAAGCGACATCACGAACCAAGACCCCACTTGCTGGAAAATATGTTCTCGACCCGGCACATAGCAACCTCCAGATCAGTGCTCGGCACCTCATGGTGAGCAAAGTCACCGGGACATTTGGGGAGATACAAGGAACCATTGAAGTCGGTGAAAACCCCGAAGAGTCCTTGGTGGAGGTGATAGCTCAATCCGCCTCCATCACCACTGGCACCAAAGATCGAGACGTCCATTTGCGGTCGGCCGATTTTCTCGACGTGGAGCAGTACCCAACAGTCAACTTCAAGTCGACAGCGGTTGCGTCCGACGGTGAGAACTGGAAGCTGACCGGTGACCTCACGATTCGCGAAATAACAAATCCGGTCACCTTCGACTTGGAATACGAGGGTTCGGTCGTTGACCCATACGGCAACCAGAAGGCGGTTTTCACTGCCGATGGCCAGATTGATCGGGAGTCATGGGGGCTGACCTGGAATGTTCCACTCGAGGGTGGCGGCGTTCTCGTCTCCAAGCAATTCAAGATCACTTTCGCCATTCAGGCGGTTCTCCAAGCATAGGGGTCATTCTGGGGCTGCGGCCGTTTGGGTCGCAGCCCCAATCCGACCCGAAATCGAAACAGAAGGAAATAGAAATGCCGGCCATCACAGTCGACAACACGCTTGCTCTACCCCGGGTTGCCGAACCAGGTCCAGCCACCGTTGCCAGGCGCGTGCGATCTGTGACCACGGCTCCGCGCGGTTTTGAGGGCGAAGGGTTCCCGGTGAGGCGCGCATTCCAGGGTGTCGACCTGGCCGAGCTCGATCCATTCATCCACCTCGATCAAATGGGGGAGGTCGAGTATGCGCCCGGGGAGCCCAAGGGCACACCATGGCACCCTCACCGAGGCTTTGAAACCGTCACCTACATGATCGACGGGCAGATGGCACACCGCGACTCTCAGGGAGGCGGTGGGTTGATAACCAATGGCGATACCCAGTGGATGACTGCTGGCGCTGGAATTCTCCATATTGAGACACCGCCTGAGGAACTCGTGATGTCCGGTGGGCTGTTTCATGGCTTTCAGCTTTGGGTCAACCTCCCTGCATCGCAGAAGTTCATTGCACCCGCATATCAGGATCTGCGCGGCGACGATGTCGTGCTACTCACCTCCACCGACGGAGGCACCCTGATTCGTCTAATCGCCGGCGACCTCGGCGATAAAACCGGGCCGGGGAGCACCCATACCGCGATAACGATGATCCACGCGACATTGGCTGCTGGTGCCCGGCTGCGACTGCCCTGGAGGAGCGACTTCAACGCATTGGCATATGTCCTCAACGGGGTCGGCACGATGGGCGAGGACTCGCATCCGGTTCGAAGCGGTCAGTTGGCGTTGTTCGGCGCCGGTGACTCAGTGACGATGGCAGCCACCATTGCACAGGAGTCCCGCAGCCCGACCATGGACGTTCTGATTCTTGGTGGAAAGCCGATCGGCGAAACCGTCGCCTGGATGGGACCGTTCGTAATGAATACGCACGCCGAATTGGCGCAAGCCTACGACGACTTCCAAAAGGGAAAGCTCGGATCAATCCCGGCGCAGCGGAGCTAGAACCTCCGGGGATTGGTGGCACCCTCGATTGCATCGATCCCGAG
>DATDCF010000089.1:0-3706 GCA_036524475.1 Acidimicrobiia bacterium | reverse complement strand
ATCGAGGGTGGTGATGCAGTGGTGGCCATCCGTTCCGAACTGATACTCGGTGCCGGACTGGTCACGGTCGGTGTGGTAGTGGCAGGTTTGGGCGGAGCACTATCGCGACGCTTCGCCCGGGAAACCCCGGCGACACAGCTGGTCTTTCCTCAATTCGTGGTGGGCCTCGTCGCACTTCTGATCGGGTTCGTCATCTTCGGTGAATCCACCGTGACTCCCATCGATTCCAGTGTGTGGTGGCTGATAATTGCCAGTGGGATCATCGGCACTGCTGTTCCCTTCGCAGCCTTCCTGTTTGCAGCTGAGTTGAACCCGGCCTCACGGCTGGGAGCGACCGGCTACATAGTCCCCATCATTGCGACCCTTGGAGCCATTGTGTTTCTCGACGAAGTCTTCACGGCGGCCATGTTGGTGGCGGCGGCGCTGATTCTCATTGGTGTCTTTTGGTCTGAGAAGGCGGCACGATACGTCCCGTCACCGGGTGCACGCACCACCGCATGAGCACCCTGCGCCGATACGGAGCCTTCCCTGACCATTACCCTCAGACCGAATGAGTCAGAAAATACTTGTCGCAGTGGCCTGGCCTTATGCCAGCGGGCCGAGACACCTGGGCCATCTGGCTGGCGCGTATCTTCCCGCCGACATCCTGGCGAGATACCACCGACTCGCCGGTAACGACGTCTTGATGGTCTCCGGAAGTGACGTCCACGGCACCCCGATCACTGTCCGGGCTGACGAAGAAGGGGTCGATCCCCAGGTAATCGTCGACCGCTATCACAAACAGTTTGTCGATGATTGGGACCGACTCGATATCTCCTGGGATATCTACACGTCGACCGGCACCCGAAACCATGCCGACGTCACCCAGGATTTCTTCCTCAAGTTGTTGGAGAACGGATACCTGGAGAAGCAAACCTCCAGCCAGTATTTCGATGAGGATGCACAGCGATTCCTCCCCGACCGATACGTCGAGGGGACGTGTCCCCACTGCGGTTACACGCAAGCACGGGGAGACCAGTGCGACAACTGCGGGCGAACTCTCGACGTCACCGATCTGATCGACCCCCGATCCAAGTTGAGCGGAGCGACGCCGATCCAAAGGGAGACCGAGCATTTCTTCCTCATGCTCTCCAGGCTGGAAGACCGGTTGAAGGAATGGCTGGAAAGTCGCGAGGGGTGGCGGAAACATGTGAGGAACTGGGCCCTGGGGATGATTGAAGAGGGTCTGCCAGACCGTGCAATAACCCGCGACATCAATTGGGGTGTCGAAATCCCCGTTGATGACCTCGGGCCCGGCAAACGCATCTATGTCTGGTTCGATGCCGTCATCGGCTATCTCTCGGCCTCGATCGAGTGGGCCAGGGAACAGGGAGACCCAGAAGCATGGAAGGCATGGTGGACCGACCCCGAAGCCCGCAGTTATTACATCGTGGGCAAGGACAACATCCCGTTTCACGCAGTCATTTGGCCTGGGATGCTCATTGGGTACGGTGGGCTGAATCTCCCAACGGACGTTCCGGCGAACCAGTACGTGACCTTCGGGTCGGAGAAGGCGTCGGCGAGTAGGGGCGTTGGCCGGTCGATCGATTGGTATCTCGACCGGCTGCAAACTGACGCCCTTCGCTTTGCGGTTGCATCCGTCCTCCCCGAACAGAATGACACCGATCTCTCCGACGCCGAGATCATCCGACGTGTCAATGAAGAACTCGTCGCTACGTGGGGCAACCTGGTCAACCGGGTCTTGACGGTGACCTCACGAAACTTTGACGGGTCCGTGCCGGCCGCTGGTGACCTCAGCGATGGGGATAGTTCCCTTCTCACGGCGGTCGATGACGCCCTCGACGCTGCCCAACGCCAGCTCGAAAGTATCGAACTGCGGGCGGCGCTCCGCACCATGCTCGCGGCGGCAACCGACGTGAATGCCTATCTCAATGCCGAAGAGCCGTGGAAAGTGGTCAAAAAAGATCCGTCTCGGGCCGCAACCATCCTCTGGGTGGCCATACAGGCGATCAGTGGAATCAGGGTCGGCATGGCGCCCTACATTCCCGATTCGACTGCGACATTGGGAACGACCTTCGGATTGCCTACGGTACCGGACGGGTGGTCGCGACCCGAAGTCGTCGCCGGGACTGCGCTGGGAGACATCAATCCGCTTTTCACCAAACTCGAAGCAAACGTCCTTGACGACTGAAACTCCCGGGAGGGATCGAGGGTCATACCAGGGTGAAGCCCGATTCCCACGACCCTGGCGTCCGTCTAAGTTGATGTAATGGCACGCATCGCCCGGATAACCGCCGGATTCGGATTGATCATCGTGGGGATCCTGCTCCTGGTGGTCCCCGGGCCCGGAGTCCTCACCATCCTCGGTGGAATAGCCTTGCTCGCCAACGAGTTCCCGTGGGCGCGCAGTATTGCCGACTGGGCCAAAGAAAAGGCCGCCTTCCTCAAGAAAGAGGAAGAGCGGCCTGTTGAACCTGAATCTGACGATCAGATCGGGTAGACACCCATATCTTTCGACTTGTCGGTCTTCCAGAAGATCACGGCGATCTCATCGATGAGGTCGATCAGTTTTTGCCCGTCGGCGGGGTCGACTGATTTCTTGGCATCGCCGGCTTGATGGATGGCACGCCAGAACAAGTCGTCGAGATTCTCGAATTCCTTGCGATGGTCGGCGGTAAAGAAGTCGGCCCATAGGACCATCAGGTGGTGTTTGACCTCTTCGGCCCGCTCCTCCTTCAGAGCGAGGGCCCGGGCCTTGAACACTTCGTCATCCGATTCCTGGTACTTCTTTGCGATCTTGAAGACGGAAAGCGCCTCGATTTTGGCCTGCGCCGGATCGTAGACACCGCAATAGAGGTCGCAGTGAGCGTGGGCAATCGTTACTTGTCGCAAGACATCTCCTTCGTAAACGTATGTATCACTGACCATACTCCGGCGCGAACTATGTCTATGCGTCGTTTCCGTGTTGCCGAACATTCCATGGTCCCCACTCTCTTACCCGGGGAAGAGTTCATGGCCAACACCCTCGAGAAAGCTCATGTCGGGGACGTGGTCGCGGTCCAACATCCGGGTCGGCCCGATTTCTGGCTGGTGAAACGATTGGCCGCCGTGCCCGCCGACATCGTGGAAACCGGGGCCGGCGCCAGAACACTTGGCGCCCACGAGGCTTGGGTTGTATCGGACAGTCAGGCGGACGGTGCCCGCGATTCCCGGCATTTCGGTCCTGTCGACATTCGGACTGTGTTCCCGGTGGTCTGCCAAATCGATCAGACCAACTTCCACGCCGCGGTCGAATTCCTGGTCGCCGAGGACGACGATCTTTCCCTGATCGTTGATCGATTCGGCTTACCCGAATTTTGGGCCCGCCCCCGCGGTTTTCGCACCCTCACAATTCTCATCCTGGAACAGCAGGTGTCGCTGGAATCCGCCGCGGCCGTGTTCCGCAGACTCCGTGACCTAGCCGGTGAGATTTCGGCCGAGGACGTTGGGAATCTGAGCGAAGACCAGCTCAATCGTCTTGGCGTGACTAGACAAAAATCTCGTTACATACTCGACCTTGCCCGACTGGTCAACGACGGTTCACTCGACTTCGCCGACCTCGCACAACTCGAGACGGCTGAGGCGCGTGATCGATTGCTGGAGATTCGTGGTGTGGGTCCGTGGACCGCCGAAGCCTACCTACTTTCCGCCGAAGGACGTCCCGATA
>DATDCF010000088.1:0-7919 GCA_036524475.1 Acidimicrobiia bacterium | reverse complement strand
ACTGTTTTCCGTCGTCACCGTCGCACCGCAGAACTGCAGCCAACCCGGGGAGATCTCGTCTACACCACCGAACAAACCTGGACCGTCAGCGTCGAAGACGACGACCCAGGTTCGACGGCCGTGCAGTCGACCTCGGAGTTGTCTTTGAGTCGACCGGGTTGGGAGGTCGAAGTCCGGGGATCGATCGCCATCAGCGGACGGGAGTCGTTCGTGCTTGAGATCGAGCTCTCCGCCCACCACGACGGCGAAGAGATCTGGACCCGGGCCTGGGACGAGTCGATTCCGCGGGTGTGGGCCTAGGTCGGTATTCTCCGCCGATGGAGAAGACCCTGCACCGGGACACATACATCTCGCCGGAGTGGTTTGAAGCCGAACGGGAGAAGATCTTCTTCGATCAGTGGTTTTGTGTGGGACGGGGAGAGGAAATCCCCTCGCCCGGCGACCACCTGGTTTGTGATGTTCTCGGGGAGAGCATCCTGGTCACGAGGACCAAGGAAGACACCATCGCCGGATATGCCAATCTTTGCCGGCATCGGGGAAGCCGGCTCTCGTCCGCAGATGGCAAACCCCAACAGCAGGAAATCGGGCCGTCGGGAACCTTCCGTGGTGCCATCCAATGCCCCTACCACGCCTGGACCTACAACTTCGTCGGTGAGTTGAAGGCGGCGCCATTTCTCGACGAGGATGACGGGTTGAGAAAAGCCGACCTACCGCTGCACAAGGTGGGGTTGGACGAGTGGGGTGGGTTCATCTGGGTCCACTTCAACCCGGCGGCCGCTCAACCACTATCCAATCAATCCCAGGAATCCGATGATTACTTGAAGAACTATCCACTGGCCTACCTCCGGGTCGCATCGAGGGTCGTTTACGACGTCGGCGCCAATTGGAAAGCCATCGTGGAGAATTTCAACGAGTGCTATCACTGCGGGCCGGTGCACCCCGAGCTTTCCGAATTGGTCCCGGCATTCAAGAAACGGGGCGGATCCGAACTCGATTGGGAGGGTGGAATCCCTCACCGGGAAGGCGCGTGGACCTTCACTGCGTCCGGGACCACGGATCGCTCGCCATTTCCCGGCCTCAGCGATGACGAGAAGGAGCGACACAAAGGCCAGCTGATCTATCCCAACCTGATGCTCAGCCTCTCTGCCGACCACGTCGCCGCATTTTCACTGTGGCCCCGGTCCCCCACTGCGACCACCGTGGTCTGCGATTTCCTCTTCCATCCCGACGAGATCGGCAAGGAGACTTTCGACCCTTCCGACGCTGTCGACTTCTGGGACATGGTCAATCGACAGGACTGGGCAGTATGTGAGAATGTCCAGAAGGGGATGTCATCCAGGTTTTTCGAAACAGGGTTCTATGCCCCGATGGAGGACTATTCGATGGATATCCGGCGCTATCTCGACGAGCGGATGTGACCGACTACGACATCATCGTCCTCGGCCAGGGCGGAATCGGAAGTGCCGCCGCCTACTGGGCTTCACGACGGGAGGGCGTTTCGGTGCTCGGCATCGAGCAGTACCCCTTCGGACATGACAACGGAGGGTCAGAGGATCACAGCCGGATTATCCGGCTCTCCTATCACACCCCGGCCTATGTGGCCCTGGCTAAGGAGGCATATCGGGCATGGGAGGCATTGGAGATTGACTCAGGAACACAGGTAGTCCTCAAAACCGGAGGTCTCGACCTCGCTCCGGCCGATGCCGCCATCAGTCTCGACGCATACCGAAACGCGATGACAGCAGAAGATGTCGAATTCGACGAGTTGTCGGCGTCCGAGATCATGGGTGAGTGGCCTCAATGGAGTCTGGGAGACGACGTGACCGCCCTCTACCAGCAGGATTCCGGGATTGCGATGGCTTCGATCGCCAATGCCACCCACCGCACCATGGCCCGTCAACACGGAGCCACCCTCCTCGAAAACGTGAGGGTCGAATCGATCAGCGAAAGCGGAGAAGAAGTCTCGGTTGTGACCGGGCAAGGAGTCTTCACGGCTGATTCGCTGATCGTGGCAGGTGGAGCGTGGACCAATCTGTCGATGCAGCATTTCGGCATTGAGTTCCCGCTTGAAGTCACCCAGGAACAGGTCGTCTATCTGACCCCTCTAGACCAGGCGGAGTTCGCTCCCGGGAGGTTCCCGATCTGGATCTGGATGGACGTGCCTTCCTTCTACGGCTTTCCGATATTCGGCGAACCGGCGGTGAAAGTCGCCTGGGATCGCTGCGAACTCGTGACCGATCCCGAGCATCGGTCCCATACCCCGAGGGATGACGTCACCAATGAAATCAGGACGTTCGCAGCCCAACATCTCCCCTCATCCAACGGCGGAGTCCATCTTGCCCGTACCTGCCTCTACACCCTGACACCCGACCGCGACTTCATCGTCGATCGAGTGCCCGGCACCAGCCGGGTTTTCTGTGCAGTCGGCGCCGGCCACGCGTTCAAGTTTGCCTCAGTGCTCGGCAAGATCCTCGTTGACCTGGCAGTCGACGGATCGACCCCGCACGACATCTCAGCCTTCACTGCCGACCGGGCGGTGCTCACCGACCCCAACCCACCGCGGAACTACCTGGTCTGAGACAAGTCCAACCGTTCTGTGAGTGGTTTTGCACCGCCACGGTATAAGGGCACTCACAGAACGGTAAAAGAGGCCGCTATTTGGTCTGAGGGTCCACTGCCCAGCAAGCGGCATGCCACCCGGCTCCCAACATCAGGTGAGGGTCCTCCGTAGTGCAGCGTGCCGCGATTGTCTCATCAAGATCGCCGCTGCGATACAGCGGGCACCGGGGATGGAATCGACAACCGGCGGGAATTCGCTTCGAGTCGGGTATCTCCCCCTGAAGGATCTGCTGCTCCATCCGCCGGGTCTCCGGCACCACTGACAGCAAGGCACGCGTGTAGGGATGCTGGGGGTCCTCGAGAATCTGCTCCGTGGTCCCGATCTCGACGATTCTCCCCAGATACATCACCGCGACCCGGTCGGCGATGTTCCAGGCGAGGCCGAGATCATGGGTGACTGCCAGAATCGAAAGCCCTGTGTCGTCGACCAACTGCCGCATCAGCGCCAGGATTTCCCCTCGAATTGAAGCGTCGAGGCTTGCGACCGGTTCGTCGGCAAGGAGCAGGATCGGATTCATGACCATGGCCCCGGCGATCACCACCCGCTGCCGCTGGCCGCCGGATATCTGGTGTGGAAACATGGGGAAGAACCGCTCCGGCGGACGAAGCCCGGCGCGTGCCAGTGCATCTCCGACGCGTTTCTCCTCGTCGGTGCCGTCCCGGCGAATCCTGAGACCCTCGGCAACGATGTCATAAATGGTCTGCCGTGGGTTCAGCGCTCCGGTGGGATCCTGAAAGATCATCTGTACACCAGAATCAGCGCGGAGATCCGTGGATCCCTGTTCTGGCCTGTCTCTGTGCCGGATCGAACCACCCGATACCTGCTGAAGGCCTTGGATCGCCCGGATCAACGTCGTCTTGCCGGATCCGGACTCGCCGACCAATGCAAGCACCTCACCGGGCAGCACCTCGAGCGATACCCCGTCGACGGCACGAGCGCTGCCGAAGAAGATCGACACCTCATCCACAGAGACGATCGGGCTCAAATCAGTACGCATGCCGCCGCCCGACCGACTCCGGCCACCCGCAGACCCGGTTCATCATCCTGACAGCGATCTTCGGCGAGGGGACACCGGGGATGGAAGGGACATCCTGGCGGAAGCGCCCCCGGAGTTGGCGGGTCCCCGCCCAGTCCGGTCGGGGACAGACGGGAACTGGGATCACCGATGGTGGGAAATGCTGCGGCAAGTGCCCTCGTGTACGGGTGGGCCGGGTTCCTGAAAACCTCGAGACTTTGCCCCTCTTCGACGATGCGACCGGCGTACATGATCGCAAGACGCTCGCATACGTAGGCAAGGACCGAAAGATCATGGGTGATGAAGATCAGAGTCAGCGCGCTCTCACGCCTCAGTTCTTCGATGAGTGCGAGGACCTGGGCCTGGACCATGAGATCGAGGGCGGTTGTTGGCTCGTCGGCGATCAGGAGGTCAGGGTCACATGCCAGTGCCATGGCAATCAACACCCGCTGCCGCTGGCCGCCCGAGAGCTGATGGGGGTAGTAGTCGAGTTTGTCGGCCGTCAAACCGACCCTCTCGAACAGGTTCCGGCTCTTTTCGGTGGCGGCCCTTTGCGACGCCTCCGTCTCGTGGACCAGCATCGGCTCGCACACCTGACGCCCCACGGTCTGCACCGGATTCAATGCGTGTAGCGCACCCTGGAAAACGATCGATTCCTTGGTCCACCTGACCGCGCGAAGCCCACCCGGAGACAGGGAGAAAAGGTCTTGACCGTCGATGGTCACTTCCCCGCTCGTGGTGGTCCCCGGTGGAAGCAGTCGGAGGAGGGCAGCCGCCAAGGTTGACTTGCCACAGCCGGACTCGCCGGCCAGACCCAGAGAGTCGCCGGCCTTGAGGTCGAAGGAGACCCCTCTCACCGCCGGAACTGGGCCACGCGTCGTCTGATATGTGATGTTGAGGTCACGTACCGAAAGGAGGAATTCCGGAGTGTCTTTCACATTGTTCGGAACGCCCATCATCGGCCCTGGCTAAGTCGGGGATCGGCGATTTCCTCGAGGGTGCGACCGATCAACGTGAAGGCGAGGACGACGGCGAGAATGCCGAGGCCTGCCGGCAAGAAGTACCACCAAGCGTTACGGATAATTGCCCCGTTGACGAAAGCTTCTTCCAGGGTCTTGCCCCACGATGCCGATGATGGATCGCCCAGGCCGAGAAATGCAAGTGTGGTTTCGGTGAGAATCGAAATAGGGACTGCAAGGGTGGCATTGGCGAGTATCAACCCGCTCACGTTGGGGAGGATGTGCCTGCCGACGAGGTGGAATCCACTCGCTCCCAGTGAACGGGACCGATCGACGAACAGCCGCTGTTTCACGGTTAACACCTGCGCCCGGACCAGACGGGCAGTTGACGGCCACGAAGTGACACCAATCACGAAGATGATGTTCCAGATGTTGCGACCCAGGACCGAGGCGAGGACGATGGCCAGGGGAAGAAAGGGGATCACCAGAAACCACTCTGTGACCCTCATCAACACCGCATCGAGCCGGCCCCCGACAAACCCCGAGACTATGCCCACGACTGACCCGATGAAGATGGTCAGCACGGTTGCGGCGAGGCCGACGAACAGGCTGACCCGGGACCCCCAAACAAATTGGGCCCACACCGACCTCCTGAGATGATCGGTGCCCAGTGGTCCGAATTCGGATGGAGGTGCCCATTGCGGGTTACCCGCCGCCCTGGCGAAAACCGGATTCAGTTCCCGAACATCAGCAAGTAGAGGCGCCGCCAGTGCCATCGCTACGAACAGCAGAAGAACTGTCATCCCGATCATTCCCTGCCTCGACCCGCGGAACTGCTTCCACACCCGCCCCATGGTCGCCCTTCGCCTTCGATTGGCAATACTGGTCATCGCACCCCCTCCACCCGCGGGTCGAGCCACGCGTAGGTCAGATCGGCCAAGAGGTTGAAAAAGATGACAGCGGCGCTGAAAAGGAGGAACAAGCCCTGGAGCATCGGCAGATCAGGGCCTCGGATGGCATCGGCCGTCAGCTTGCCGAGTCCGGGCCAGGAAAACACCGCCTCAACTGCGATCGCACCGGACAGGATGAACCCAAAGTTGATGGCCAATAGTGTCACCACAGGGAGGAGGGCATTGGGGACGGCGTGGCGACTTCGGACCACGGAGTCACGCAGGCCTTTGGCCCTGGCCACATTGAGGTAGTCCTCTCCCATCACGTCGAGTAGCGAACTCCTCGCAATCAGCGCGTACTCGCCCAGATAGGCCAGAGTCAGGGTCAAGGCAGGAAGAAAGAGATGATGGAGATGATCGAGAAACAAGGCGATTCCGGTCTCGCTGCTCCCGGCGTCCGTGATTCCGCCCACGGGGAACCACCCGAGAACTACCGCAAATATGACCAGAAGAATCATCCCTAACCAGAAGTCGGGCATCGAATAAAACACCATGGTGCCCGAGGTGATGGCGTGGTCCTTCCAGGTGTTACGCCGCCACGCCGCCACGATTCCGGCAACGGTTCCGATGACTGCCGAGAAAACAGCTGAAACACCCACCAGTGCCACTGTTGCGGGGATAGCCGCGGTGATCTCAGCCCAGACCGGTTGGCGACTCTGATAGGAGATACCGAAATTGAGCGAGAAGGTCTCCCTCAAATAGAGCCAGAACTGGGTCCCGAGAGATTGGTCCAATCCGAAAGCTATCCGCAACTGGTCGAGCGTCTCTTGAGGCACGTTGCGGCCCCTGAACAAGGAGCCGATCGGATCTTTCTGGACGATGCGAAACAGGATGAAGTTGAACACCAGAACAAAAATGAGGGTGAGGAGCGATCCGAGCACCTTTTTCAGGATGAATCGGGATCGCCCCTTACTCTCGGGGAGTTCGGTGGTTAACACCTATTCTCGATCGTCAGCGCTGGACTTCCTCCGGGTTGCCAACAGACCACCGACCACCGCAATGGCGGCAGCGATCCCACCGATCAGCAGCCAGTTGGTCCCGCTGTCGGCCGCATCACCAGGGGCATCGGTACCCACAGGGTGGAGCACGGCGTAGCTCGGTGATGAGTTGGAGAACATAACCGGACCGGTCTCTGCGGGTTGGCGGACCCAACCTTCAAAAGTGTCGGTTCGGTAGGCCTGGAGGTCGGGACCCAGATACATTGGGATATAGACCGCAGAGTCGTGGAACAGGGTCAACATCTCGTGGACGATTTCGATCCGTCGGTCCGGGTCGAGCTCCTCTTTCTGTTCGAGATACAGCTCCTCGTAACGCGGGTCGGTCCAGTTGGCGTCGTTGTTGTTCCCTAATTCATCCTCGGTGAAATAGGACAACATCGGATCCGGGTCCACGAACGGGGTCCAACCCCAGAAGAAGGTGTCGTAGGTTCCATCGATGATGACCCCAAAAAGGGCATCCTGGTCGTAGGACGCCAACTCCACGCCGATTCCGATCTCTTCCATCCAGCCACTAAACAGATCACCGATCGGGGCGGCAATGTCACTATCGGTGTTGACCGCATGGCGGAGGACAATCGGGTTGGTGCCGTCGGGCATCTCACGTACCCCGTCACCGTCGGTGTCGGCGTATCCGGCATCATCGAGAATTTGGTTGGCCCGAGCCACGTCGTATGTGAACGCCTGGTCATCGGGGATGTCAGGAACCCACTTCGAGGGGTCGGCCCCGGGACTTATGGTTTCCAATGGCTCAGCCAGCCCGAACCAGACGTCCTCGATCACTGCCTCCTTGTCCATGGCAAAATTGATTGCGCGACGAACTTCGAGGTCGAGCAGCGCCGGATGGGGCTGTCCTTCAGCAGCGCCACCGTTGATGGCGATTTCGTCAAATCCGCCCTGCAGCCCGGCAATCATCTCGATGTTGGGATCGGCATCGAGGGTGACAGCCGATCCGGCCGGGACCAAGTGGGCGGCGTCCAACTCACCCTGCTGGAGTGCAGCCACCATGGCGTCGGGGTTGGAAAAGAGCTGGAAGATCACTTTGTCGATCGCCGGCTCCTCACCGGCCCATCCCCAGTAGTTGGGGTTGGCGACCAATACGACCGATTGGCCTTTGGTGAACTCATCGATCACAAACGGCCCACTCCCCACTCCGTCCAGAGCCTCGTATTGGACGGTGGCGTCATAATCCGTGGCGATCGGCTCCCAGATGTGCTGGGGTACCAGGTAGACATCGAGGTTGGGCAACTTCGGGTCGGGAACCGAAGAGGTGACCTCGATGGTCCGATCGTCGATCTTGACCGCATCGAGGTTGCCGACCGTCGAGATCATATTGTCCCACTCCTGGTCGCGCCCGGTGTTGATGTTCCAGACGACGTC
>DATDCF010000087.1:0-10623 GCA_036524475.1 Acidimicrobiia bacterium | reverse complement strand
ACGGGTCTCGTGGCACTCTTGCCGGTTCTTGCTTGTCTCTGGATCATCGATGGCGGTAGCCCGGCACGGCCGGACCAACCAGTTGTACCCACATGACGGAGCCTAGAAGAGGGTGGTTCATTTCGGCTGGAGCAGTCGCGTGGCTGGTTGGAGTCATCATTCTCGAATTGACCTATACCGACTCCGACGACGAGCTACCAATCATCTTTCTAGTCCTTGCACTCTTCGCAGGGATCTCAGTTGGATGGGGGATGTGGTCTATGACCGGGACCCTCGATTATCGTCTGGCTCGCAGCGGTGGACGGTTGGTCGGGCTGAGCACTGCGATTTTTGGGATCGGGTTCGGACTTGACCTCCTGCCATTCGATACTCTTATTGGGTTTCTCCTTGCATATTCCTTCGGATTATTCGTCCTTCCGGTTGGGTTCCTGGTGCTCGGAATCGGGCTACTGCCGTCGAAGGATGTTCCTTCCTGGGCGAAGGTGGTGCCATTGGCGGTGGCAGCGCTCGCGGCAATCACCTATGGCTTCCATGCTCTCGCCAGAGACGTTTGGGATCCACCCGACACCGTGTGGTTTATCAGCATCGGGATCGGGTGGTTCCTCTTGGGAGTCGCATCCCTGCGGATTCCCTTAAGCGCCTCGGGGTCTATAGATGTGATGTCACCGGCACGTCATTCGTAGGAGATTGCCTTGAGGACGTCCAGTCGGCTCGCCTTGCGTGCCGGCCCCACCGCTGCGAGTACTCCCGCCAGGGCTGCAACCACCAGCCAGATCACGAGTTGGCCGGCCGGTATCGCAAATGTCTGCAGGCCGTTGCCCTCCAGGGAGCTGATCACGCCGAAGCCAATCGTCGTACCAATTACCAGCCCAAGCACCGCCCCGAACACCGCCGTGATCACAGCTTCCCGTCTGATCATCTTCCTTACCTGACGGCGGTGCATTCCTACCGCCCGAAGCAATCCGATTTCGCTTGTTCGCTCGACGATCGAGAGTGCAAGCGTGTTGGCGATACCGAGGACGGCGATCACCAACGCCAGCCCGAGTAGTCCCGAAAATAGGGCAACCAGTTGATCGACGGCCGCTTCGGCTTCGGCGACCTGGTCAGACTTCGTGTTGACGTCGATGTAGGGAAACTCAGTCAGCGCTTGGTCAACCGCTTCCACGCCTTCATCGAGCGAGACCCCAGCGGCCAAGTCGGCGAACCCAATGGCTATGTCATCCCCGACGTGGGTCAGGAAAGTCACATCCGAGATCATCAGATTGGCGAAGGTCTGGTCCTCGTAGGTACCCACGATCGTGGTGTCGACTATTTCACCGGAGGGGTAGTCGATGGCGAGTTGGTCGCCAACGGCCCAGCTGTTGGCCTCGAGGACTCCGGATTGGACGAGGAGCCCGCTTCCCAGATCCTCGATCGGGATTGAAGGTTCAGCGTTGTACACGGCACCGACAGTGCCGGGTTCCACTCCGACCACATTCATCTCCACGTCGTCGATGGTCACCAGTCCGGTGCGAACGGCCGAAACAACCTCCACTTCTTCGAGGTCAGACACGGCGTCCAAGGCCAATGGGCTCACCCCGACGCTGAAGTTGGTCGATGCGAACGCAAGATCGGCCGGGAATGCGCCGTCGAGTGTGTCGGTCACCGATGCCTTCACGGAAGCGGCAAAGATCGAGACGAAGGCGACAAGCGCTACTCCAACCATCAACGCTGAAGCTGTTGAAGCGGTCCTCCGCGGTTGACGCGCCGTGTTGCCACGGGCGAGGTCACCGGTGATCCCGCGGAATGGGAGCGAAATCAGCCGCGAGAATGGAACGGCGACAAACGGCGCGAGGGTCGCCATTCCCAGAAAGACACCGACGGCGCCGATACCGACCATGGCCAGGGACGAGCCGTTCTCCACGATCAGACCCAGAGCCATGAGTCCCGCGCCCAGAGCCGTGACGATGGTTCCAACGATCGCTCGGGTACGCAGGGGCCTCCGACCAATCCGCGCGGCTGGGGCTGCCATTGCGGCCACCGGGGGAATTCGAGCTGCTTTCAACGCGGGCAGGACGGCCGCAACGCTGGTGACGACCACACCGACGAGCATTGAGACAATGATGGTTCTGGGTTCAAGAGTGAGAGGGCCTTCCGGAAGGCCAAATCCAACGGAGTTCATACCCGCCTTGATCAGGCCGGCGACGCCGACTCCAGCCAGGACACCTAGTGCCGACGCAAAAACGCCAATCACGAGGGCCTCAAAGAGCACACTCAACGTCACCTGCCTGCCGGTGGCTCCGATGGCTCGAAGCAGAGCGAGTTCACGGGTTCTCTGGGCGACCGTGATCCGGAATGTGTTCTGGATCACAAAGGCGCCTACGAATACCGCTACACCCGCAAATGCCAACAACGCCGCACCGAGAAATCCGAGACCCTCGTTTATGTCATCCAGGGCCTCCTGGGTCTGCTGCTCACCACTGACAACCTCCAGGTCGGAGGGTACGGCCGAAGTGAGTGAGGCCAGCAGGTCGGCTTGATCGACACCAGGGCTCGCGACGACATCTATCGAGGAGAACTGCCCGTCGAGTCCAAAGACTCTCTGCGCTTCGTCGAGAGTGAATACCGTGAGGGTTGCGCCGGCGAGGTTGTCTTCGGTGCCGAAATTCGCGAGTCCCACGATCTCGTATTCACCCAGCCCGTTTTCAGTCTGTACGTCGATGAGATCGCCCACAGACAGGGCGTTTGCCTCAGAGGTAGCCACGTCGATCACGACCTCGCCCGGAGCCTGGGGCGAGCGTCCGTTCTCCGGTGCAATCCGGAGCGAATTGACCGCTGGCAAATCGACCCAACTGAAGCCCAGGGTGGGTGGGCCCTGTCCTCCAATGGGGACGCCTTCGGAGTCGATCATCTGGGCGTAACCCGCAACGCTCCCGGCGGCGGCATCGACACCCTCGACGGCAAGTATGTCGGCCAGGAGCGACTCTTCTATTGAGGGCTCGCCGCTACCGGGATTGTCGGTGTCGGGTCGGATGGTCGCATCGACCCCCGCATAGACGTCGCTGAAGAGACTGTCGAAAGTCGCGTCGATAGTGTCGGTGAACACGAAGGAACCCGCGACGAAGGCGACTCCAAGGACGACCGACAGAGCGGTCATCGCCAAGCGCATCTTGTGGGCCAGGAGGCCTTTGATTGAAGCTCGGAGCATTATCAGCTCCCCAACTTCTTCATGTAGTCGATGACCGACTCCGTGGTGGGATTGTCCATCTGTCCGACAACGTTGCCGTCCTCGAGGAATACCACTCTGTCGGCGTAGCTCGCCGAAACAGGATCGTGAGTCACCATGACAATGGTCTGACCGAATTCACGGACTGCGCGCCGCATGAAGTCGAGCAGTTGGGCACCGGACTTGGTGTCGAGGTTTCCGGAAGGCTCGTCGGCGAAGACGATCTCCGGCTTGGTCACCAACGCGCGGGCAGCAGCAACGCGTTGTTGCTGGCCACCGGACAGCTCGGACGGCCTATGGCTGAGGCGGTCATCCAAACCAACTGTGGATACGACCGTGGCGAACCAGTCTGGGTCGGCTGCCGCCCCGGCGATCGAGAGTGGCAGAAGAATATTCTCCTCCGCCGTGAGGGTTGGGATGAGGTTGAACGACTGGAACACAAACCCGATCTTGGATCGGCGAATCTCGGTGAGGGGCCTGTCCTTCAGTGTCGTCAGGTCGACTTCACCTATGAAAGTATTCCCTGAGTCGAGGGAGTCAAGTCCGGCGAGAGTGTGGAGCAGAGTTGACTTGCCCGAGCCGGACGGACCCATGATGGCTGTGAATCGACCCTTTTCGAAGTCGATCGAGACACCGTCCAGAGCGCGCACCTGGGTGTCTCCCTCTCCATAGGTCTTTACGCCTTCGCGCATCCGGGCGGCCACAGCAGTATCTAAACGGTCTTCGGTAAGTGTCATCTTTGTCTCCTTGTTCAAGATGTGTAGTCACATCATCGGCCATCTTCGGTCCCGTGTCATCGGGCCAAGGATGGTTGCGCGTCCTGTCCATCGGGATGGTTTCGTGCTGGCTTCTCATCCTCAAGGATGAGGACATCTACTGGCCGGGTGCCACCAGTCCGGCTTCGTAGGCAGCAACAACTGCCTGGACGCGATCTCGAAGCTGGAGTTTGGTCAGGAGATGCGACACATGGCTCTTTACAGTGGTTTCCGACACGAAGAGTGCCTCGGCGATCTCGGCGTTGGACAAACCCCGCGCCATCTGCTTCAGAACCTCGATTTCCCGCTCAGTGAGATCGTCTAAACCTTGAACTCGAGGCTGGGTTGGCCGGGACGCGAATTCGTCAATCAGACGCCTGGTGACCGATGGGGCGATCAGGGCATCTCCAGCGGCGACGATCCGAATTGCCCGGATCAGCGTCTCCGAATCGGCATCTTTGAGAAGGAACCCGCTCGCTCCTCCCCGTAAGGCTGCATAGATGTACTCGTCGAGATCGAAGGTCGTCAAAACGATGACTTTCACATCCGGAAGTGTCTGATGAATCAGTCGGGTCGCCTCCAAGCCATCTACTCCGGGCATGCGGACATCCATCAAGACCACGTCGGGCTTCTCCCGTTTACTCAGACGGATTGCTTCCTCTCCGTTCTCGGCCTCTCCGATGACGAGAAGATCGGCTTCGGATTCGAGGATCATTCTCAGGCCCGAACGGATCATCGCCTGATCATCGGCAAGAAGAACCCTGATCATGATCTGTACGGGATCGTCGCTTTGACCTGGAATCCGCCGCCGGGGCGAGGCCCTGCACTGAAGTCGCCACCCAGCACGGCGACCCGTTCTGTCATCCCGACAATCCCGTGGCCGCGGCCCGGGTCCGGCGCAGACGCTCCACGGCCATTATCGAGAACCTCGACCACCAGTGATTCGGGTTCGTATCGGAGGTTAACTTCCGCTCTGGCTCCAGAGCCGCCGTGCTTGAGGACATTGGTGAGCGACTCCTGGACAATTCTGTAAGCGGACAGGCCTGCCCCCTCACCGAGATCCACCGGATCCCCGGAGACGACGAGCGACGTCGGAAGCCCCGAGGCGACCATCTGTTCTATCAACCCGGCGAGGTCACCCAATCCGGGCAGGGGAGCTAGCTCCCCTGAATCGGCCCGATCTCTCAGTAGACCAACCATCCGGCGCATGTCGCTGAGAGCCGAATGACCGGACTCCTTGATCGTCTGGAGAGCTTGGACTACTTCTGGATCGGAATCCCCGGCGATACGGCTGGCGCCTTCGGCCTGGAGGGTCATCACGGTGACCTGGTGGGCAACAACATCGTGAAGCTCGCGGGCAATCCGGGCCCGCTCTTCATCCACCGCCTCTCGGGCGAGCCTCGCGCTCTCCTGTTCCGCCTGCTCGGCCCGCGTTGTCAACTCCTCGAATATCCGCCGGCGCTCATGAACCTCCCGGCCAAGGAAGAAAGGTGCTGTGGTGAAGACAAAAGTCCCCAAAACGTCTCCCCAGCCAACTGATTCGAGTGTCAGTGCCCCTACTGTGGTGAACGCGACCACGCCGACGATGTACGGGACACCGATCTTCCACGATCGGTCTCTAGGAAGCTCGCTCCCGACGGCATGAATGGCAAGGAGAATTCCCCCGATTGCCAACGTGTTCGGATAATCAAGAACCCGATCAATCACAAATGCGCTTGTAATGACAACGAGTACCCCGACCGGCCAGCGGCGGCGATACGCGAGGGGCAACGACTGGAGGGCTATCAGAAGCCAATTCCAGCCATCCGGCTCTCGTGAGAACATCTCGCCGGTCGGGCTATCGCCAATTTCGACGCGACCGATGACGCCCAGAAGAAAGATACAGAGGGCGAGGATGGCGTCGACAGTGAACGTCGAGAAACGCTTTGGCCGATCGATCATTGGATCAAGGCTAGAGGCGGTGGTGATCACGCGCATCGGCCTCGAGGATGATTTGGCGGGCGGGCGCAGCCAGCGCTTCCGGTTCAACCAACCAACCGTTGACTTGAGTTAGGTACCATCGCCCAATGCTTCCTCAGTCGGGCTATGCGCTGGTTGACGGGCTGCGTCTGTTCTACCAAACGATCGGCTCGGGCGCTCCGGAGATCGTCCTGTCGGCGGGCAGTTTCAACTCCGTTGACGTCCACTGGGAGGACCCTTCGATCGCTCTCTTTCTCAGACGTCTGGCTGCTTTCTCCAGAGTCGTCCGTTTTGACTCCATCGGTCTGGGCGGTTCCGACCGCGCCACGGGCGCCACCTCGGAACCCATCTTCCAAGCGCAACTCAATGCGGTGCTCGACCGGTGTGAAAACGAATCAGTTGCCCTGGTTGCCATGCTGGACGCGGGTCCCAATGCCATCGAATACGTCGTCAAAAACCCCGATCGGATCTCCCATCTCGTTCTCTACAACACCACATCGCGACTTATTCGCGACGACACCTATCAAGTCGGGCTCGACCCTGACGCCACTGTCGCACTGCTAGGCATCGTGACCGAGGAGTGGGGGACCACGGCCCTTGCGACGACGAGTGTTCCTTCCAAAATGGGCGAAGCTCACTTTGTCGAGTGGTATTCGAAGTACCTCAGGGCCGTGGGTACCCCGACAGAGATTCAAGGTCGATTCAGAAAGGCACTCCAGATGGACGTGCGTGAGCTGCTTCCCAGAGTCGAGGTCCCGACGATGGTGATCCATCGGCGTGATTACGCCTTTATCCCCTTCACCCATGGCGAATATCTCGCCTCGAATATTCGGGGAGCCGAACTCGTCGAGCTCCCCGGTGCGGATGGGCCGATGTTCTGGGAGACGCCGGACCTCATTCTCGAATCGCTGGAGCGGTTCGTCACAGGGTCAGCTTCGAAGCCCGTCGACAAGACGGAATTGCTCACACTCTTGATCACCGACATCGTCGAGTCAACCGAACTTCTCTCATCGATGGGAGACCGGGACGGAAAGGTTCTCTTCGATCAACATGACGAGATTTCTCGCAAGTGGGCCGATGCCTGGGGAGGCCACGTCGTCAAGACGACCGGGGACGGGGTTCTGGCCGCTTTTGCGACGCCCAGCGTCGCCTTGATGGCTGCAACCGCCATCCGCGATGAGCTGGGACGTATCGGGATTTCGATACGGGCCGGGGTCCATGTCGGTGAGGTCACCCGGACGAGCGATGATCTCTCGGGCGTGGCGGTCAATACGGCGGCACGGATTATGGCCCTCGCAACAGCCGACGAAATCCTGACATCGCGGACGGTGCGTGACGTCATGGCCGGATCGTCTTTTGGCTTCACGGACCGGGGTTCGCATCAACTAAAAGGTCTGTCCGAGCCCTGGCAGCTCTTTTCCGTCGACGCCAAAGCGCCGACGCGGCCAGTGTTATGACTAGGCCCCTCAGTTGCGTATGTTGTTGGCTGGTCAGATGTACGTGATTGTCTGGAAGTTTGAGGTCCCTCTTGAGTCCGACGAGGAATTTCGATCTGCTTACGGGCGCGACGGCGAGTGGGCCAAGCTCTTTGCCAGGCACGACGGGTTCGTGGGGACCGAACTGATTGCGATCGACGAGCCCGGACAGTATCTAACCATCGATCGCTGGGAGAGCGCTGAAGCATTCGACGCATTCATGGAGCAAAATCGGGTTGAGTACGAGCAGCTCGATGAGCGGTTCGAAGCGTTGACTGAGGCTGAAGACCTCGTCGGGAGTGGCGAACGCCGGTGAGTCCGTAACTCACTCCTGTTGAACTCAAGTGTGGGCGAACTGCTCGAGATCCCGCCGTATCCACGATCAGCGCAACTGCGATCACCCACCGACTGTGGATTCGAGCGCTATGACTACATTCTCTCGTCCGAGCATCGAATTCCCACACCGGTCGGATAGCCTTATACTTGCGGCATCCCGCAGATCCCTTGTTTTAGGGGTGTAGCTCGAACTGGTAGAGCGCCGGTCTCCAAAACCGGAGGTTGGAGGTTCGAACCCTCCCGCCCCTGCCAGGAAAGTCAAGAAGTAACTAGGATAAGTATCCGATGAACCGAGAAATGCGCCGTCTTCAGGAACGTGAAGAGCGGCTAGCGAAAAAACAGGACGGCTCCAGCAAGGCGCAACGTAAGGCCAACGCCTTGACGCGCTCGCAGCCTGTTGCTGAGAAAAAGTCCTTCTTTGCAAGGCTAAAGCAGTATCTCCACGAGGTTCGTCTCGAGCTGAAGAAGGTCACATGGCCCACTCGTGAGCAGATGATCGCCTTCACCTCGGTGACACTGATTACCACCACCATTCTCACCGCTGTAATTTTCGGGCTCGACATAGTGATGAAAGAGTTCGTCCTCAAGCTCGTGGAACTCCGGTCCTGATGGCTGAAACCGTAGAAGCGACCGAAGAGGTCACCGAAGAGACCGCAGCCGCGGTCGAAGTACCCGTCGTCGAAGCACCGGTAGTCACCAGTCCCTACGACCTCGCCGGCGACTGGTACGTCATCCACTCCTATTCGGGTTACGAGAACAAGGTGAAGGTCAACCTCGAGACCCGCATCCAGTCGATGCACATGGAAGACCGGATCTTTGAAGTCCATATCCCCATGGAAGATGTCGTCGAGTTCAAGAACGGCAAGAAGGTAACGGTCAATAAGAAGGTTTTCCCCGGCTACATCCTGGTGAGGATGACGCTCGACGATGACTCCTGGTACACGGTGCGTAATACCCCCGGTGTCACTGGTTTCGTTGCTGGGAATGCACAAAAGCCCACCCCACTCTCCAGACGCGAAGTCGAGCGTTTCCTTGGCGTCCAGGAAGAGGAAGACAAGGGCAAGCCACGATTCAAGCCCGATTGGGAGATAGGCGAGCAGGTCCGGGTTGTCACCGGTCCGTTTGCCGACTTCAACGGGGTTATCGAAGAGATCAACATCGATCAACAGAAGATCGTTGTGCTGGTCAACATCTTCGGCCGGGACACTCCGGTCGAACTGGGCTTCGACGACATTCAAAAGAGCTAAACGCCGGGACATTCGCCGGCTCACATCGACCACAGGATTAAACATGGGAAGAAGAAGACTCGTTACAACCGTCAAAATGCAGTTGCCTGCAGGCCAGGCCACGCCCGCCCCACCGGTGGGAACCGTCCTCGGCCCGCATGGGGTCAACTTGATGGACTTTGTCAAGGCATACAACGACGCCACCTCGCATCAGCGTGGCCAGATCATCCCGGCGGAGATATCGATCTACGAAGACCGTTCGTTCGACTTCGTCACCAAGACCCCGCCGGTCGCCGGTTTGCTCCGTCAGGCTGCCCGCGTCGAGAAGGGCTCTGGCGAGCCGAACAAAGAAAAGGTCGGAAAAGTGACCCGAGCACAGGTGAAGGAAATCGCCGAGCTCAAAATGGTCGACCTCAATGCCATCGACATGGATGGCGCAATGAAAATCATCGAAGGCACCGCCCGATCGATGGGCATCGTTGTAGAGGGCTAATGAAAGCAAAACCAGTGGGAGACCGTCCCCTTTGACCCTTCTGTGAGTGTTTTTGCACCGCCACGGTATAAAAATCTTCACAGAACGGTTGGGGATAGTCGCCTGGACCACAAGGAGAAAAATGAAGCACGGAAAGAAGTACCGCGAAGCGTCATTGCGGTTCGACAAGCAAACCCCCTACCCGGCCAAAGAAGCGCTCGAGCTGGTGAAGACGCTCTCGTCGGCAAAGTTCGATGAGACCGTCGAGGTCGTGTTCCTCCTCGGAATCGACCCCAAGAAGGCCGACCAACTGATTCGCGGGACGGTATCGCTACCTCATGGGACCGGTAAAGATGTCCGTGTTGCCGTATTCACATCTGGAGACCCTGACGAAGCCAAGCAGGCCGGGGCCGATGTCGTCGGAGGCAGCGAGCTGGTTGAGAAACTCCAGGCGGGAGGCGAACTCGATTTCGACGTCGCAATAGCCACTCCAGACATGATGGCTGAGGTTGGAAAACTCGGAAAGGTCCTCGGTCCTCGGGGCCTCATGCCCAACCCCAAGGCAGGAACTGTTACCCAAGAAGTGGGCAAGGCTGTGGGCGAATTCAAGGCGGGCCGCCTCGAGTACCGCAACGATCGCTACGGCAACGTCCACATCCCGGTGGGCAAGGTGTCCTTCGACGCCGAGAAATTGGTCGACAATCTGACCGCCATTTCCAGTGAGATCGTCCGGTCCAAACCAGCGTCATCCAAAGGCCGATTCCTCAGGGGTATGACTCTCTCGTCGACGATGGGCCCGGGGGTCAAAGTCGACCTCGCATCGGTGGAAACACTCGCCACCGGCAAGTAGTTGAACCAAAATCCAATTCAGAAAAAGGCCCCGCTTGCCGGGGCCTTTCTCGTGAATCCGACGAGGAAGTCGTCAGTTAGTGAAGCCTCCTGAGAAATCCCACTGGCCGTCGTTGAGTGGAATGGTGACGACATTGCTCGGTTCCCCGTCTTCGGCCGAGTACTCGAACAGCTGGACGAATTCGTCAGAGGTCAGAGTTGCGTCCTCGAAGGTGAAGACGAATTCACCCCAGGTGCCGCTTCCACTCGTCGCCTGTCCGTACTCTTCATTGAGGAGATTTCCGGCCGCATCGATGACCCGCAACGTGATCGACGCCTCGAAGGTATTGGAGATGCCTTCGACGGT
>DATDCF010000086.1:0-5457 GCA_036524475.1 Acidimicrobiia bacterium | reverse complement strand
GACGGTTTCTCAGATTCCTACGATCAACTCGAAGTACTCGAAGCCGAAATCGACGCTGGCATGCGCGAAGTGGACAGATAGGTTCGACCTCCCGGGGCATCACACTCTGCGGATCCCCACGCGGCGCACGGCGAACTGAGGCTGTTGCCGACCTCTAATTGTCCCGGTGCCCGGGTAATCTGGAGGGCAATGGTCAGATTTCCCAAAATCGTGTGGTTGCTCGCGCTTGCCCTCATTGCCGCAGCGTGCACCAATGGTGGCGAGAGTCCAACCACCACCGTCGCTCCCGCGGCGGACACGACTGTGGGACCTGAAACCACCACGACGACGCTCCTCGAGATCACCGAGCTTCCCGGGACCGAAGGATTGCCCGCTGAAGTGCAGGATCAGCTTCTCGAACTGGTGCGCATCACCCAGGAAACCAGGGGACTGAGCTTCAAGACCGCTCCGCTGGTCAGCGTGGTCACGGATGCCGAACTCGAGGCCCTCGTCAGGGATCAGATCGCAGAAGATGCTGAAGATATTCCCGTCGACGAGGCGCTCTACCAGCTGCTCGGGCTCTTGGACCCGGGTGTCGACTTTGAGAATCTGTTGACCGACCTCTATGGAGAACAGGTGGCCGGCTACTACGACGGCGAGACCGGTGAGCTCGTGGTTCCGATACGGGCAGAAGGTTTTTCGGTGGTGCAGAAGGCGACACTGATCCATGAGCTCACCCATTCTCTAACCGACCAGAACTTTGAATTCCATGACGCGTACGAAGCGATGTTCGACGAGCAGCGTTACGACGAAGCTTCGGCATATCAAGCTCTCATTGAAGGCGACGCGAGTCTCGCTGAGGTGCTCTATCTGCAGACCCTGTCCCAGGCCGAACTCGGTGAGTTCTTTGCCGAGGCGCTGCAACAGGGTTCAGAGCAACTCGAGGCGGCGCCGCAGTTCCTCCAGGACAGCTTGCTCTTCCCCTACGACTCGGGATTGACATTCGTGCAGACGCTCTATCAAGACTCCGGCACGTGGTCGGCGGTAGATGATGCCTACGTCACCATGGTCGGGCTCCCCGGGTCCACCGAACAGATAATCACACCCGAGGACTTTGGGCGAGATCTGCCCATCGAAGTCGTGATGCCGGAGGTGACCGTCGCCGGGTACGAGTTGGAGGAGTCGTCGGTGTGGGGTGAGTTCGGGCTTCGGGTCTTGTTCGACGAGGTCCTGAACGACACAGACACGCTCGAAGCGGCCGACGGTTGGGGAGGCGACCACTACTCGGTGTTCTATGACGGATCGAACGTCGCTTTTGTCCTCGTCTATGAGGGGGACACAACGGCTGATAGGGACGAGGCCGAGGCCGCCTTACTCGAATTCGCGAGAGGATCGGTACCTGAGGCTGCTTTCGTCTGGGTCGAAGTCCTCAACGATAAACTGACCTTCATCGCCGCAGACGTGCCCTCGGTCGGGGATGCGATCCTGGCCAGTTTCGGTGGGTAGAGGGCTGGTATCGCCGCCGGCCACGTCGTAGCGTCATCTCAAATGCAATCGGTGCGGCTCGTGGGTGAAAATTGGGCCGGCGCTCCTGCCCAAATTGCCACCTCCCCGATCGATTACTGGAGGGGCATCAAGGGTGTCGCCGGAGGATCTGCCCTAATTCTGAGAAGACGCGCCGTTCATACGATGGGTCTCACCACACCGCTGCGCGGGGTGGGGCTCGATGCGTCGGGTACCGTCATGATGGTGAAAACGATGTGGCCCAACAGGTTCTTCTATTTCCCATCGGCGGTCTACCTCGTGGAATTCCCGGTGGAGCTCCAGCCGCCGAGACCCGGTACCCGAATCGCAATGATTCGCGATGACTGACATGGGCACCCTCTATATTTGCGCTACCCCGATCGGGAATCTGGGAGATACATCAACCCGACTCCTGAATACGCTGGGGTCGGTAGATGTGGTCTACGCGGAAGACACCCGCCGCACCGGGATTCTGCTCGACCACTTCGGGATCTCGACCAGAGTCCGGTCGTTGTTCGCCGGCAATGAAAGGGTGCGCACCGAGCAGTTGGTCGAGGATATCGAGAAGGGTCTCGACGTAGCGCTGGTTTCTGACGCGGGCATGCCATCGGTATCCGATCCCGGGGCACTGGCTGCATCCAGAGTTCGCGAGGTGGGGGGAACCGTGACGGTGATTCCTGGCCCCAGCGCAGCAACCACTGCGGTGGCGTTGGCTGGGTTCGGCGGTGACCGGTTCGTTTTTGAGGGATTTCTGCCTAAGAAGGGTCGGGAACGAGAGATTCGTATTGCCTCCGTTGCGAGCGATGAGAGACAGGTGGTTCTGTTTGTCAGCCCCCATCGTCTGCGAGACGATTTGGAATCTCTTGCGCTCGCCGTAGGGCCCGATCGCCGGGTGGCCATTTGCAGGGAGCTGACCAAAGTCCATGAGGAGGCTTGGGTGGGGAGCCTCGAAGAAGGTATCGCTGAGTGGGCGGAACGGGAACCCATGGGGGAGTACACACTGGTGCTGGCTCCGGTATCGCCGGAGGTCCCGGATCTGGCGGATGCCGTCAGTCGCGCCCGATTATTGATCGAGGCAGGGGCCTCCGTTTCGGAGGCGGCTCGCGATATCGCGACTGAGACCGGGGTGTCCCGTCGTCCGATTTATCAGAAACTACTCGACGATCAGGAGCTGAGTTGAGTACGGCAGTCCCGGCAGACTCCTTTGTCCCGGAACGGCTTGACGTCGGTGTCGGTGCCGCAGAACGTGCAGGTGTCGGTCATCTTCTTGATGACGATCGAGCCGCCTTCCACCGAAATGAAGAGGTGATCTCCCTCGCGGATGTTGAACAGTCTTCGTGTCTCGGCAGGGATCACGATCCGTCCCAGATCGTCGATCTTTCTGGCGATTCCACTGTCCATTCAATCACTCCTCCTGAAAAGTCGAGACTACATCGCCCTGTTCCTTGCCCGCAGCCCGATCGGGAGAAACCATGACCTGGGTGGACACCCACTGTCATCTGCAGCTCGACGAGCGCCCGCCCGAGCAACTGCTCGAAAGGGCTGTCGATGTTGACTGGGTGGTCGCTCCCGGAGTCGATGCGGCATCCTCAGTGGCTTCTATCGAGCTTTCGCAACGATTTCCTGGCCGTGTTATGGCAACCGCCGGGCTGCACCCTCATGACGCCGAAGCGTGGCCCGAACAGTCTGCAGTGATCTCGGATCTGGCGTCCCAAGTGTCGGCGATCGGAGAGACAGGTCTCGACTTCTATCGCAACCTCTCCCCACGCCAGGCCCAGATCGATTCGTTCGAGGCTCAAATCGACTTGGCTGTCGCTTATGACCTTCCCATCATCGTCCACTGCCGGGATGCTTTCACTGATGTACACGAGATCGTCAAATCCACAGGTACTGGCTCCCGAGTCGTGCTGCACTGTTGGACCGGGGGAACCCGATGGACCAGGAGATTCCTCGATCTCGGGGTGATGTTCTCCTTCGCCGGGCCGCTCGCCTTCGAGACCGGCGAGACGATTCGTCTCGGTGCGGCCCTGGTCCCCCCTGCTCGAGCCCTCGTCGAGACGGACACTCCATATCTGGCGCCTCCGCCTCATCGCGGCGAACCAAACGAACCGGCACGGGTCGGTCTCGTAGGGCAGGCGCTGGCTGGAGTCTGGGGTATGGCAGTGGCCGATGTTGCCCGCATAACGTCGGAAAACGCATCTCGGGTGTTCCGACCGTGAAGGCTCAGACACGCAGCGAGATCTCGTCCTTGCTCGAAAAATATGACTTGTTGCCGATTCATCGGCTCGGTCAGCACTTCCTCGCCGACGGCAATATCACCAGGAAGATCGTATTGGCCGCGGGTATCGAGCCCGGAGACAAGGTTGTTGAAGTGGGTGCCGGGACCGGAACTCTCACCGCCGCGTTGGTCGGTGCCGGGGCCTCGGTAGTGGCTTACGAAATCGATGCGAGGCTAGGCCCGATCCTGGAAGAGACGACCGGCGGCCTCGATGTCGAAATTCGTCTCGAAGACATCACCACGGTCGATCTCGGTGCCGCACTTGTCGGAAATGGATGGAAAATGGTTGCGAATCTCCCCTACAACGTAGGCACACCTCTCGTACTCGACTCGCTGCGCCACCATCATCACATCCAGAGTTTCGTCGTGATGGTGCAGCGCGAAGTCGCCGAGCGTTTCGCGGCAAAGCCTGGAGGAAAAGATTACGGGCTCCCGTCGGTGGTGGCCCAGATCTATTCCAGTCCCGTCGTACAGTTTCGGGTTCCGACTCAGGTGTTTCTGCCCCCACCAAGGGTTGAGTCGGCGGTAGTGACGATGCCCAGGGTCGCGGCGCCTGAGTTTGCGGAGGAGGCTATCGAGTTAGCAGGGTCGGCCTTCCGAAAGCGACGGAAAATGATTCGCGGCTCACTGGCGGATGTCCTGGACGACCCTGAGGCGCAGCTGGTCGCGGCCGGTATCGATCCGACGGTCCGCGCCGAAGACCTCTCTCCCCAGCAGTATGTCGATCTCGCGCGGGTAATCACATGAAAATGGTGGCTCCTGCCAAGCTCAACCTGAACCTCGTGGTCGGGTCGCGTGATGCCTCGGGTTTGCACCCTCTGCGCTCTGTGGTCCAAACGGTGGAAATTGTCGATCTGCTGCATGTTGACACGGCCGACGAGGATCAACTCGTGGTCCAAGGTGATCCCGCTATCCCTGATGGCCCGGAAAACCTGGTCCTGAAGGCGGTGGAACGACTCCGCGGATCGATTCGCCTGCCGCCGATCGCCTTTGAGTTGGAGAAGCAGATTCCGGCCGGGGCTGGTTTGGGAGGCGGTTCCTCGGACGCGGCAGCCGCCCTGGTTGCATGTTGTGAGATAGCCGGCGAGGGATCGGATCGCGCCCGAAGGGTGGCCCCCGATGTCGGAGCAGATGTGACCTTTTTCCTGGTTGGAGGTACCGCTGAGATGTCCGGGTACGGGGAGAAAATAGAATCGATGGAGGCGCTTCAGGGTTTTGCGGTTGCGGTGGTAGTTCCGGACATGCATCTGGCCACTCCCGACGTGTATCAGAGGTGGGATGCCCTCGGGGAGCCAGTTGGATTCGAGATACCCGACCGGCTCTTGCCGCCACCGATGCGCAACAAGTTCCCGATCCGGAATGACCTGTACCGGGCTGCGGTGGATGTGGAGCCAGATCTCGGTGATTTCGTTTCTGATGTCGCCGGTATGTGGGATTCTGTGGTGATGATGACCGGTTCCGGATCGGCATGCTTTGGATTCTTTGCCAACGTCGAAGAGGCAAAAGAAGCAGCAGCGTCGGTCCCCGGTACCAGAGCGGAGTTCGGCGTCGACCTACGTCCAACCGGTGTCTCCCGCGAAGATGATTGACGAGCGGGGGGAGTGGGTTCTGATTCGGGGTCGCGGTTACCTGTCGGGTGCCCCACTGGGGGATGGTGTGAGCGGTAGCACCGTCAG
>DATDCF010000085.1:0-3059 GCA_036524475.1 Acidimicrobiia bacterium | reverse complement strand
GCCCGCCTCTAACAATTCTCATGGTCGGGCTTCAAGGTTCGGGGAAGACGACCACCTCGGGAAAACTGGCATTGCATCTCAAGAACAAGGGGAAGAAGCCCCTCTTGGTGGCCGCCGACCTGCAGCGGCCGGCGGCGATCGACCAGTTGGAGAAGCTGGGCAAAAAGGTCGAGGTACCGGTATATGTCGATCGGAAAGGCAAGCCCGCCCGTCTGGTAAAAAATGCCATGAAGGAGGCTGCGAAGACAGGTCGCGACGTGGTCATCATCGACACGGCAGGTCGTCTCCAGATCGACGACCAGCTGATGAAGGAACTCGGCGATGTGTCTAAGGCGGCCGAGCCTGACGAAGTTCTGCTGGTGGTCGATGCGATGACCGGGCAGGATGCGGTAAACGTTGCCCTGGGTTTTCAGAAGCAGGTCGGGCTAACCGGAGTGGTGCTCTCCAAGCTCGACGGAGACTCGAGAGGAGGGGCGGCGATCTCCGTCCGTGAGGTCACCGGCGCACCGGTCAAATTCGCTGGTGTCGGCGAGGGTTTGGGCGATCTCGAGCCCTTCTACCCCGATCGGATGGCCTCGCGGATCCTGGGGATGGGAGACGTCATGTCGCTCATTGAGAAGGCCGAGGCGACCTTCGATGAGAAGGAGGCCGAAATCACCGCCCGCAAGCTGGAGAAGGGCGATTTCAACCTCGACGACTTTCTCAAACAGTTCCAGCAGATGAAGCGGATGGGGCCTCTGAAAGACATCCTTGCTATGCTCCCTGGTTCCGGGTCGCTTCTGCGTGATGTCGACATTGACGATCGTGAGATTCGAAGAGTCGAGGCAATAATTCAGTCAATGACTCCAGAGGAGCGCCGGAACCCGAAGATCATCGGTGGAAGCCATAAGCGACGAATCGCGTCCGGGTCGGGTATGAAGCCCCAGGACGTGAATCGGTTGTTGAAGCAGTTTGCCGACGCAAAGAAGATGATGAAGTCGCTGGCCGGAGGTCGGGGGATGCCAAACCTCGACGCACTCATGAGTGGCCAGCAAACCAAGAGGTGACCAAATGGCAGTGAAGATGAGACTGATGCGGATGGGCAAGAAGAAGCAGCCCATGTACCGCGTTGTTGTGATTGATGGCCGTGCGCCTCGAAATGGTCGTTATATCGAACAGATCGGTCGCTACGAGCCCCTGGCCGACCCGTCGTTGGTGGAGATCGACAATGAGAAGGCGGCGGAATGGTTGGCAAAGGGCGCCCAACCCACCGAAGCGGTTGAAAAGTTGCTCAATATTTCCGGTGCGATGAACACCATGAAGGTCCGTACCGGCCAGATCCACACCGTGGGAACGAAGGCACCGACCGCTGTCGAAGCGGCCGAGGACGCCGACGAAACGGCTGAGGAACCCACCGCCGATGCATCCGGTGAGGAGGAATAGGAATGGCCAAAGGTGAAATTGTGGAGCGGGTGGTCGATTACGTCGTAAAGGCGATCGTTGAAGAGCCTGAAGAAGTGACCGTAACCATCGTGGAACAGGGTCCGGATGACGTCGTGGCAGAGGTTCGCACCGCCAAGAAGGACATGGGCCGTGTGATCGGTCGCCGCGGGCGCGTCGCCAAGGCCATCCGCGCCGCGGCAGGCGCCGCCGGGGAAGAAGAGGGCATCAGTGCCGGGGTCGAATTCATCGACTGAAAACGAGGCCGAAGATGGAGGCCGAGCAACCAACGAGGCCGAAGATGGAGGCCGAGCAACCAACGGGGCCGAAGATGAAGGCCGAGCCACTGAGCGGCGATTTGTAGTGGCCCGTCTGGGCCGGCCACACGGGCTCGATGGACATCTCGGCCTCTACGTCGAGGAAGCCGACGTCGTGTATTTCGACCAGGGTAAATCTGTTTTGATCGAGGATCGTCCGTACACCGTGCGGGCGATTCGTCGCGTCGACCGCGGTTACCAGGTCCAGTTCGAGGGTGTCACAAGTCGCCAAACAGCCGAGGCAATCCGCGGCTGCGAGATCGAGGTCTGGGCTAGGAGGGAGCTCGAACCCGACGAGTTCTGGCCCGAAGATCTCATCGGGCTGGAAGCACGTCAGGCAGATGGTGGGCGATTGGGCCATGTGGTGGCATTTGCGCCGGGTGCCGCCCAGGACCGTGTGGTTATCGAAATCGATGGTGATCGTTTCGAGGTTCCGTTCATAACCGAGTTTGTTCCCGTAGTCGACATCGCAGAGGGTTACCTCGAAGTGCGGCCGATTCCGGGGCTCATCGAACCGTTAGCCTGATCGTCACCCCGGTGAGGCTTCCGTTCTCGGGTGATTCCTCACCTACGAACAGGTCATCCAATCCGGCTGGCAACTCGATTTCTGTCGCAAACTCGCCCCAGGTGCTTACCCAGTCCGCTGCCGTGGTGTTGGTCCTGGCGACGACCGCACCGCCGACGGTGGCCAGAACCAGTACGTTGGCTTCGAAAGTCCGGGCGTAACCTCCGACGTCGACCACGGGTCCGTCAACCACTGCCTCGCTCCGTGGGGTGATCAGAACGACTCTGTCTGAAATGGCTGCGGACGGTGGCAATTCCCCGTCGCGAGGACTCAACTCCAAAGTCATACCGGCGGGCGAGTTGGTGACGTTGATGCGTGCTCGGGCGGGTCGGGCCAGATGCACGTCGACAAACATCGATCCGTCCAGGGACCGGACCACGAAGAGGCGATCGACCAATGGGGTCTCGACTAGTTGGTCGGTGAGGACCGTCTGATCGATGTCCATGTAAATCCGGACGATTCCCCCGTTGTCGAGGAACTCGCCATCGATCGAGGGTGGGGTCGTGGCCGGGGCGTTCTCGTTGGTTTCGAAGTTGAACCCGAATCGCTCGCAGCCCTCGGCCGTCTGAATGGAGATGAGCCCCAGTGTTTTGGCATCCGAACTGGGCTGGGTGATCCGGGCGATCCTTCCCTCGTCGATGAACTCGGCGTCCTGCGGGCATCCGATGGATTGCGGCGCACTGGTCGAAGATGATGGAGTCGTTGTGCCCGTGCCGGGAGGGAGGATCGTCGACGGAGCAGTCGTGGTCCCTCCACAT
>DATDCF010000084.1:0-20631 GCA_036524475.1 Acidimicrobiia bacterium | reverse complement strand
ATACGATCTCGATCCCGTAGAGAATGATCTGAGCCGCGTAGTAGACGAAGGCCAGTCCGAGAAAGATGGTTCCGGTGACACCGACTGCGGATCCCAGGCCGGCAAGAGAGACGTAGAGACCGTAGGCCCAGGCACCGACGGAGAGAAGCACCATGGCGACACTGGCCGGGAACCAGACGTCGCGCCACCGGATATCGGCCGTTGGCGTGTACTTGTAAAGAACGGCAATGAAAAGCGTTCCTATCAAGATGGGGACGATCGAACCGGTGATCAACAACAGTTGTTCGACGACCCTGTTATCGAGTCGATCAGAAAACAGGCCCAAGAGCGCTTGCGCAAATAGGGTCAACGTGAGCAGCAAACTCGATCCGAGGACTGCGGCGATAGCGAAGATCCTGTTCCGGACAGTTGCGGCGACACTCCAATGCGCGGCGTCACCCCAGATGATCTCGACGATGTCCCGCCATGCGGCAAAGAGGAGTCCCCCGGCAAAAATCAACACAATGAGGCTGGTTATCGACAGCCAGAGTGTGGCGCTTTCGGTCCCTTCGATTGCCGACATCAATGCCGACGCTGCATCGTCCCCGAGAAGCTCGGAGACGGCGGCTGTAACGGAAATGAGCGCCTCCTGTCCGAAGAAGATGGTGGCCAGCGAAACTGCGAGAGACAGGATCGGCACCAGGGCGAAAAGGCTGTAGTAAGCCAGACCGGCGCCAAGTCGTATCGCCCTGTCGTCGGCATATGCCCGGGCTGCCTTCTTGAGAAGCGCAGCCCGGTGTCCTCGCCACTTCAATCGCCCGACCGTCATGTGGCCAGGTTAGGCCGGGGAAAAGTCGATGCCGCCCACCCCTCATTCGGTGATGCTGGCGCGTTCCGGCGGACCCGGTTGGTGACATAGTCCCTACCCGGGTAGGACTAACGGCGGTACCGTTTCGGCGGGGTGGAAGTGATCCTTAGGGCGACAAGGAGGTCAGATGAAGGTTGACCGATTGATGACCCGCGATCTCGTAACCGTCGCGGGGGACGAGACTCTGAAAGTTGCGGCGCGACTTATGGTCGAACGAAAGATAAGCGGACTGCCGGTAGTCGATTCGGACCGTCGTTTGGTCGGTGTTGTCACCGAAGGAGACATCCTCCATCAGGAGACATTGAGAAACCCGTCCACGACGTTTCGTGGGTTGTTTCGCCGTGCCGGGCACTTTTCCCGGATCGTATCGGAGGTGATGACTACCAGGGTGGTGACAACTTCGCCGGATGCCGATCACACGGAGGCGGCGAGGCTGATGGAATCGGCTGGGGTTAAGCGGCTCCCCGTCGTCGCAACCGAAGGAAGTCTGGTCGGGATCATCAGCCGCTCGGATGTGCTCAAGGTCTTCGGACGCCCAGACTCCGAGATCAAAGAAGAGCTCTATACCGAAGTGATCGAGAGGATTCTCTGGCTGAATTCTCAAATGGTGACGGTCTCAGTGCAGGACGGCCAGGTGGCCTTGACTGGTGAGGTCCCGGCCCGGTCCGATACGAGAATCCTCGAGGAGATGGCCAAGAGGGTCGACGGTGTGATCGGGGTAGAAATAGGAGGCCTGTCATTTGATGTCGACGACACCAGGAGACCCGGCTGAGTCCTGACTATCAACCGCGTCCGGTTACCACTCTTCCGGGTCCTTTTGTACGGACTCGACTCTGGCAACGTAGGTCGCGGCTTCGCTTCGATTGCTCATCCCCATTTTCATCAGGATCGATGAAACGTAGTTCTTGACGGTTTTCTCGGCGAGGAACATTTCGTCCGCGATCTGGCGGTTGGTCATTCCCTGGGCGAGATGGCGAACGAGAACTTGCTCCTGTTCCGTCAGTTTGGAGACGAGAGGGTCTTCCACTTTGCCCGATCTCAACCTGTCGAAAAGCCTTGCGACCATCGCCGGGTCGAGGAGAGACTCGCCGGCCGCGACTCGCCTGATGCTGGCAACCAGGTCATCGCCTTTGACTTTTTTGAGCACATACCCAGAGGCACCGGCGATTATCGAAGCCAACAACGCTTCTTCGTCCGCATACGAAGTCAGCATGAGGACTCTGGTTCCGGGAAAGCGGGCGATGATGTCGCGACAGGCCTCGACTCCGCTCTCGTCGGGCATACGGACATCCATCAGTACCACGTCAGGTGAATCCAAGCCGGTGCGCCTCACCGCCTCGGCGGCCGAACTCGCCTCCCCGACGACCTCGATGTCGTCGTGACCATTGAGCAAGAATTTGAGCCCCTGGCGCACTATTTCATGGTCGTCGGTGACCAGGACCTTGATCGGCATGTTGCGGATTGTATCCCGGCAACCCACTCCTATCGCACGATAAGGACGTTCCGGTCCGAATTGTGAACGACTCCATGACTCACCGATCCAAGAAGAAGGGCGCCGAACGAACCCCGCCCGCGCGACCCGACCACGATCAGATCGGCCTCAACATTCTTGGCATAGTCGACCAGGGACAGCGCAGGGGACCCCTGGAGAGTGACCTGTTCGGCATTTGTCGGCAGCCGACCAACCTTTTGCCATACCGCTTCTTCCTGGCTTTTCTCGATGGCCGCATAATCGACCACTACACCGGCCGGTACGGCATATGGATAGATGGTTCCGTTCGCCACATAGACACAGTGGGTTTCTCCCCCGGCTGCGAATTCAAGCGCAGTTTCCACCACCTGATGAGTGTGGTCCGATCCGTCGACACCGGCGACGACAATCATGATTGTTTGCCTCCTTTCCCCCATTTTGGGCCGCGCGGGTTTCTGTCTGCTAGGGCCATCTTCCCGTTTCACCGGGGACGTTGGTCATGCAGGTGTCTGACGCCAGGTCGGCCCCCCTTCGGGTTACTCTTCACCCATGCCTGGTCAGGTACCGATTGAGCGAGTTCGCTCACTAGCCGACGCCACCGCTTCCCTGGTAGGAAGTGCCGATCTGGAGACTCTTTTGAGACGGATCGTCCAGTCCGCTTGTGAGGCGACGGATGCCAGATACGGTGCTCTGGGGGTGATCGGACCCCACAAAACCCTGGTGGAGTTTGTTCACCGTGGCATTGACGTGGACACAGCGACCGAAATAGGTCATCTGCCCGCGGGAAAAGGGGTCCTGGGGACACTGATTCGAGATAGGCAGACCATCGTGCTGGCCAATCTTGCCGATCACCCTGATTCGGTTGGATTCCCTGCGAATCATCCCCCGATGGAGTCATTCCTAGGTGTCCCCGTGGGAGGTCCAGACAACGCGTTCGGAAATCTCTATCTGACAGAGAAGGCCGGTGGATTCAACAGCGACGATGTGGTCGTGGTCGAGGCCCTTGCCGCCGTTGCCGCTGCCGCAGTAGAAACGGTGGGTCTCAGGAGGAGGTTGGAAAATCTAGCGATTGTCGAGGATCGTCTACGCATCGGTCGGGATCTTCACGATTCGATCATCCAGGATCTCTTCGGTACCGGTCTCCATTTGCAGGGTCTGGCCACCGCTACCGGTGACGACCTGATCAGGGACGGCCTCAATGAGGCGAGCGATCGGATAGACGAGACGATCGAAGCGCTCCGCAGGATCGTTTCCAACCTCGGTTCGGAGTCGACGGAGTCGAATTTCGCTGACCTCCTCCGCGAGCATCTCGATCATCTTTCCGGCCCTTATCGCGCTTCGGTTCGCATCTCGGTCACCCCTGCCGGGCTCAAGCTGGACAAGGGCGTAGTCGATTCGATCCACCCGATCATCGTCGAAGCGGTGTCAAACTCGCTGCGCCACTCAGAAAGCGACTCGGTAGATGTCAAGGTGGAGATGCTCGGCGATCGACTCCTGATAACCGTGGCCGATCAGGGCGTTGGATTCTCCGTCGATGGTGCCCAACGTGGGATGGGGCTCAACAATCTCGAGGAGCGCGCTGCTGCGTTGGAGGGAGACTCGACGATCAGATCAGTGGTCGGGGTCGGCACGGTCGTCGAGGTCGCCATCCCGATTGTGAACGACGAGTTCGCTTCGGGGGGCTGATTCGAGGCTGGCGGCGACCCTCTCCAACCAATCCGCAACGGTGATTTGGGCGATACGCTCCAAGAGGAGGCGATCGAGGACGTCACCGATCCATCCAAAGGGCGGATCGTACGAGGCCTGGATACGCATTCGCGACTTGTCGACCGATCCTCTCGATATCTCGATTTCGCCGGTGAGGCGGGGGAATAGCAGCCCGGCACCAGTGGCCCGCCAGGTGACAGGTATGGCCAGCCCCGAGTTGGTGATTTTCGGGTGTCCCAAACTGAGTACGACTTCCTTTGCGATCGGTCCATCGAGACCGATCTTGCTCCTCAGCTCTTCGCCTTTGCGGTAAACCGGCGTCCCCAGGCTCTCAGCATCTGCGAACCGGTCCAGGACGACAGCCTCGAGAGATCCGATGGGGAGGTTGACCGCGACTTCGTGTTGGATGAGCATCGACAGATCAGCGTCTAGTTGTCGGAGATCGCCCAGAGCAGGTCCTTGATGCTGATCATCCCCACCAGGGACCCGCCATCAGTTACCGGCAAGTGCCGATAGCCGGTGGCGTTGAGCCAGCGAACCGCATCTGAGATTTCGGTATCGATCTCGATCATGTCTGGTGAGGCTGTCATTACGAGCTCTGCCGGAGTGTCGAAGTCGAACTTCTGGGCAACAGCCCTCACGATATCGCGATCTGTGACGATGCCCACGAATTCGCCGTGGACATCGGTTATCGCCACCGAACCCACCCCTTCGGCCTCCATTTTGGAGGCAAGCTCGGCGAGTCGGGTGGTGGCGTCTGCGGTAACAATGGTGCCCCCGATCAGCTCTGACAGATTCATTTGCCCTTCCTTTCTTACAACCGTCCGGGTCTTGTGGGAATAGAAAACCAGGTGCCCGAAGTCCTCCCCGATATGTCGGAAAGGCGAGCACTGATGATCACTGACGTGTCTTCCATCGGCCCACGTGCACCAAACGAAAGAGGCGACCCGATCTCGACGGAATACTTTCGAAGCAGAGCCGAGATGATTGACTGGGCCTTCGGCGCATCGTCCACCTCAGAGGTTTCGCCACGGGCGACCACGCATTCCCATCCACCGTCTTCACGGGTGCGCATCGATTCAATGGAGATAATCGGGTTCTCCCTGATCGCATCGACGCGACGGCCCGGACCAGTGCGGAAGCAGAATTCCTGGTCGATAACGACGTATGAAACCGGGGAAACGTACGGTTCTTCACCGTCGATTACCCCGATGTGGGCGACCTTCCCGTTGATCAGCAGGTCGAGGGTGGCTTCGGTGCTGAGGGGTTCCATGGCTAAAACCTATTGGAGCGACCGATCGGTGGGGTAGGGACTTTCGGCGTGTCCGGTCGGGACCAATCGCCCATAAGAAATGTCCGGCTCGATTGAACCGGACATTTCTTAATCTTGCCGGTATTGCCGGAGTTCCGGGCAACACCCAAAGAGATCGGGGTTTTAGCGAGAACGCTCTCTCGCTGTATTGACTGTGAGGTCGCGACCGTCGTGTGTGTACCCGTTGAGGGCTTCGATCGCGGCTTGTGCTTCGGCATCTGTCGACATTTCGACAAACCCAAAACCACGGGATCGACCGGTCTCGCGGTCAGAAATCACCTGGGCCTTGGTTACTTCGCCATGCTGGCTGAACAGCGCCTGAAGGTCCTCCGACGTGGTACCGAACGTGAGGTTCCCCACGTAGAGATTGCTTGACATTGTTGCTCCTTTGAGCTCCTAACCACGCGTGCCTCTGCCTGCGTGGTATCTATTGAGCTTGTAGCCTAACGGTGAACCGGAACTGGCGCATATTGTTTGTCTGAATTCCCTGTGACCCGGATTGGCTACCGTTGTCGGCGATGGGTGATCCTGCTTGTTTTCTCTCCGAGATCTGTCTTATTTGTGGCAGGTTTCTCGATGTGGAGGCTCGAGATCGTGAAAACTGCGCTCACTGTGGTCAGCCCCTCGACCGGGCAGTATCGGGCGGCGATGTCGCGACTTCGGCGGTTCAGGAAGCCGGAAACTCCGACCCGGGATGAGAGACTCGTTGGTCAAAGGATTGTCGTCTTTCCACGCTGCGTTGTTCCGGGCGACCGGCGGCCACATCGGCGATCGCCTCGTCGGCAACGACATGCTGCTGCTGACCACAATCGGCTCGGTCACCGGCAAATCCCACACTGTCCCGCTCCTCTACTTGCACGACGATGAAGCTCTGGTTGTCGTCGCGTCGTACGGCGGTCGACCCGATCATCCCCAGTGGTATAGAAACGTGCTTTCTAACCCCGAGGTGAATGTTCGCACAAGGGACGATACCTTCGAAGCCGTGGCGCGACGGGCGACGCCCGCCGAGCGGACCGACTGGTGGGGCCGGGTGATATCGGCGTATCCAGGGTATGGGGAGTATCAGGCAAAGACTGAGCGCGAGATCCCACTGGTGTTTTTGACCACGGTCACATAGACGCCGCCGGGAGCGTCGCGTTACACTCCTCGCCCTATGCCCGCGATCGAGATCAAGGCTCTCGTCAAGAGTTATGGAGGCGTGAACGCCGTCGACAGCATCGACCTCGTGATCGAAAGTGGCGAAGTGTTCGCCCTCCTCGGCCCGAACGGCGCCGGGAAGACGACAACGGTTGAGATCCTCGAAGGTCATCGCGATCGCACCTCGGGTGATGTCAATGTCCTCGGGTTCGACCCATCGACGGGTGGACGGGAGTTCCGGGAACGCATCGGCATCGTTCTCCAGGAGACAGCCGTAGAGCCCGAACTCACCGTGAGTGAGGTGCTCGACGTTTATGGGGACGTCTATCCGAAGCGCCGGCCGACCGAGGAGCTGATCGAATTGGTCGGCCTGGAGGAGAAATCAGGCTCCCGGGTAAAGACCTTATCCGGCGGACAACAGAGACGCCTCGAACTCGCCCTCGGTTTGGTCGGAGACCCCGACCTGGTGTTTCTGGACGAACCGACGACTGGATTCGATCCGTCCGCACGGAGGCAGGCGTGGTCCATCGTCGAGAACCTTGCCGCTCTCGGCAAGACAATCCTCCTCACCACCCATTACATGGACGAAGCACAGCACCTGGCCGATCGAATTGCCGTGATCGCCAGGGGAGTCATCGTGGCCGAGGGTACGCCGGAGACGCTCGGTGACCGCCAGAAAGCAGAGCCAATGGTTCGTTTCAATCTTCCTCAGGGCGTCTCGATATCGGACCTCCCCCTAACGCCGACGGCGGTTGAGAATTCGCAGGTTTCGATCTCCCACGAGAGCCCGACCCTCCTCCTCAACAGGTTGACCTCATGGGCGCTGGAGCGGAAGGTCGAACTGGAAGGTTTATCCGTGGAGCGGCCCAGCCTGGAAGACGTCTATTTACAACTGGTCGGGGATGAGACCGATGTCTGACCGGCCAACTGCGCTCTCATTGATGTGGCAACAGATCAGATATCAGAACAAGATCTTCTGGCGGACCCCGATTGCGGCCTTCTTTACATTGGTCTTTCCCTTGATGTTCCTCGTCCTGTTCACTGCGATTTTCGGCAACGAGGAAATCGAAGGCCTGGGGGTAACCACCGCTCAGTTCTTTGCGCCGGGCCTCGCCGTTTTTGCCGCCGTTTCGGCTTCTTATACCAACCTGGCGATCGGTACGGCGATCTCAAGAGACAACGGGATTCTGAAACGGGTCAGAGGAACTCCGCTTCCGCCGTGGATCTACATAACGGGTCGGATCGGATCTTCGATCTACATCGGAGCTTTGGCCGTCATCTTGATGATGGGCGTCGCCGTCGCCTTCTATGGCGTCGAGGTCTACTTGCGCACTCTCCCCGCGGTCGTCATCACCTTTCTCATCGGTGTGGGGTGTTTCGCGGCTCTCGGAATGTTGGTGGCGGCTATATCTCCAAACGGAGATGCCACCCCAGCAATCACCAATGCCACGCTGCTTCCGATCGCCTTCATCTCGAACATCTTCATCCCGATCCCTGATCCTGCACCCTGGATGGAGGCGTTGGGCAATTTCTTCCCGCTCAAACACTTTGCCGACGCGTTTCGCGACGCATTCGACCCCACCCGGACGGGGGCTCAATTCCATTGGGGCGATCTCGCCTACATGCTCTTATGGGGAGTGGTTGCGGTAATCCTTGCCGTCAGATTCTTCAAATGGGAGCCGTCGAAGAAGGGCGGAGGACGAAAGTCACGGAAGACAGACAAAGAGTCTGTCGCCACTGACGCCGGGCAGGTGTGAGCCAAAATCCTATGTGGCGTCTGTTCCCACCGGCTCGGTGGCGCGATTTGCCCACCACCTAAGGGCAGAGCCGATCAGGAGAATCGCCAGCAGAACGATCACCGATCCAACCACCACTTCTCCGTAGGAGTGTGGCGGACGGGGGTCGAGGAACGGGTACGGGTACCAGTCGACGACAGGGCCGCGAATCAGTGTGTAAACCAGGTAGACGGCTGGGAAGATCAGCCATTTACCGAAGTCGCTCCGACTGATCGGGCCAGCAGGTCGGTTCACGGCCCAGTCGACCACCATGAACAACGGCCCGATGCCGTGGATGATCCAGTCGATCCAGGGCTCGCTTACGCCGACATCGGTTTCGAGGGGAAGGAGGACCGTGACATAGACCAACAGCGTCACCGTCATATACAGAGTCGAAGCACCCCGCCAAACGTCGAATCCCCGGGTCTGCCCTGGTCGAACAGCCAGCATGCTGAGAACCACCACGGCGCTCAAGTTGGAAAGGACGGTGAAGTAGCTGAAGAAGTTGAACGGAGAGAACAACGGGTTATCCGAGGCCAGAACCAGTTGTGTAACGAGAGCGACGACGATCGCGAGTGCCATCACCGCACGCGCCACCCGCCACGCCGGTGAAGAGGAACGACCCATTGGTCAAACTTAGCGCAGAGATACTCGGGTTGTTCCTAGTGTGCCGACTAACCTGGGAGCGATGAAACGTCTTCTCGGTGTGCTCGTCACGGCGCTCGGAATCTGGGTCGCAATTGCCATTGTCCCCGGCCTCGACTTCACCGGCAACTGGGTCGTGTTCCTTGGAGTTGCACTCATTCTTTCGTTGGTAAACGCCATCGTGAAGCCGATCTTGAAGCTCCTGAGCCTCCCATTCGTCGTGGCCACGGTTGGCCTGTTTCTCCTCGTCATAAACGCTCTTATGCTGCAACTCACGCTCTGGCTTGCATCGCCGGAGATTTTCGATCTTGGCTTTACCTCGGATGGATTTTTCTGGGCGACCTTCCTCGGCGCTGTCGTCATCAGCGCGGTCCAGATGGTTGTGAACCTCTTCCTGGATACTGACGCCTAGTAAGGCGTAATTCGGGCGCCGACCTTCTGTATCGACGGTCACTAATTTGATGCCCGTGGTCACCAACACCGAATCGGGACGGCTCGCCAAGCTGATCTTTTCGGCCCTGGTGTTCGTGGTCGGCCTCCAGTCGATGCGTTTTCTCTTCGCCTCCTTGACCTGGTACCTGCGGGACACACTCGGAATCGCCGTGCTCGATCTGGTGCCGATTGCACTCGCTCCATTTTTGCTGTCGGCCCTGATCCCGATCGCTTCGCGTTGGGCCGGGGGACAAACGATGCTATGGGTCGGGTCCGTTGCCTTGATCCTGTCCCGGTTGGCCCTCCAGATTTCGACGGCGCCTTCGATTGATTTCTGGGCGGCGGCGTTGGGGACATTTGCGTTTGTCGGTTTGCTCCCGTTGCTCCTGGGCCTGGGCCGAATTGGGCTGGTGGGTGGTCTGATCCTCGGTCTCGCGATCGATTCGGCCATCAAGGGCCTCGCGCTCAGCCTCGACCTGGCCTTCCAGCCAGGTGTGATGCCGGTGGTGGCCGTTGTTGCCATCGGCCTGGGGATGTCGTGGACCCTTTTCAAGACACCACATGACAGCTTGGTTGGTGTTTCGTGGGGGAGTGGAGCACTTTTGCTCTCGATCGGCCCGTTTCTGTTCGCCGAGACCCTGATCCTGCAGTCGCAGGGTTGGACGAGCGCCGTGACCGGCATCTCCGGACCGGTCGCCCAGCTCAGGATCGCGCTGTTGAACGTTCTCGCCCTGTTCCTTGTCTACCTGTGGCAGGGAAGGAGATGGGTGTTCGCTCTCTCGGTGTTGGTGGTCGCTATGGCCGTCATCGCGGCCGAGGGCGATGCGGCCATGTTCAACATCCTGTCTCTGGTGGCCGTCGCAATTGCCGGAGTTGCGTGGGCGGGGCTCGTCCCCGACACCGACTCCACGGGGACCGGCGCTTCCGGCTTCTACCTCATCGCCGGGATGACCACCTATTTGATCCTCGGCCTCGCCTATTACCTGCCGCTGGACATGGATCTCGGATTCAGCCAGGCTTCCGTCAGAACCGCGGTCGGAGTGTTGTTACTCATCGGGGGGGTTTTTGGCCTCGCAAAAATGCGGTCGGAGATCGCTGTGGGTCGAGCCGATTGGGTGTTCGCCGCAGCCGCTTCGGTGTTGTCGATTGCGGCCTTCGGCTATGCCATGACCGCCGACTCAGCTGCCAAGGATTCCCCTGAGGATTCCGTCCGGTTCATGACCTACAACGTCCACTCGGCTTTCAACACCGATGGCGCCATGGATGTGGAAGCGATCGCTCGCGTCGTAGAAGACTCTCAGGCCGATGTCGTCGCGTTTCAGGAGATGCCGCGGGGCAGGCTGATCAGCGCCACCACCGACCTGATGACCCTGCTCCAAATCCGGCTCGGGTTCGAACACGTAGCTTATTTCGGGACGACCGATCCAGTGTGGGGGAATGCTGTCTTCAGCAGGTTCCCGATCACCGGATTCGGGACCGATTTCTTGCCGCTGGTGGGTACGCCGATGCAGCGTGGGTATCTGGGTGCCACCGTCGACCTTGGCGACCTCGACGTTCTCGTCATCAGCACACACCTACAGCATGTGAACGATTCGGATGCCCATGACGAAGACCCCGAGGCCGATCTCCTCCCGGTGCACGCCGAACAGATCGACGTGATCCTGGACAACTGGGGAGGCCAGATGCCGGCGGTCCTCATGGGCGATTTCAATGCCCGCCCCGACTGGGACCAGATCGCACAGATCGAGAGCGCGGGCTGGATCGACTCGTGGGACGAAGCAGGAATGGGCGATGGGTTCACCTCGGGAGCGGCCGACCCGATGTATCGAATCGACTACATCTTCCATACCAGCGACGTGACGACCATCGATGTCGGCATGATCCAATCGACAGCATCCGACCACTTTCCAGTCGTAGCCGATTTCAGCTTTCCCAAGTAGCACCCCGGACTTCTCTAAATTCGGTCGGGTGGATACTGAAAGTGTGAAAGAAACGCTCGTCGAGCGGCGTGTTGAGCTTTCTGCTGAGTTGTCCCGGCTGACTGCGCCACCCGAACAGGGTGTCGGGATCGGCTTCGGCAAACGCGTGGGCGATGGGACGTCGGAGGCAGTAGAGAGGCTGGCGACGACCGCCACGGCCCGTTCGATCGCTAAGTCGATCAGCGAAATCGATCAGGCCCTCTCCCGGTTGGACAGCGGTCGCTATGGACTTTGCGATGTGTGTGGCGAGATGATTCCCCCCGCCCGGCTCGAGGCCCGGCCGGCGACCGTTACATGCGTCGATTGCGCCGGAAACCGGGATTGAGGTGAGCATGGAGCTGGGAATAACGACATTCGCTGAGGTGATACCGGGAGACGGCTCCGAAATTGGATACGGCGAACGGGTTCGCCAGGTACTCGCCGAAGCGGAGATGGCAGAATCGGTCGGGCTCCATGTTTACGGGGTAGGTGAACATCACCGACCCGACTTCGCAGTTTCGGCGCCTGCGATCGTGTTGGCGGCAATCGCCGGAAGGACCTCGCGAATCAGGCTCACGCCGGCGGTGTCGATTCTCAGTTCCGACGATCCGGTACGGGTGTTCCAGCAATATGCGACTCTCGACCTCGTCTCAGACGGCCGCGCCGAGCTGCTGGTCGGCAGGGGATCGTTCATCGAGTCCTTTCCACTATTCGGGTATTCGCTCTCCGACTACGACGAACTGTTCGCTGAAAAACTCGATCTCCTGTTGCAGATCCGTGATGCCGAAGTGGTGACCTGGTCGGGTCGGTTCCGGACTCAGCTCATCGAACAGGGAATCTATCCGCGCCCCGATCAGAACCCACTCCCCGTCTGGATTGCTGTGGGAGGGACACCGCAATCGATAGTGAGGGCAGGGGAGCGTGGCCTGCCGGTCGCCCTTGCCATCATCGGAGGCGACCCAACGAGGTTTGCCGTTCTGGCCGACTTACATCGCCGCACCCTTGTTGCTTCCGGATTTCAGGCCGAGGACGCTCCGCTGGCGGTTCATGCCCACGGCTTCATCGGTGAGGATTCAGACCGGGCCGCCGACGAGTACTTTCCCTCCTATGCCAGGGCGATGACCCGGATCGGTCGGGAGCGGGGGTGGGGGCCGATGACCCGGGACGCTTTCGACATGATGCGTGCGCCCGGCGGTTCCCTCGTACTCGGCGATGTTGAAACCGTGGCCGCCAAAATGGCATTCATCAGGGACGCATTGGGCATCCAGCGATTCATGCTCCACATCAGTGTCGGGAGTCTTCCTCATGAGAAAGTCTTGCGGGCGATCGAGTTGCTCGGTACCGAGGTCGCTCCGTTACTCGAGACCCAGTAGACCTCGATATTTGCCCCGGTAGTGGATCAGTGGATCGGGGTCTGTGCCAAACTCCACTCGATCGATGGCGCCCGTGAGCAATCCCGACCAGCCAACGGGCGCAATGGTCGCGGCCGAGCAATAGGCACGTGTCGGTATCGATCTGATCGACGGCCCCCATTCGGTGTGGTCCAGTGATAACCCGGCGAACATCCCGCCAGGATTGGGGCGAAGTCCGGCAAAGACATCGGCGAGTCCGGCGTGCTCTTGCATACATACATGGACGATGAATCTCCCGCATTTGATCGCGGTGTCGAAGAGATCGGAGTTGGGGCCGACGACGGCGATCACACGTCCCGGTGCGCCTTCGACGACAACCAGAGAAGAGACCGTGAGCCCGGTTGGTGTTTCAGGCTTGCCCGAGGTGATCACGGTCACTCCGGATCCAAGCCGGCCACGGAGCCGACGTGTTGCGTCGTCGGATTGAGCGAAGGGATTGTCGCTATGGATCATTGCTCGATTCTGCCATACCGGAGGGGGGCCGACTTCTGAGCGGCCCGGCCCCGCTAAGTTTCAACCCACATGTCATCGATTGGAGCTGAGAATGGGATTGGAAAGCACCGGAAGTGCACATTGGGAGGGTGACCTCGCAAACGGGACAGGAACCGTCGCCCTGGAAACGGGGGCGGCCCCGGTGATGAGCGTCACATGGAAGGCGAGGTCGGAGGACCATGGCGGGCTAACGAGCCCCGAAGAACTCATAGCCGCAGCCCACGCCTCGTGTTTTTCCATGGCCCTCGCCGGCAGTCTCACACGTGCGGGTCATCCACCGGCGTCGCTCGACACTTCGGCAACCGCTACTTTCGTAGTCGGTGAGGGAATCACCACGATGGTGTTAACCGTCGTGGGTGACGTGCCGGGAATGTCCGAAGAAGATTTTCTCGCTGCTGCCGAAGGAGCCAAGGAGAATTGCCCGGTTTCAAAGGCTCTAAAGGGCAATGTCGAGGTCAGCCTCGAAGCCTCTCTAGCGTAATTTCATGCGACTAGGGGTTGCCGCGGCTGTCGTCGACGACACGCTGGTCGAAGGTGACGTCAACGTCGAAGAAGGCCGGATCGAGGCCGTCGGCCTGCCAGGCAGTCAGGGAGGATCGATTGCGGTGCCCGGTTTCCTGGATATCCATACCCACGGGTTTGGCGGAGTCGATTTCTCTTCTGCCAACGAGTCTGAGCTCGCGGGGGCCTCATTGGCACTGGCGGCAACCGGTGTGACTCGATTTCAGCCAACATTGCCGACTATGTCGATGGAGGAGATGCAACGGGGTCTCCAGGTCCATGCCTCGGCACAGTACCCCGGAGCCAAGTTCTGCGGCACCCACCTCGAGGGCCCGTTCCTGTCTCCTCTCTATCCCGGCGCCCACCCACCGGAAATGCTTCTCCCACCCGATCTCGCGATCGCTCGGGACCTCGTGGAGTCGGGAAATGTCGCTCAAATGACCGTGGCACCAGAACTGGCCGGGGCCCTGGAGCTCATCGACTTCCTGGTCTCGGCCGGAGTGGCTGTTTCGATCGGCCATAGCGACGCCGATGCCGCGATTGCCCGGGCCGCCCTCGCCCGCGGCGCCAAAGGGGTCACTCATGTTTTCAATGCATCGCGGCCCCTGCGACACCGCGATCCCGGAATAATCGGTGTGGCCCTCACCGACCCGGGGATTTATGTGACCGCGGTATTCGATGGCGTCCATCTCAGCCGGGAGGTAGCAACCATCGTGGTCCGCACAGCTGGGAGCCGACTCGTCGCTATCACCGACGCGATGGCGGCGGCCGGCCTGGGCGAGGGTGATTTCACACTTGGCCTTCGGACCGTGAGCGTCGTCGGCTCGCACGCCACCACTTCCGATGGGACCATTGCGTCCAGTGTCGTGACGATGGACACCGTTTTTCGCAACCTCCTCGACCTCAGCTTGTCCGTGGTCGAATCGGCAGCCGCCACGTCAACGACTCCGGCGAAGATGGCCGGGTTGGAGTCGGGATCATTGGCTCCCGGGTCGGTGGCCGATCTCGTCGTCCTCGACGAGGACTTCGCAGTTTCTGCCACCTATATCGAAGGTACCCGGGTCTATTCGATCTGAGGATGCGTTGTAGCAGCCTATTTGTTATAATGACCCTTACAGCGATTTCAGTCCATAAAAGGATCAAATGGATTTTTCACATTACAACGACGAGCCAGTCCAGATGGCTGTCGACCTGGTCAACACGTTCAGCACTGTCACCGGCGAGGATAAATTGGTTTCGCCCGAGAATGTTTCGCTTTTCGTCAGCGGTGCAGAAGCCAATTGGTGTGGTCCCGGGTGGGCGCCTGAGGAGGAGGACCTCCACGAAGTCCGGGCCTTGCGGACTCGGCTCCGGTCAGTGTTCGAAGCGGAGACGGCGGCAGATGCGGCCGACATCATCAATTCCATTCTTTCAGACGTGGTTGCCATTCCCCGGCTGAGCGTCCACGGTGAAGGTCCCCATCTTCATTTCGAGGCGGAAGGGGAAAGCCCGGCGCGTTGGCTCGGTGCCATTACTGCGATGGGTTTGAGCGCAGCCATGATCGAAGGCGGATTCGAGAGATTCGGCCGTTGCAACTCTTCGACCTGCGATGACGTGTATGTCGATACTTCCCGGAACAAGTCGCGCAGGAATTGTTCGGAGACCTGCACCACCCGGGAGAACGTGGCTGCATACCGCTCACGGCAAAAGGTTTAGCGCACCACAGCTGCGGAGTTGACCGATCGGCGGGCACCCGCCCGCTATCTTTGGCTGGCATGCGCGTCGTGAAGAACCTCTCCCAGGCGATAGCCGCCCTCGTCATTCTCGGGCTGATTGTGTGGCTCCTCGTCCTTTCCGGTGCCATCGAACCCATCTTCTGGATAACGGCGGCCGCAACCGTCCTGTTCTTCGTAGCCTGTTATGCGCTGCCGGGTCCGATGACGAGGCTGGTCTCCATGCCAACGGCGTTCCGGATCGACAAAAACCTGGGGATCGAGTCTCTTGAGATGCAATCGGTCACCTACGCGTCATATCACACCAACTGGTTCTCCAACACCACCCACGCCGGATTCATCGTGGACGGTCTTGCCTGGTATGTGTTGCTCTGGCACTACACCGGGGTGATGGGAGTTGCGCTCCTCCTCGCATGGCAGGTCTATCAGGCGCGTAGTTATCGGGAACGTGTCTTCACCATTGGTCTGGTGGTCACCTGGGGAGCGATTGCCGCCGGGGCTTATATTGCGATTCAAGCACTCGGCCCGGAAGATGCCGTGTTGCTCTCGATGTACGCACTCGTCGCCATGGGACTCTGGCGGTTCGTCGGCCATGTTGCCGAGCCGGTTCCGCCCGATGTCGCCGGCAACACCAAATTCGCCCGAATGCAGGATGTCGATCTCAGCCCGAAAATATTGGTGACGATGGTCCTGGGCTATGTCGCCGAGTTTGCTGCCGGTCTTCCTTTCCGGTTGCTCAACTTCTGGGTCTACTCGGTCCTGGTCAAGGTGTTCAGGTTTGAACCCGAGATCACAATCGATCTGACCGCGATCGAGGCGCAGCGGGACCAGATTCACGAACAGGGTTGGTCAGGCGCACCATCGACCGCCCATCTCGCTGCACCCATCGACCCGGAATGACCCACACCGGGCCATCGGGACGTCGGGGCCTTCCTCCATTTCCGAATGGTTGGTATGCCGTGGCGTGGAGTTCTGAGGTCGGCGCCGGCGATGTCGTGACGTCGGCACTGGCCGGGGCCGATGTGGTCGTGTTCAGGACTTCATCCGGGGTTTGCGTCATGAGGGCCCAATGTCCCCACCTGGGTGCTCATCTCGGTTTGGGCGGCACGATCGTCGATGACGCAATCCGCTGTCCTTTCCATGGGTTCTGTTTCGACGGCCAGGGCAAATGTGTGGCAACGGGTTACGGGTCAGCCGTCCCGTTGGGATTGGAGGCACGGGTGTGGCCCGTGATCGAGACCGACGGCGCCATCTTCGCATGGCATCACGGCCAGGATCTAGAGCCGAATTTCGAATTGCCAGAGTTCGACCCTGCGGGATATCGACCACTGCTACACCGGAGTTTCCAACTCCACGATCACCCCCAGGAGACAACCGAGAACTCGGTCGACATGGGGCATTTTGCCGTGGTCCACGGTTATCGCGACGTAGAGATGATCAACGAGGTCTCGAGCTCCGATGCTTATCTCAATATCGGATACCGGGCACGACGCCCACTCCGTCCCCTCGGTTCACTCGGGCCGGATTTCGAAACCGGCTTCGAATACAACATCCACATTCACGGCCTCGGGTATTCCCAGGTCGACGTCACCATTCCCGACCTCGGTCTCGAAGCGCGGCTTCTGGTGCTGGCGACTCCCCGGGACGGCGATCTGATCGATTTGCGTCTCGGTCTCTGGTTGAAAGACCCGGCCAATCGGAAAGGCTTCCTCAGAGCGATCCCTGCAGGTATGGTCGGTCCCGGGGCAGCGCGTTTCATCCTCAACGGATTCGCCAGCGATGCCACCCAGGATTTCCCGATCTGGGAGAATAAGGCGTATGTCGACCCGCCCCGTCTTGCTCGCGGCGATGGCCCGATCGGTCTGTATCGGAAATGGGCAAAGCAGTTCTACTCGTAGATTGCCGCTGGCGGCGTTGGTGCTGGCGCTGACTCTGGGTTCCTGCCAGATCCCTCAAGGTTCGACCGAGGTCACAATCCTGCCGACCACGACCACTATTCCGGCGATTACGTCAACGACCTCACGCTCGACGACGAGCACCGATCCGGCGACCACGTCTACTGCCGGCCGGGGGTGGTTGGTGATCCAAGGAGTCGGCGATGTGAATCTCGATGTGGGTGTGATCCCGTCCTTGTTGAGCGAAGGCTATGCACATGCGTGGTCCGGGCTGGACGGCCTCTTTCTGGACGACGACCTCTCCGTGGTGAATCTTGAATGCTCGCCGTCTCCCGACGGGCCGGCCGAACCGAAGGAGTTCGTCTTCGGGTGCGACCCTGGCGCCTATCCGGCGATGGTCGAGGCCGGGGTCGACGTCGTCAACCTGGGAAACAATCACGGCCAGGACTATGGAAAACCGGCCATGCTCACCGGCCGGCAACTTCTCGACGATGTTGGACTTCACCCGGTTGGGGCCGGTGCTGATGACACTCAAGCAGGGGCACCTGCCGTCTTTGACATCAAGGGGTGGAAGGTCGCCGTCATTGGCTTCGGTGGGGTTTTCCCACATCCGGGTTGGTTTGCAACCCCGGAGCGACCGGGGATGCGCAACGGGGACGACATCGAATCGATGGTGGCGGCGGTCAGAGCGGCGTCCGAGATAGCCGACATCGTTGTAGTGACCATTCATTGGGGGGTGGAGTTGGATAACCAACCCCGACCTGACGACAGGGATCGGGCCGAGGCGATGATTGCGGCCGGGGCGGACGTGATATTCGGCCACCATTCCCACCGGTTGCAGCCGCTGGAGACGCTTGAGGGCCGGCCGGTAGCCTGGTCATTAGGGAACTTTGTCTGGCCGGACCTCTCGGACGCTGGATCGACTACTGCGGTGGCCAGAGTTGTCGTATCCCCGGAAGGCGAGTTTTCTTCCTGCCTGATCCCTGCGTTTATCGAGTCACCGGGTCATCCGGTGTTGCTGGCGGAACCGGAGTGCGGGCCCGGCTGACCTACTTAGCGAAGATATGGGTGGTCCACAGAGTCCCGTTGGAATCGACCCAAACCCCGACGCCGATGACGTCATATTCACCCAGCATGTGGTCGAGGTGAGTTGGGCTCCCCACCAGAGCGCCGAAAATTGCTGAGACACTCGGACCGCTGCCGACGTTCTCTGCCACCGACGACCAGGGTGGGATCAATCGGCCGATATCACTGTGCGAGAGACTGCCCTGTTCCGCCATCGACTTGGACCATTCCCGCGCCTCGGCATCGAGTGACCCGTTGCGTGCAAGGCTGGCAAGACCATTGGCGGCGCGCAAACTGTTGATCTCGGCCACAAACGAGGATTCGTAGCCGGAGTTGTATCCGCCGGCCGACTCTGTCGTGGTCGTGGTCGGGGACGGCGGCGCAGTCGTCGTCGGGCTTCCGGATGACGGGTTTGTGGTCGGCGTGGCTGATCCGCCGGCGGCGGAGCCTGCCGTCGTGGTGGTCTCAGCAGGCACGGTGCTGGTGGTTGTTATGTATTCGGTGGTCGTGGTCTCGCCCAGCCGGGCTTTGAACGAGTATTCTTCGTCGGTACTCGTTGTGGTGAACTCGGCGTAGGTACGTGGGTCGAGACTGGCGCCTTCTCCCAAAACCGACGTGTTGCCGCCGGGTTTTTGAGAGAGGGCGAACGTCGTGACGAGCAGAAACAGTGTTAGTGCGGCGCCGAGGACCCGTCTAGAGCTCAAAATCGCATGGACATGTTTGGGGGCGGCAGGTTAGGCCCTGGGTCTGGATTCGGCTAATTGTGGTGACTCCGCCGTCGCGAAAAGCCATACTTCCCGGATATGCCCATGGATAAACATCGCTTGGTCAATCGGGACAACTGGGACAGCCGGGTCTCGATCCATTTCGACGCCAACGGCTATCGCGTCGACCGGTTTTCGGATCCCGAACACCTCTCAGATGCAGTTCGCCACGATCGAGATCATCTCGGAGATCTCACCGGGAAAACCCTGGTACATCTCCAGTGCCACATCGGGACTGACACCATTTCGCTTGCCCGCCTCGGGGCCGAGGTCACCGGGGTCGACTTCTCAGAGAAGTCGATCGAAGCGGCCCGTAAGTTGACCTCGATAGCCGACACGCCAGCACGCTTCGTGGTTTCCGAGTTGTACGATGTCCCGGAGGTCCTCCCGGAGACCTTCGACATCGTGTACACGGGTGTGGGTGCGATTTGCTGGCTTCCCGACATTGCAGGATGGGCCCGCGTAGTCCTCGGGTTGCTCAATCCCGGGGGAATGTTCTACATCCGTGAGGCGCACCCGATTTTGTGGGCCCTCGACTTCGAGAATGGTGACGACGGGAGACTGTGTTTCAAGTATGCCTATTTCGAAGGCGAACCGGACGAGTTCGATGAAACAGAGACTTATGCCGGCGAGGGGGTCGTGACCAGCCCGAAGACCTTCGGCTGGAACCACGGGATCGGTGAGACCCTGACCGCCTTGCTCGACGCCGGAATGCGCCTCGACGCCGTCAAGGAATACGACTTCTGCGACTGGCAGGGCCTCGACAATATGGTCGAAGACGAGACCGGACGTTGGCGGCTCCCTGAGGACAGCCTGCAGATTCCGCTGATGTGGTCGATTCGGGCCACTAAACCGGGTTAGGAGTCACCGACTAAATCGCGCTACAGGTCCGATGCCGTCAGCCGATACTCGCAGAGCAACTGCAATTCCTCCAACGAAAAGGCTCCGGCTTCAGCCGGAGCCTTTCGTGTGTGTGGGGGCACGGTCTGCGACGACGCATTTGAGCAGGTCAATTGCCCAGGACCGAGACGATCTCGGCGACCTGGTAGTCCACGCCTGTCGAAGTGTTGGGAATGCTCAGGAATTGCCAGGAACCCCCGGCTACTCTCCAACGAGCCGTCCAGTCGTATGCGACCAAAACGGGATAGCCGACCGGGTCTTTCGTTTCGTACACATGGCGAGCGATCCCATCAGGAAATCCGGATAGCGCGTCAGCAGAAGCCGGATACGTGTCGATGGTGGAGTCTCCCCAGTCCACGATTACCCCGTCCACTTCGATATGGACTTCCAGGGATACGACTCCAGCGCTCAGAGAACCGTCGTGGACCGGGGGTATGGGCACACCAAGAAAGGTCTCCAACCCGGTCACTCCACTTCCGACGGGAGGGTTCAGTTCGGGGATCGGTGGCGGATGGATGTATGCCATCACATAAGCCCACACATCTGCGGTGGAGTCGACCGCCGGGTTGGGTTCAGACGTGCATCGAGGGACCCGACCGGTGGCGA
>DATDCF010000083.1:0-12848 GCA_036524475.1 Acidimicrobiia bacterium | reverse complement strand
GCTTCAAGTCGACCCGGAATTCATTGCCGGGAAACTCGCCCTCGATCGCGAAGAGATCCTCCGACGGCTCAAAGCTGATGGTTCCCTTGCAGCGAACGGGACTCTGCCAATGCCTCTGGTCCCGTTGAGGCTCGGACTTGTGACCAGTGTTGGGTCGGCGGCCCATGCCGACTTTCTGCAGGGAGTCAGGGCTTCCGGTTTCCGCTTCAAGGTCTCAACGGTCGAAGCGAGGATGCAGGGCGAAGGCTCTGCCGAATCGGTGGTGAGAGCCCTGCGACGGTTGGCGAGGGAGGACCTCGACATTGTTGTGGTTGCACGCGGCGGTGGAGCCAAGCTCGATCTGGCAACCTTTGATGCCGAAATCGTCGCTCGTGCGATTGCGGCCATGCCGTTTCCGGTGGTCGCCGGTATCGGCCATGAGATCGATCAGAGCGTCGCTGACGCAGCTGCAGCGGTCACTTTGAAAACACCGACTGCTGCCGCTGAGTACCTGGTGGGCCGGGTGGGAGAATTCGCTATGAGGGTCGACACCGCACGGCGGGTCATTCGTGACGAAGCGGTTCGCAGTCTGGGTCAGGCCGGTAACCAACTCGACAATTCGGCACGAGAACTGGCCGGGGTCCGGGCAATCCTCGGCCGCCAATCAGACCGTCTCAAGGGGCTCGGCGAGGACGTTGCCGAGCGGTCACGAACCGGATTATCACGTCATGCGCTCGTGCTCGACTCCCTGTCCCAACTGGTCGCCACGGTGGGTTTGGAACCTACTTTGCGACGTGGGTTTTCGGTGGTCACGAGACCCGACGGTGCCGCCGTAAAACTCGCTGCCTCGCTCAAGCGCGGCGAGGATGTCAAGGTCAGGATGGTCGACGGTACGGTGGGGATGAGAGTTGAGGAAGAAGTATGACTGAGAGCGAACTGACCTATTCGGCGGCATTGGAAGAATTGCGGGCGATCCACGCCCGACTCCGGGCCGACGACGTCGACGTCGACAATCTCCTCGAGGACGTAAAGCGAGCCTCCGACTTGCTCTCCTTCTGTCGCCAACGCCTCACCTCGGTGGGAGAGCGCCTCGAAGAGGTACTGACAGATTTTGATTGACCCTTCAGCGGCTGACTAAGACGGGCCGAGGGCCTCTAAAAGGGTGGTCCAACCGAGGCTGGCGCATTTGATCCGGACCGGGTACTGACGGACACCCTGGAGGGCTTCGAGATCACCCAAGACGGCACCGGGGCGATCGGGGTCGAACTCGAGCGTAGACCCCTCGTCGAGCGACATCATTGCCCTGAATTTGGAGACGATGTCTTCGATCTCGGCACGAGTCTTGCCCTTGATCGCCTCGGTCATCATCGACGCCGACGATTGGCTTATCGAACAACCCTGGCCAGCAACGGCGATGTCAGAGACGACATCACCATCAAAGCTGATCTCGATATTGATCTCGTCACCACAGAGGGGGTTGACACCCTGGGCCGAGGAGTCGAATTGGTCGAGGTGCCCCCGATTCCGGGGATTCTTGTAGTGGTCGAGGATGACTTCCCGGTAGAGCTCTTCGAGTGCCACTGTCAGACCCCGAACAACTCTCTGGACCGACGCAGCCCGTTCACCAGTGCGTCGATGTCGGCCTCTTCGTTGTACACGTAGAAGCTGGCGCGGGCGGTTGCGGCAACACCCATCCGCCGCATCAGCGGCTTAGCGCAATGATGGCCGGCGCGGACAGAAACGCCTTGTTCGTCGAGGATGGTGGCCAGGTCGTGGGCATGGACTCCGTCCATCACCATCGAAACCACGCCACCCCGGTCCTCCATGGTCGTCGGTCCCTGAATTGTCAGCCCGGGAACGTCGCCGAGGCGGGCCAGTGCGACTTCGGTCAACTCTTTGTCGTGTTTGAGGACGGTGTCCATTCCAATCGAGTCGAGGTAGTCGACGGCGGCGTGCAGCCCGACAGCCTCGATGATCGGCGGTGTTCCGGCCTCGAAACGTGCCGGTATCGCAGCCCAGGTCGACTCGTGCAGTGTGACGTCGGAGATCATCTCGCCGCCGCCCTCAAAAGGCTCCATTTCTTCCAGTGCGTCCTGGTTTCCCCAGAGAACCCCGATCCCGGTGGGCCCGAGCATCTTGTGTCCCGAAAATGCAACAAAATCGGCACCCATCTCGACCACATCTACCGGTGAGTGCGGTACGAGTTGGGCAGCGTCGACGAGAATACGCGCACCGAAGGAGTGCGTCACATCGGCGAACTTCCGCACCGGGGGGATGGTCCCCAGGACATTCGACATCCCGGTGATGGCCACCATCTTTACGTCCGGCCCCATCATCGACACAAACGCATCGAAGTCGAGACGGAAGTCCTCGGTCATCGGAATGTGGTCAAGCGTCGCCCCTGTCCTTTTGGCCACCATCTGCCACGGGACCAGGTTGGAGTGATGCTCGATCTCGGAGACGATGATCCGATCACCCTGACTGAGATGTTCCATCCCCCACCCATGCGCGACCATATTGATCGCGGTCGTCGTCCCCCGGGTAAAGACGACCTGTTGCGGCGATGGCGACCCGATGAACGAGGAAACTCGTGCGCGCGCCGCTTCATATGCCTCGGTGGCAGCGATCGAAAAGGCGTAGGCGCCACGGTGGACGTTGGCGTAGGACGTTCTCGCAAATGTGTCCATGGCCTCCAGGACCGGGATCGGCTTCTGCGATGACGCACCCGAATCGAGGAAATGAACCCCGTCGGAGATTATGGGGAAGTCAGCTTTGAGGTGCGATAGGTCGGTCACTGCTGGGTCAACGCGGAACGGAACGAATCGTATCCCTCTTCTTCGAGCTTTTTGGCGACGTCAGGCCCGCCACTCTCGAGGATGCGCCCGTCCATGAATATGTGGACGACGTCGGGGGTCACGTAATCGAGGAGACGCTGGTAGTGCGTGATGATAAGAAACCCGCGCTCGGGGCTGGTGAGCTTGTTGACGCCCTCGGCGACGGTGCGAAGAGCGTCGATGTCCAGACCCGAATCGGTCTCGTCCATGATCGCCAGATCGGGTTCGAGGACCGCCATCTGGAGGACCTCGTTGCGCTTCCGCTCGCCACCGGAAAAACCCTCGTTGAGATAGCGGTCGGCGAAAGACGACTCCATACCGAGCTCTTTCATCGCGTCCATGACTTTGAGTCGGAGCTCGAGAACGGTCAGGTTGATGCCGGTTCTGTTGGAGAGAGCCTGCCTGAGGAACTGGACCACGGAGACGCCGGGAATCTCTTCCGGATGCTGGAAGGCGAGGAACATGCCCATCTCACCACGGCGGGTCGCCGAGAGTTCGGCGATGTCCTGGCCCTTGTAGAAGACCTGACCTTCGGTCACCTGGTAGCTGGGGTGGCCCATGAGGACGTTGGCGAGTGTCGACTTGCCCGACCCGTTGGGCCCCATCAGGGCGTGGATTTCGCCGGCGTTGACGACCAGGTCGACGCCTTTGAGGATTTCTGCGTCGTCAGCCGATGCGTGGAGTTTTTCGATTCGGAGCAGCGGAGTGGTGTCGGTCACGGGCCCTATGGTATTTGCACTACCGCCATAGGGAAAATGCAGATTCGCGCCGAAGGGCTAGTCCTGGGCGAGGTCGGCCCAGATCGGGTCCACCGCCCGTTCGAAATCGGCAAGTGATATCGGATAGATGGCGTCGGGTGTGCCTGCGGCCGACCAAATCGGGTCGTTCCGCTTGATGCCGTGGTCGGCAAAAACACGGAGCGGGTTGGCAAGACCAAACACTGCAGTCCCGCCGGGGGCATATCCAGTGGCCGCTCGTGCCTCCTCGAGTTCGGCCCGCCGTGATTTCAATCCACGGGCGACGGTTGCCAATTTTGCGGTGTCAAGTCGATGATCACCGGAAAGGACGGCTATCACGGGTTCGTCTCCGGTTTCCGTTTCCACCACGAACACCAAAGATTTGGCGATCGCCGACAACTCACACCCCGCGGCGCGTGCGGCGTCGGCAGAAGTCTTGGTTCCTTCACGGAAGATCTGAACGGAAATATCGACACCTGCAATTTTGGCGGCGTCAATTACCCGTTGGTTGGTGGGATGGATCTGATGCAATTTATGCCCGTCAGTTTCTGTCTGGAGTCTCGGCTTGAATGGTTCACACTATGACAGTTGAAATCAGAACGATAAGCAGGGAGAACATCGGGGAAGTGGTGGGAATCGAGGTCTCCGCCGCCCAGTCATCCTATGTGGCTCCGGTGATGGCATCCCTCGCGGAAGCCTATGTCCAGCCGGATGTCGCCTGGCCGCGGGCGGTTTACGACATGAATGTCCCGGTTGGATTTGTCATGGGCGCATTCGAACCCGATGCGGAGCAGGACTTTTTCCGGTGCGGAATCTGGCGGTTGAACATCGCCGCTGACCGTCAGGGCAAAGGATATGGACGCTTTGCCGTTGACGCCGTACTGGACGAAGCGGTCCGTCGAGGGCAGACCAGGGCGACCGTCCTCTGGGTTCCGGGAGAAAATGGCCCCGAGAATTTCTGGAAAAGGCTGGGCTTCTCTCCGACCGGTGAAGATTTCTACGGTCAGGTTGTTGCGGAGAGATTCCTGGAGACCTGATGTAGGTGCCGGGAACGGGTCGAGTTCTGAGCGCGCTATCCGATCAACGCTTCGAAGTTTCGCTTCATCGCGTCGAGGTCGCTGAGATCGAGCCACTGAACATACATCCTCTCAACCCCGGCCTCCTCGAGTGCCGCGATCCTTTCGAGAGCCTTTTCACGGGGACCAATAACGAGGCCTGCATCGTTCCATTTCTGTTCCAGTTCGTCAGGTGAAATCGAACGCTGTCCGGCGGCATTGCCTAAAGCTGACCGGTACTCGCTATCGGTCTTGCCGACCAGGATCGGTCCCATCACCGTGGCTTCCACGGGGCGGCCATCTGCCGCCGACCGCATTACGGAGACTTTCTCCGCTGCTTCTTCGGCAGGGCAGGTGAAGAAGTTGTACTCGTCGGCCCTGGTTCCGGCCAACGTCGGGGTCCTAAGTTTGCCCGACCCTCCGAAGATAAGGCGTAGGTTCCGTGGCTTGGGCTTTACTTCGGCGTTGATCGAGTAGTACTTCCCCTCGAATTCCGACTGGCCCTCTCCAAATGCCGCGTCGAGGTAGTCGAGCGCTTCCTCGAACCTCTCCCATCGTTCTCCCCATTCCGGAAACGGAATCCCGAACGCCTCATGCTCCAGATCCATCCACCCAGTCCCAACACCCAGGTCGAAACGCCCACCGGACATCTGGTCGATGGTCGCAGCGTTCTTGGCAATCACGGCCGGGTGGCGGAACGTGATCGGGCTGACCAGAACACAGAGACGGATCGACTTGGTCTCTCGGGCCAGCCCTGCCAGCACGGCGAAGGCGTCGGTGGCGTCGGGCACCGGATCGCGGTCAGCGAGGTAATGGTCGCATCGGGCAAAGGAGACGAGACCTGAGTCTTCAGCCCATCGGGCTGCCTCCAGCTGTTGGTCAAATGTGCCACCGAGGTGGGGCTCGGTCATCAGGGAATATCTCATGTGCTCCTTCAGGCTGTGATCGCTTCGAACATCATGTCGTACTCCGACGTCTCAGCGCCAAAGGCCTGACCGTAGTATCGCTGGCAACCTGCTTCCTCCAGTGCAGTCAGCATGTCGCTGGGTTGTGAACCGAAGCCATGGGGATAGCCTCGTTCGAGATAGACCTCCTCGATGTGAGCGGTCGTCGATCCGGTCAGATCAGCGAAGGCTTCGAGGCGCTTCCGGTAATCAGACTCCTTGATGGCAAAGATTGCCGGTGAGGCGGCCGAGAAAAGGATCGACCCCGCATCTCGACCACTTGCTTCCGCCTCTTCCATCGCTGTCTTTCGCTTAGCGGCGTAGGCGTCGGGAGGACATGCGTAAATGTTGAACTCGTCGGCAAACCGCCCCGCCAATCGGGGGGTCTTGACTTTCCCACCACCGCCCACCAGCAGACGCAGATTCTGCGGATGAGGATGAGGGTCGAAATCCCCGAGGCGATAGTTGGCCCCGTCAAATGGGTGTGATCCCGGTGTGATCGCGTTGCGGAGGTAGCCCATTGCTTCTTCGAGGAGTTCGAAGCGCTCACCACGGTCGGGGTAGGGGAGCCCGAACAGGGTGAACTCCTCATCGAGCCACCCGGTGCCGACACCAAGCGTGAAGCGGCCCCCCGACATCTCGTCGATGGTGACCGCCATCTTGTAGAGGACGGCGGGATGTCGAAATGTCACCGGAGAGAGCAGGGATACCAGTTGGATCGATTGTGTCTCGCGAGCCAGGCCCGCGAGGTGGACCAGGTGGTCGAAGCCGTCGAGATCAGGGTTGTCTCCACGCTGCAGGTAGTGGTCGGGCAGTGCAATTGCGTCGAGTCGATTCTTCTCCGCCCAAATGGCTGAATTACGGACGAACTCATAACTGCCGCGAGCCTGGATCGCTATCTGCATGCGACGACCTTATTACGAACCGGTTATTGGGTTGCCACGCCCAGAAGGAGGCGGGCATACTGGCCGACCTCGAAGCTGGCGTCGATGCTGCGATGAAGGGTGACACCGTTGAGGGCGGATACGAGTGCCTCGGCCCGGAATTCGGCCACTTCAGGGTCTAACCCGGGTTTCTCCCTGAGGAGAGCGTCGGTAAACCGTTTCACTCTGCCCTCGTGATGCCGGAGTATGCGGCCGGTGAGTTCCGGAGAGTTCTGGCCTGCCGCAACCGCAATCCGGATGTAGACCCTTGCCAGATCGCCTTGTTCCTCGACGAATCTGATGTATGCGTTGATGAGGTCTTCGAGCGTGTCTTTGCCCTCGTGCTCGGGGTCGGGGTCTACTGCGTCGATCGCAGTTCGAACCGCGGTGAGGATTGCCTGCTCCTTGGAGTCGAAGAGGTTGTAGAAGCTTCCCGGCAAGACTCCGGCGCTTTCACAGATGGTCTTGATGGTGGTGCCTTCGAGTCCACTCTCTGATATCTGGCTGCGGGTCGCTTCGAGAATCCGGTCCCGGGTTTCAAGTCCAGCCTTGTAGCGCATCGATCAGAGAGTAATAAACATTTTGTTTGAGCGTTGGCTCAAATTAGAGTGGACACTCAAATAGTATGGGTGGCAGGATCTAGAATGAGGAAATGATGAGTCATTACAAAGCGAATCTCCGCGATGCTGAATTCAATCTCTTTGAGGTTCACCGCATCCAGGACTACATGGGCGGTCATTGGCGCGACCTCGACGAGGACACCGCTCGTGACACCCTCATCGAGATGGAGCGACTTGCCAGGGAAGACTTCGCGGCGTCCTACATCGACCAGGACCGGATTCCGTTGAAACTCGTCGACGGCGAAGTCCACATCCCCGATTCGGTGAAAGCAAGCGTGGCCGCCTTCCGTGAGGGCGGTTGGAACAAGTTCAGCCTTCCTGAAGAGCTCGGCGGGTCCCCGGTTCCCAACACCCTCTTCTGGGCCGGCCAGGAGATGCTCCTCGCGGCCAACACCACTGCCCAGTTCTACAGCGGAGGCTCGTTGTTTGCCTACGTCCTCTTTGATGAAGGCACCGAGGCACAGAAGGATTTTGCGCGGATGTGGGTCGACAAGGGTTGGGGCGGATCGATGATGCTCACCGAACCCGACGCCGGATCCGACGTCGGCGCCGGTGTGACCAAGGCGATAGACGTGGGCGATGGCACGTGGCATCTCGAAGGTGTGAAGCGGTTCATCTCCAGCGGCGAACACGACGTGACCGAGAACATCATCCATCTCGTCCTGGCCCGACCCGAAGGTGCCGGCCCGGGCACCAAAGGCCTCTCCATGTTTGTCGTTCCCAAGTACCTGGTCAACGAGGACGGTTCTCTGGGAGGGCGCAATGGGGTCTATGCGACCAACATCGAGAAGAAGATGGGTCTCAAGGGGTCGACCACGTGTGAGATGACCCTCGGTGTCGATGAGCCATGTGTTGGCTACTTAGTAGGCGACAAGCACGACGGCATCCGGCAGATGTTCCGGGTGATCGAACACGCCCGGATGATGGTGGGCACCAAGGCGATGGGCACGCTGAGTTCCGGCTATCTCAACGCCCTCGAGTACGCCAAACAGCGAGTCCAGGGCGCCGATCTCACCGAGGCGAGCGACAAGGCCGCCCCCCGGGTTCCGATCATTGCGCATCCCGACGTGCGCCGATCATTGATGAACCAGAAGGCGTACGCAGAAGGGTTGAGGGCACTGGTCTGTTACACGGCATGGGTCCAGGACCAGGTGGAACTGCATCCGGAAGATGACACCTGGAAACGTCGCAGCTTTTTCCTGCTCCCCCTGGTGAAGGGCTATGCATCAGAGAGGTCTTACCAGTTGCTTGGAGACACCCTGACCATCTTCGGGGGCTCTGGCTACACACAGGACTATCCCATCGAGCAATACATCCGTGATGCCAAGATCGACACCGTTTATGAGGGCACGACCGGAATTCAGGCGTTGGATCTCTTCTTCCGCCAGATTGCCCGGGACCAGGGGACCGCGTTTGCCTCGATCTCCAGTGAGATCGTCGAATTCGTCAAGGGCGGCGAGGGCGACGATGTCTTAGCTCCCCAGAGGGAACTGCTCGGCGAGATGATGGACGATCTTCAAGCTCAGCTGGGCACCATGGTCGAACATCTGATGGCCTCGGTCGACGAAAAGGAGGAGGTCTACAAAGTCGGGCTCCACGCCACCCCTTTGCTCGAGTCGATGGGGGAAATCGTGGTTTCCTGGCAGTTGCTACGCCATGCTGAGATCGCCCTTCCCAAGATCGACGAAGATCCCTTCTATCGGGGCAAGGTGGAGTCGGCACTGTGGTTCGTCGACCATGTCGCGCCCGAGGTCAAAGCGCGGGCCGTGCTCGCTGTCGCCGAGGACGGCCACCTCATGGATATTCCGGTGACGGCATTCTAGACCTCGTCTGTCGGTACGATTGATGCCGTGACCGGCGCATCTCTAGTTGCTTTTATTGGCCTTCTCGTGGGCTTGCTATTGGTGATAGTTGCGATGGTCGTCTACCAGGAAGCGAAACGCCGGCCGTCTTACGACCCCCTGGAGTATGTGATAGACGACGCGGTGAAACATATTGCGGAGAGACTCCAAGCAGATGGTAAGACCGGGCTTTCCAGCAATGACATTCTCCGGATCATCGAGTGGGAGATCTTTTATATGCAGGGCCTGGCGCAAGATAATCGGAATAATCCGGTTGAGACTGTCGCCGGGGGACACGAAGCTTCGGTGGACTTCATCGTCGCGGAGATCAGGGAAAAACACGGTGTGACGCATTCACCTGAAGACGTCGCCGATGTGCTTCGATATGAAGCTGACTATTTGGTACAAATCGGGGCGGTCGGAGAGCCGGTCGCACCACTTGAGGAGAAATGAAATGAGGACTTGCAAATGATGGTGCGATGCGGAGCCTGCCGAACCCAATTCGACGCCCCCGGACCGGGTCGTTACGCCTGCCCGTCATGTGGCTCGGTGAACATGATTCGCGACGCCGGGGGAGCTGCACCACCACCTACCCAGGGTGGGTATCCCACCGCTCCTGGCGTGCAGTCCCACATGGCACCGACTCCTCCGCCGCTTCCACCGGATCCGGTTGTTCCCAAGATCACCTGTCCCGAATGTGAATTCTCGTTCTATGCGGGGGCGGTGGCGGTAGTGGTGTGCCCCAATTGCACGGCCGAGATCCCGACTGGGTTGGTTGACGCCCCGGAACGGGAAAGATCGCCCGAAGAAGAATGACCCGGCTCAAGCGATTCGAGGAGTATCGCTTCGTTGGCGCTCGTGACACCATGACCGTCTACGACACCGATGATGCCGATCAGGTCGAGGCGATCCGGATTCGAATCGAATCCGAAGATCTGTTGAATCGAAAGCTTCTTCAGACCTTCGGCCCCGACACCCTGCTCGAGGCCCGCAACCGGAGTTTCTCTCCGGCGACATAGCCAGGGGCTACTCGGGTTCTGGGAGTAAAACGCCCTGAGCTACAGTCCCAAGGGTGCTTGGGACAACTGCAGCCATCTTCTCCGCTTTGTTGGTTGCAACCGGAATGGCCAAGGTCGTAAAACCATTTGACACGGCGCGAGCAATCAGAGCGATGGGGCTACAGGTCAATGACAATGCCGCACGCCTTCTGGGTTTGGCTGAGATATCGATCGGTGTTTCGGTTTTGGTGACTCGTTCTGCTCCCGCCTACATTGCCCAAGGAGTCATGTATCTATCCTTCCTCGTATGGATCGTTGCCGCATTGCGGCGTTCGGTCCCGGTGGCGAGTTGCGGGTGTCTGGGGACACCTGACACCCCGCCTTACTGGGGCCACATCGTGGTGAATGTCGTCGCCGTAGCAAGCTCGATTGGTGCAGGTTTGGAAGTCGCACGCGGCCAGGGCAATCCAGGTTCGACCGGATTTCTGGGCTTGATCGTTGCCCTGGTCGGTGGCGCGCTCGCCTGGATGGTAATCGGCGAGGGCGCCCGGCTGGCTGGAGTGCGAAGCCGGTGACGATTTTCGAACGAGCAGTCCTTTGGGCCCACCCGCCAACGGATAACGAGCGGAGGAGCTTTCTTTCGAAGGTTACGATGGCTGCTACGGCCCTCGTTGTCGCTCCCGCGACTTTTGTGCTTCGCCCAATCACTGCATATGCCGCAGTCTGCGGACCGGCACCCGGATGCAACGACGGATATAGCGCATTCTGTTGCTCGATTCATCGTGGGATCAACAATTGCCCACCCGGGCACTTTGTCGGAGGCTGGTGGCGGGCGACCGGGTCGAGCTATTGCCTTGTGAACGGGCAACCCTCGAGTCGCTATTACGTCGATTGTCACCCTCTCTGCACTTGCACCAGCGGGTGTGGCAACTTCTGCAGTTCGAGTTGCATCGCCTGCAGTTGTAGCTGTCCGGACACCGGGGGATCTTGTGACAAACGCCACGTCTGTTGTGCCCTCTTCCGCTACGGGCAGTGCAACACTGACATTTCCTGTTCGGGACCTGTCACCTGCAGGGTCGTTAGCTGCGTTCCACCTTATGTGTTGTATGACAATTGTGGGTCGACCTTGCTGAGTGACAACTACACGGCCAACCAAACAGCACCATGCCTGGAGTTGAGCTCGTGACCGTCGCAGACGGGGTCATCATCGCCATCGTGGTGGTGGTCGGCCTGCTTGCGATCCTGGTATTCGGTTTACTGCGGAGCCACGCCGACATCTTGCGCAGACTCGAGTCGATCGGGGCCGGCACAGACCTCGGCCCTGAGGGTCACGCACATGAGAACGAGTTGCGCCTGAACGTGGGTACCAAACCGGACCGGGCAACTCCAGACCTGGTGGGCGTCGATCCGTCGGGCGACCCGGTGGCCATTTCGACCGGAGTTGGAGTCGATCCATTACTGATCGCATTCCTGAGCACGACATGCTCTTCGTGTTCGGTGTTCTGGGAAAACCTCGATGGCTCGGAGCGGTATTTTGGAGGTCGAAAGCATCGTATCGTTATCGCCACCCTTGGCGCTGACGAAGAGAGCCCGAGCCGGGCGGCGAGTTTGAGGAAAGGTTCTGCCGACGTCGTAATGACTTCGCAAGGTTGGGAGGACTTCGAGGTGCCGGGTGCTCCCTATTTCGTGATGGTTGATCCGGGTACAGGTGTTATTGGTGAGGGCTCGGCGATGACGTTCAGCGCTTTGGAGGAATTCCTCGCGGACTCAGCGAATGACCAGACATGGGATCGGAAACGCGCGGCCAAGAGCAACGCCGATGCCGAACGGGAACATCGAATCGACCGTGAGTTGCGCGATGCGGGAATCGAACCGGGTGACCCCAGGCTCTACCCCGACCCGGGCACTGTTGACGGTTCATCATGAGCAATGCCACCTGGGTCCTTTCAGGTTTTGCGTTTCTCATCGGAGTTCGATCGACATGGTCGCCATGAGGGGAATCGATGCTTTCTAGCATCACCCCGCTGGGTCAGCGGGGCAGGAGCGGGTCGTGGTGGGTTTCCGTTTTGGCCTTCGGGGTCGGGGCCTTCGCTGCCGGTGCGGCTACCTACAGCCTCTTTGGGCTCGCAGGCGACGTCATCGGTCTCGGCGACGACCTCTTGTGGGTTGCCTGGGTCGCGATCGCCGTCGCTTTACTGCTCGACGCAGCGCGCGTCCGTCCTCCGGGGCCACGACGGCAGGTGAATGAGGACTGGCTGGGAACCTATCGAGACTGGGTTGTTGGTTTGGGATTCGGGTTGCAACTGGGCACGGGGATCGCAACGTATGTGACCGTGTGGGCAGTGTGGGCACTCATTTTCTCGTCGATGTTCGTTGGCTTGCCCGCAGCAGCGCTGATGGGCGTTATGTTCGGCTTCGGACGCTCCGTGCTACTTGTCAGGACCGCCGGTGTGGAGACCGCCGGGGACCTGACACATTCGATGCGCGTGTTCGCCGGGTTCGAAAGTCGTGCCCGGTCGTTGACCTATGCCGGGTACGGGTTGGTTCTGATCTTCGGAGCTTCCGGTGCAATCTGATTCGGCGGCAAAAGGCCCCGTCCTGACACTCAATGGGGTTGGCGTCGAAGTGCCTGTGGGGTGGGAGTGTCGTATCCGCCAGGGCAGCCCCGACGACGTTGGCACCTCCATGCCGGTTTTACACGCAGCTACGGTGCCGCTTCCCTCCGAAAGAGCGGATTACGGAGGAGGGGTGGTCGAGCAATTGACCGACGGAGATATCTTCGTTTCGCTGATCGAGTTCGGGCCTGAAGCGGTAGGCACCAAGCTGTATCCGGTGGTGGCAGAGATCCCCGTTGTCACACCGGATATGTTCCATCCGTTTCAACTTCAGCGACGGATTCGGGGACAGGCGGGGACTC
>DATDCF010000082.1:0-3319 GCA_036524475.1 Acidimicrobiia bacterium | reverse complement strand
CTTCGTAGAAAGCACCCCGGTCATCTCTGAAGTAGTCCCTGGATGCTGCCGGCAGGTTGAGGGCGCGGGCCAGGAACACCGCCATCTGACCCCGTGTCACGTTGGCGTCGGGGCAGAAGCGGGTGTTGAGCGGCGGGTTGCACCCCTTGGTGATTCCCTCGCCAGCCAACCAGTCAATGGCGGCTTCGAATCTGTGACCATGGGCGTCGAGAAATCCGCTGAATCTGGCCTCCCGCTCCTGGACCCAAGCATCCATGCGACCGTCGAATACCCATGACGCCTCACTGGGTGGGCTCCACGTTCGGTAGCCGTCGCGGAAGGCCGGGTCGACTCGTCCGTTGTCCACCACCTTGAAGTCGAGGTTCCTCTCGGGACGATCGCGATTGAAGTAGATGGCACCGATCACCTGGTCGTGCGCTTTCAGCCTGGTGAACATGTCGTCGAGCCATTGAGACCGGGACTCGCCGTTCGGACCGGTCTCAATGGATGCGGTCTGGGTGATGAGGATCGGCTTGGTCAGCGAGACTTGGGTGCGCAGCGAATCGATATACCGTCCGAAGGTGAACTCGTAGTCTCGCCACGCCGGGCTCCCGTTGTTGATCTCGGCGAAGCCGATCAAGTCGACGACCTCGTCGCCCGGGTAGTAGTCCTCGTAACCGAAGCCGTGACTGTTGTCCCCATATGGAGCGAACAGGAACCGGATCTGCCGAGGAGTCAGGCCCTCGTCGAGCAATGCGGCCCGTATACGCCGATATGCGGCCTTGTAGCCGTGAGGTTGGCCGGACCAGGGATGGTTCCCATTCATCTCCGGTAGCGGAGCGACCAGCATTGTCCGGCCGGGGCGCTCCTGGAGCCAGCCGGCGAGGACACTTGCCATCTGGCGCAGCTTGGTGTCGAGGGCGCCTCCATTCAGCGCACCAAGATCATTTGCGGTCATCTCCAGATACGGCGTCATTCCGCGCCCCTCGAGCTCCGTCAGGAGCTCGGCGATCGGCTCGGGGGTCCAATCACGTTCGACCTCGAAGAAGAGCTGGTAGATGGCGGGGGGTTTGCCAACTTGCTGTGTGAGGGTGGTGACTGCCGACCTCCACTCCATGCCGGAAGCGAAGCCCAGAAGCATGGGCTTCTCTGTCGCCGCCACGACGGGGCGTGGCAGCAGGGGAGCGGTGGCCAGCACGAGGGCGAAGACGACGAGGAAACGCTCTGGCAAGCGACGGGATGGGTGGTGCATCAGGAGAATTATCGGTAGCCGGGTCCAGGTCCTGAGTGGCTGGGCCCTTTTCACCCTAGACCCGGCGTCCGTTAATGCCTCATGCACTCATGCGCAGACTTCTTCATGGGCCTGGGTCGGCGAGGAGACTTCGGATTTGGCTGACAGCGGAAGGCCGCACCCATGCTCGACGGGAACCAAGCGAACACACGAGACTGCGGACATCTCGGCGGGGACCGATACCATGTCCCGAATCACCAAGACAGAGAATGAACTGGAACGCGTCCCGATGAGCCGATACGCAATCCATCCTCCCCTCCCAGGGGATATCGGAGCTATGAACGTCGACTCGCCGGCGTGCCTGATCGCCAACTGCCAACGCACATATCCAGCATGATCTCGGGCGGTACGAAAGCCGGCACGGCAGCCGAGGTCGTAGGAGGGGAATCGGCGACCGAGCCCTCCCACATGAGGGCGTTCGGAGAGCGAGTCTGGGGGTGGGTGAGTTCGGAATCGCTGTTATTGGCGGTGCTAATTGGCTCGTTCCTGACTCGCCTCTTCATCGCGGACCGCCAGTCTTATTGGCTCGACGAACTGTACGCAGTGACGATCCACGGGGGGTGGAACGAGAGTCTTCAAGAACTGGTGCGTGTCCTGGCAAACATCACCGTGTACCCACCTTTGTACTTCGTGATCCTCTACGAATGGATGAACTGGCTCGGCGACTCCGAGGTTGCGACGCGTCTCCTGTCGATCATCTACATAACACTCGCAGGTCTCTTCCTCTACTTGCTGCTGCGCATTGCTTTCTCCAAAAGGATTGCCATTGCTTCAGTTATCACTTTCAACTTGATGTACACACCCTTCTATTACAGCCTCGAAACGCGGCCTTATGCGCAGACGATGTTCCTCGTGACCGTATCCTCATACCTGCTGTTACGCATTCTGCGCAGGGGGATGCAAGAAGGTTGGAGACTTGCCCTGGTGTCCCCGACGGGGTCGACGTTCGTTGTCGCGAATTCCGCACTTCTGTTGACTCATTACTACAACGCGTTCTTTTGGGTTGCCCAGGGACTGCTCGCTTGCATATTCGTGGTGTCCGCGATTCGCCCGCGCACATGGCCAAAGGGAATCGGCTGTGTCGCGGTCTTGTACGGCATGCAGGCCGCCATCTTCATAGGTGTGTGGGGCCGGAATCTGCTCAGGGAATTTGGCGAGCGCTCGGGACCCTTCACGATCGCGGGTGCGAGCGAGCTCCCGAACCCCTTTGCCACCCTGTTGGACAGTGTTGTAGCACCCAATATCAGCATGCCAGGGATGGTCGGGTGGGTCGCTCTGACGCTTGTCGTGGTGGTCGGAGTGGGTGCAGTTTCCGCTGTAGTGAGACGCACCACATCGAGTCCGGAACGGATCGAAGCTTGGACGACGATCTACCTTCTCGGTTGGATGGTGCTCCCCGTGGTGGTTCTTTACCTTGCGTTTCTTGTTGCAGGAGTGGCGCTCTATTCCGACAGGTACTTCGTTGCAAGCGTAGTTCCTCTCGCCCCGCTCCTCGTGCTAGCTGTGGAAAAGGCTGCCCATGCAATCGCGAATCTTACCGGACGCATACGCGGTGTTGCATCTGATCGGAACTTCTCTCAGAAGGCATGGGCGGTCCTGCTTGTTGTAGCGGCTATTGGGCTTATGGTTCTTCCGCAGGGATATGCGGCGGCTACCGAGCCAAAGGCCGATTGGCGAGGGGCCGCACGTGACATAGTCGACATCGTTGAGTCCAATGTGGACTCCAGTTATGTGATTTACGAGCCGTCATTTCGCCCTACCCCGCTGTTGGACTTCTACCTAGCGAAGTACAGCGATGATGTCCGCGTAACGGGCACGATTCAACGGTTACAAGAGCGGAGAGCGGAGGAGGACCCGACCTACAAGTTTGGCTTCGAGCGAGATGCGGAAGTCATCGGTCAGTTCGACTACCTCATCGTTCCGTTTATGCATCACGCCACCGGGCATTTCCCCATCGCATTGGAAAGGCTAATGGAGGTGTACGACCTTCAGCACTGGGGGATAGACAATGATGGAAAGGGGTTGGCGATCTTTTCGATCCCTGAGGAT
>DATDCF010000081.1:0-2049 GCA_036524475.1 Acidimicrobiia bacterium | reverse complement strand
TCAAGTACCGGACTTCCTACGGACAGAATGTCCTCAATCACCTGGTGGAGACGGCCCACATCGCTTCCATGCTCGCGTCCGAGCTCGGTCTTGATCCGACTGCCATCAAGCGGGCGGCGCTGCTCCACGATATCGGCAAAGCGGTGACCCACGAGGTCGAGGGTTCACATGCACTTATCGGCGCCGAAATCGCCCGTCGTTTTGGCGAGGATGAGGCCGTGGTCCATGGGATCGAGGCACATCACAACGAGGTCGAACCCCGCACAATCCTGGCGGTCCTGGTCCAGGCAGCAGACGCTGTCTCGGCGGCGCGACCAGGGGCTCGCCGCGAGTCGCTTGAAGGGTATGTCAAACGCCTCGAGCGTCTGGAAACACTGGCAATGGAGTTTGCCGGCGTCGACCAGGTATTCGCACTCCAGGCGGGTCGTGAAGTCCGAGTCGTGGTTGACCCCGGATCGGTCTCGGATCTCGAAGCGCGTGACCTCTCCCGACAGATTGCCCGTAAACTCGAGGAAGACCTCCAATATCCCGGCCAGATCCAGGTCACTGTGATCCGGGAATTCAGGTCGACAGACTTCGCCCGCTAGGACCCGGTATGACATGCCCGAATTGACGCTATTGCCCAATCCCACCGTGCGCGAGGTCAACCGGCGCAAGCCAACCCGTCCCGGTAAGAGCTATTTCATCAGAACCTTCGGGTGCCAGATGAATGAGCACGACTCAGAGCGGATCGCCGGGCTTTTCGAGTTGGACGGGATGACGCCTGTCCACTCATATGGTGAAGCTGACGTCGTCTATGTGAATACCTGCACCATCAGGGAAAACGCCGATAACCGGATGTACGGGCACCTCGGTCAACTGAAGGAGATCAAAGACTTCAACCCCGACATGCTGCTCGTGGTCGGCGGTTGTGCGGCCCAGAAGGAACGTGACATGGTGCGGGAAAGAGCACCCTGGGTCGACGTCGTGATGGGCACTCACAATCTCGACCGGGTACTCGACTTGATCGATCACGCCGAGCACTGGGGCCCGATAACGGAGGTGGTCGACGAATTACAGGCAATGCCCTCATCGTTGCCGGTGAAACGGGAGCTGGCGCACTCAGCATGGATCACCATCCAGGTGGGTTGCAACAACTCTTGCACCTTTTGCATCGTACCGTCAGTCCGCGGTGTCGAGATTTCGCGGCGACCCGGCGATATCGTTCGCGAGGCGGAGCGTCTCGCCGCCGACGGCGTCGTCGAGGTGACTCTTCTCGGCCAGAACGTCGATACCTATGGACGGGATCTCGCCATCGACGGGAAACGGCGTCCCATTTTCGGTGATCTGCTCCGCCGAGTTGGTGCCATCGATGGCATCGAGAGAGTTCGATTCACCAGCCCCCATCCCAACGATTTCCGGATAGATGTTGCCGAGGCGATGGCAGAGACTCCTGCCGTTTGCGAGCAGCTTCACTTTCCCCTGCAGTCGGGTTCTGACCGCATCCTCAGCGCGATGCACCGCGGCTACAATAAGAAGAAGTACCTCGAGCGTCTCGAGATGGCACGTGAGACCATTCCCGGTCTGGCTGTGTCGACGGACATCATCGTCGGATTTCCCGGAGAGACCGAAGGAGACTTTTTGATGACGATGGAGGTCGTCGAGACGGCACGATTCGATGCCGCGTTCACTTTCATTTTCTCCCCCCGCCCCGGAACCGCCGCAGGAAACATGGTCGAAGACTTTGTCCCGGCCCCGGTCATCCAGGAGCGTTTTGAGCGACTGGTCGCCCTACAGGACAGGATCTCATCCGAGATCAACCAGAACCTCGTGGGCGAGGTTGTGGAAGTTCTCAGCGAAGGCCCATCCCGGAAGCGGCCCGAGGTCGCCACCACGAGGACCCGCACCGGGAAGGTGGTTAGCGTTGCCGGCGAACATGCCGGTGGATCGTTTCTCAAAGCACGGATCATCTCGGCCGGCCATCACAGCCTCATCGGGGAGGCCGTCTGAACTCACTCATTGCCATCGTCGGGCCCACGGCTGCGGGAAAATCGGCGTTGGCCATGGAAC
>DATDCF010000080.1:0-7740 GCA_036524475.1 Acidimicrobiia bacterium | reverse complement strand
CCCATCGCGGCAGCGAACCTTCTCTCATCGGGGACACCAAATCACCATGAACCTCCTCGAGGGTTGTTCGGTGAGCGACTACATAGAGTCGGCGGGAGAATTTTATGAGAGCCCGTTCCTGGAGTCCTTGTCCGGAGTTTTGTCCGGGGATGGGTTGGTGGTGGACGTCGGGGCCCATATCGGGAACCACACGATCTACTTCGCTCGTATTCTCGGTTTGCCGGTTGTTGCATTCGAACCGAACCCCGATGCCTACCGCCTGCTGCTCGCAAATGTTGCCGACAACGATGTCGAAGACCTGGTCGAATGCCACAACATAGCTCTATCTGATTTCGAGGGCACCGTCCACATGTCTCCCTCCGACGTGTCAAATGCGGGTTCCATGTCGGTGACCGAGGAGGTTGCCACCGACGCTACTGATGGGATCGAAGTGCTGGCCGCCCCCCTCGATACTTTCCATGCTCGGCTAGATGGGTGCACTTATCTGAAGATCGATGTCGAAGGGCATGAGGCCGCGGTGCTCAGGGGGGCGATTCGGGTACTCCAGACGTATTTTCCCCACCTGTCGGTGGAAGTCCTGTCACTGGACCAGTTCGACGCCGTCTCGGCGTTGCTTGGCGAATCGTATGTCCCGGTCGGCCTCTTCAACGCGAGTCCCACCGTTTTGTTTCAGCATACGGACTCGTCCAATCGGGTCATGCAGAACTCCTTGGTGCGATATGGCATCGACAGCGCGCTCAGCTATCAACAGCGGCGAAATTGGTACGTGGACCAAAAGGAAGCTGCGGACCGATTGCGGAATGAGTTGGCTGTTCAGGCTGCTATCGCTTCGGCCTTTGAGACTCAAACTTTGGAGCTGCAAGAAGACTCAGGAAGGTCGGTCCCGCAGTTGGATCGATCCCGGATACGTGCCCTTCTCGAGTCCCGGCCGCCAGACTCCAAGCAGAGCAGGGTTCTAATCGTAGAGCTCGGGGGCCAGCATTTGCCTGCCGCATTGCTCTCGCTGTTCTACGGAGCCGTCGACGTAGTCCGGCTTCGCTCCAAGGTCCTGGTCATGAGTAGATTCGTGGGTGGTCAGCAACATGCATCGGCTCGTCACATCCTGCACAGTGACGTCGGTGAAGGTGCTGCCGCACTGATCTCGCTTTTCTGCGAACAGGGGAATCCAGAATTCGGTGAGATCTCCGCACTGGTGATGATCAACCCAGAAGAAAGGTCCCCGGTTGCAGCGAACGTCGTCGATCTGATTCCCGGACCCTATCTGGCCCTCGTCAACGACCCGGAGTACCACTACCCATTCCTCAGATTCTGGGTTGCGGCAGAGGCGGTTTTCGTCAGCGGCCCGGGCGTTCTCGACCATTGGGAGGACACTCATGTGGTGCCCGCTCGGATACTCGCAATCCACGACCTGGAAACCGTGATCGGTGCAGTCGATGATCTCCTGGTCGACGAGGCTCCGATCGTTTTCGAGACTCTAAACAAGAACGGGGCGACGGATCACAAGGTGCTGCTGGTTTCCTACTTCGCACCACCAACGACTCCTGTGTCGGTGCAGAGGCTCAGCTATTGGAAGGACTCTCTCGAAGTCATCGCCAAAGGCCGCGACCGTGCCATGTCTGTTTCCTGGCTCACCGCCACAGCGGCCGCCGCAGGTCAGGATTCTGTGATGGTGGTTCCAGACCCAGGGGAACTCCGGGTTGGCGATGACACGTGGGGTCTAATCCGCAGGCTCCGGGAACTGGGCCTCGACAGGCTCGGGGCAAGCTGGAACGAGGGGATTGCCAACTTCCTCGATACCTCGGATCACCGGTTTGACACCGTGGTCATGTCGGGCAACCCCTTCTACTACTTCTTAATGGCCCCGTTATTCAAGGAATGCTGGGGCTCGCGCGTCGTTCTTGATTTTCGCGATCCCTTCGCGTGGAACCCCCGGTTCAACCTGTCGGTTGACCAGCGCGCCCATTTGATGGATCTTGAGAGGCAAATGGTCGACGCCTGCGACGCGGTTGTATCGGTCAACGAAGACTGCTTACGCCAGATATCACCGCAAACACACAGAACCAGGGTGACCGTTGCAAATGGGTTCAACGGCGAGGTGGTGGATCGAGTTCTGGGACTAGCCAGCACATCGTCATCGACTGGTCCCGGGGTGAGGATCGTGTACTCGGGGACAGTGTTCCGGAATCTCCCGCTGGACCCGATTCTCGACGCGCTCCCCCCTGGAGGGATGATCCTGGAGCACTACGGGCGGGATTACTCACATTCGAATGCCATCAAGTATCACCCGAATGGGCGTGCAATTGGGCTGCTCCCTTATGAAGCTATGGTTGCAGAAATGGCAAATGCTGACGCCGGACTGGTATTGACCACGGGTGAATCGTCGACGCAGACCACCAAGATCTTTGATTACATCGCCTGCGACCTCGACATCATCGTGGTCACGAATGGGGACTTGCGAACTGGAAACCTTCACGAGACGACGAATGGTCTCGAAGGAGTGTTCTGGGTGAGAAACGACCCGAATGACCTCCGCACATTCTTTGCCAGTTATGTGCCGACCGAGTCGAAGCGCAAGCAACGAAAAGAATTTTCCCGGAAAGTGCAAACCGAGCGACTTGTCGACTTGATCCTGAGTTTGGAGGACAGCTAGAAAGTGGGAAACCAGGGATCGACCGGCCCCGAGGAGCAGTCAGCCAGAGATCGTCTCTTTGCGAGCGAGATCGATCAAGTTTTGGCCAGACTCGAAGTAGCCGAGGCAAAGCTCGAGCGATTGGAGCAATCGAGCCAGGTAGCAGCCTCTGCCCTTCTCACTCACGGAAAGAGAATCGAGCGTCTCCGGATCGACAAGCAGATCACCGGATTGCCCAGCTGGATGTGGCGTCGGTTGAGATCGAATAATGACGAGACACCGGATCAAGATCTGCCATTCGCCCCGAAACGCGATCAATTGCTGATCATTGCGCCCAAGTACCCTACGGCGGGCGACTCGTATGGCGGGCAACCGGTTCAGCGAAGGGTGCGTTTTTACCGGTCTAGCGGCCTCGATGTCGTCGTTTTTGTGCCAGACAGTGGCGATCTCACCAGCGAGAACAGCGACGGGGTGGAGGTAATCAGGGGAACCATCGACAAAATCCCGGAGATTCTCGCCGAGGTCTGTCCGGCTCAAATATGCTGGCACCACCCGTCTCCGGATGTATGGCCGTGGCTGAGGTCGTATCTCGGTCGAATCCCCATGCACGTTTGGATCCACGGCTTCGAGGCGCGCCCCTGGAGGGAGCTCGAACAGAACTATGCAACCGACGAGATTGTCGAGAGAGGGTCGTATTGGGACGCTTTGGAAGTCGACCGCCGAAGGTTGATGAATGATCTCTTTCTCGACAAACGCGTGACCAAGGTCTTCGTTTCACAATTCATGCGTGGTGTCGCCGAGTCATTCGCTGGCGTGGCGGCGATCAACGCACAGGTAATTCACAACGTGGTTGACACCGATCTCTTCAAGTACAGGAAAAAAGAGCCCGCAATGAGGCAGAGAGTGGTGGCGGTACGCAGTTTCTCGGCACGGAACTACGGAACCGACCTTTTGAGCCAGGCGATCCAGGAGCTGGCGGGATCTGACGCGTTTGCATCGATGTCCTTTGAAATTTACGGCGATGGCAAACACTTCGAAGAGGACATGGCCTTCCTACACAAGTATCCCAATGTGTCAGTATTTCAAAGGTTCCTCGAGCCGGCGGAAATGGTCGACATCTTCGGACGGAACGGGGTGCTATTGATTCCTACCCGGTGGGACAGTCAAGGGATGACACTCGGTGAGGGTATGGCTTCGGGACTGGTACCGGTGACGAACGCAGTTGCGTCGATTCCGGAATTCGTGGACAAGTCGATTGGCGTCCTCGCTCCATCGGATGACACCTCCGCCCTTGCTCGCGGGCTGCTCGCTCTCCAGTCAGACCCGGAGTTGTTTCTCGAGATGTCGGCCGGCGCCGCAGAGAGGGCGAGACGCCAGACAGGACCGGAGGCGACGGTCGGTAGTGAGGTTGAATTGTTGCGGGCGACGATCGCGAGTTTCTGAGCTTATCTCGATCCCCCTTTAGGATCGTGACGATGTCGAAATGGCTCGCCCTTGCAGGGCTCTTATTTTTCTTCTGGTTCAGCGGCGCACAGCCCGCGGAATCCGCGCCAGGAGATCAGGGAACCGAGTCCGTCAAAGTGACCTGGCTCGAGACCACGGCGGGCGGTATTTCGCTACCCCTCGAATCGGCTACCTCGGAACCGATCCGTCTCTCAGCTGAGCTGGAGGCGTCCTTTGATATGGTCGGGTTGCTTTGGGATTCTGGAAGGTTCTCGCATCTCTGGCTTCAGGTTCGTGACGAGAACGGTGCCTGGGGAGACTGGCTAGACGTCCCGGTTGATGAAGGAGAAGGCCCCGATTCCGGCGTGAACCGGATGGGATCAGCCCCGGTCTACACGGGTGGGGCTACTGCGGTGAGATTTGCCGCGATCGGCGACACCGTCGCGGCGGAGGCGATGTTGCTGGACACCGAGCTCCTGGCGGGTAGCGACTCGCAATCCACTTTTTCTTCAGGCACGGTTGCGAACTATCCACCGGCACCATCGTGGGCAGGCGCGTCTTTTGTGATGGACAGATCAAATTGGGACACACAGGGATGTCGGCGAGAGGGGGCCGAGACAGACTACAGCTCGGCCAGGGCCGTTGTAATCCACCATACGGCGGCATCGAATAGCTACACCGCTGACCAGGTCCCCGGAATCATCCTCGGCCACTGCCTGTATCACGTGAACGGAAGAGGCTGGGACGACATCGGTTACAACTTCCTCGTGGATCGGTTCGGAGGTGTGTGGGAGGGACGAACCGGCTCGAAGTCATCCCCTGTGCAAGGAGCACATACCGCTGGTTTCAACAGCCAAACCCAGGGTGTTGCGATGATGGGCAATTTTGATATCGCTGCTCCGAGTACAGCGAATATCGATGGGTTGCGAATGATCGTCAACTGGCTCACCGGATGGCATTCCATCGACCCAAACGGCTCGGTATCACTGACGGCAGGGTCTGGCGCGGTCGGCTTCGATCCGGGCGAGGTGTTCACTTCTGAAACCATCGTCGGCCACCGCGACCTCGGGTCAACGTCCTGCCCTGGTGACATCTTCTACGCAACACTGATCTCATTCCGTGCCACGATCGTCCCGTTGAATTTTGGTTTCGATCCAGCAACATTGACTTGCGACGGAAAGACGCCGACGATCTTCGGGAGTCCGGGCAATGACTTGATTTTCGCCACCGATGACGCCGACATCATTCATGCAATCTTCGGTCACGATTGGGTGTTCGGACTAGGAGGAAATGACTCCATTTGTGGAAGCGCGGGCGATGACGTCTTAATCGGGGGTACGGGTGAGGATCGGTCATTTGGGGGCTCGGGCAGCGACTCGTGCGGAGGAGAGGAGAGCTTCGAATGCGAATCAGTTCCGAACGATGAGATCTTCTTCTACCGGTCTCAGGACGGGGTCTTCAAGTACTACCAGGTGAATCCGGACGGCTCGCTGGGAGCCCCGATCAAATCAGGCACCTACTCGACGGGTTGGAGTTCCATCACCAAGGTGGATCTCGACGGAGACGGGCTCGACGAGTTTTTCTTCTATCGGAAGAGCGATGGAGTATTCAAATACTACGACGTAAACCCGGATGGTTCTCTGGGTGCCCCGATCTTGGCCGGAGTGTATTCCACGGGCTGGGACTCGATCACTGCTGTTGATCTGGATGGGGATTTTCAGGATGAGTTCTTCTTCTACCGGTCTGCTGATGGGACGTTCAAGTACTACGAGGTGAATCCCGATGGCTCCTTGGGTGCCCCGATCGTCACCGGTGTCTATTCCACTGGTTGGTCGGCGGTCACCAAGGTCGATTTGGATGGGGATTTTCAGGATGAGTTCTTCTTCTACCGGTCTGCTGATGGGACGTTCAAGTACTACGAGGTGAATTCGGATGGTTCTTTGGGCGCGCCGATTAGCTCGGGTTTCTACTCCACCGGCTGGGATTCGATTACTGCCGTGGATTTGGACGGTGCGGCGAATTGATCAGACTCACATGACTCGCTCGCCCGGGCACCTCATCTCTCATTCCTGGCGCTCGTGGGTCAGGCTCACCGCGATTTCCGGAATGATCCTGTGTATGTGCGGTGTCGCCGGCGCCGATGGCTGGGTTCAGCTCGAGGCCGACGGACAAGACCGGTACGTTCCGGTGATCATCAGTGGTGGAACAACTTCTCTGCTCGCGGACATCGATTCGATAACCTTCCCGGCACTGTCGCCGGACGGCGATCGAGTGGCGTTCGCGGGTGTCGTCGAAGACGGATCCTTCGGTCGGTACGCCTTATTTCTCGTTGACACCGATGGCGCGAACCTGCAACAGGTTACAACCGGCTCGTATGGTGAGTTCGACCCGGCCTGGACTCCGGATGGTTCGGCCTTCGTCTATAGCCAAAATCCATCGGCGTCCATTTTGCGGTCGTCTTGTTGCCGGCTGGGCGTTTTCGACCTCGCCACCGGTGAGACCAACGAATTGACAGGCAATGTGGGCGCCATTCGTCCGGCGATTTCGCCAGACGCGTCCCTCGTTTCGTATGACAACCCACAGGGCGTTTGGACTGTGCCTTTTGCCGGGGGCACACCCGTTCTCCGTGTCGTCGCTGGTTACGACTCCCATTTCTCCCCTGATGGGTTGTCACTCGCCTACGTGATCAATACCGGGGGCTTGCGCCGGATCCGCACGATTGAATTGGCATCGGGCGTCGTCTCTACCCTCTATTCGACATCGGGAAATCTTGAGGCACCAACCTGGGTGGGCGGGCGGATCTATTTCGTACACCACACCGGCGATGGTTACGACTCCAGGACCAACACCGAGCTGCGATCAATTTTAGTGACCGGGGCTGACCTCCGCACTCACTCGGCTTTTGGCAAAAGGCGGGTCGGCTTTGACGTGTTCGACAATGACGAGATTCTGATGTACAACGCATCGAGTGGGCTGGCGGAGACTTTCGATGTCGCACCGGACTCGAGCTTTGGCACACCTATTCAGTCTGGTGCTTTCTCGGTCGGATGGGACTCGATAACCGGTGTCGACCTCCATGGCGATGGCCATGACGAGATCTTCTTCTATCGACCAACGGACGGACTCTTCAAATATTACCTTTCGGATGGTGACGGTTCCCTGGGAGCCCTGCTCTCATCCGGCAACTATTCGTTGGGGTGGGATTCGATCGCGACAGTTGATGTCGATGGCGATCACCGGGACGAGATGCTGTTCTATCGGCCATCCGATGGTGTTTTCAAGTACTACCGGACCAAAACCGGTGGGGCGCTGGGAACTCTGCTGTCTTCGGGGAACTATTCGTTGGGGTGGGATTCGATCACCAAGGTCGACGTAGACGGCGACGGAACCGACGAGCTATTTTTCTATCGGTCAGCAGATGGTGTTTTCAAGTATTACCGGACCAAACCCGATGGTTCGCTGGGGACTTTGCTTTCGTCCGGGAACTATTCGTTGGGGTGGGATTCGATCACCAAGGTCGACCTGGACGGTGACGGCATCGACGAATTCCTGTTCTATCGCCAGAGTGACGGTGTGTACAAGTACTACCGCACCAAACCCAACGGGTCTCTCGGGACGCTGCTGGGTTCCGGGACCTACGCCACCGGCGAAAACTTGATTTCGGCGAT
>DATDCF010000079.1:0-2530 GCA_036524475.1 Acidimicrobiia bacterium | reverse complement strand
GAAAGTGCGCGACTATCAGCCGGTTATTTTCGAGTCCGGGGTCCGGATCGTGGACAAATCGAATCCCGTCGAGATCCAAGGTGTCGAGCTTGCTTTGGAACGGGCGCTCTCCAATCTCGTCGACAATGCCATCAGGTTCGCTCCGGTTTCCAGCTCGCTGACGATCGGCAGCGGTGTCTTCGATGATTGGGCGTATCTTGCCGTTTCTGACGAAGGTCCTGGTATCAAGTTGGAGAATGGATCGATCCCCATTGGTCTGGGGCTTTCGATTGTGGAACGAGTCGCCGACTCCCACAGTGGCGGGCTCTCTTCATTCTCCGGTAGTGCGGGAAACGGTACGACAATGGTGCTATGGCTTCCCACATCGAGTTCCCAGAAACCACATCCGAATAACTCTCCCTTAACGAATGTTTAATGATTGAGCTCTAGTTTTGACTCAATCAAGAGGTTCAGGAGACCATGACAGACCAACCAACGCCGAATGATGAGATCCAAACCGGAGAATTCTACGTCGAGGTGGACCCACCGTCGAAGAAAAAGCCGAACTGGACAGGACGAATTCTCCTCTCACTTTTGCTGGTTGGCTCGGTTTTGGGGGTTTCCTGGTTGGCCCTGTCGGCACCCCCTGCTCCAAGCGAGGTAGCGGCAGCAACCACGACCCAGCCCGTCAATGAGGTCAATGTCGAAGCCCCTGTCGACCTCGAAGGCGTTGAGCCCATCGCCGATGCTGCCGAGAAGATCCTGCCGTCGGTGGTGCAGATCAATACAACCGACGGTGTTGGGTCCGGTGTCGTCTACAGCGAAGGTCTGATCTTGACTGCCGCTCACGTTGTCGCCGGCGAAGACACCGTGTTGGTCCGGCTTGAAAACGGCGAGAATATCGAAGGCACGGTCCTCGGCGGGACGTCGGAGGCCGACATCGCCGTGGTCCAGATCGATCGCACCGACATTCCGGTTGCCGCACTTGCCCTCGATTACACCCCCAGGGTTGGACAGATGGCAATCGCGGTTGGCTCGCCGTGGGATCTCCAGTCGACGGTTACTGCCGGAATTGTCTCTGCGGTGAACCAGCCCGTCGGATGCCAGAGCGGGGGTTGTCGTTCGATGTTGCAAACTGACGCGGCGATCAACCCCGGCAACTCCGGTGGTGCCCTCGTAGACCGCGATGGCCGGGTGTTGGGCATCAATGTTTCCATCTTCTCTCTGTCCGGCGCCAACGACGGTGTCGGTTTCGCGGTGCCGATCGAAGTGGCTTACGGGATCGCCCAGGAAATCGTGGCCGGAAACGACATCCAGTTCGCATTCCTCGGTGTGTCGGGTGAAGACGTCACTTCGGGGCGTGCAGGCGCTCTGGTGACAGAGGTGTTCGACAATTCCGGTGCACTCGATGCCGGCATTCAGGTCGGCGACGTGATTGTCTCCATAGACGGCGATCGTGTCCAGGGAATCTTTGACCTTTCCTCTTTGGTACGGGCGAAAAAAGCCGGCGCGACCGTTGATGTGGTTCTGGTACGGGATGGGACAGAAATAACCATCCCGGTGACACTCGGCATACGCGACGACAGCATCGGCTGATCGCCGACGGGGCGACTATGATCATCCGTGCCCGTCACAACCGACGGGTGCCATGGAATCAGCGAAGTCGGTTCGATCCCGACGCTGTCCCGCAACTGTGAAGTCGCCTCGTTCAATGAGGTGAATGAGCCAGGTCGCCTGAGCCCAAGGCCCAAAGAAGTCTCGGATGAAGACGGAACTTGGCGACCCATCGCCGGGCTCAGGGAAGCCGCCCATCTTCATCCTCCTAAACGGAGGATGTTTCAATATGAGAAGGATTTACCTTCTATTTGCACTGCTGCTGGCAGTGTCGGCGTGTGCCACGGCTACCACCGACACAACCCTGGTGACAGCCACATCGGCGGAATCGACGACGACGGAGGTCCTCTCCGGGTTTCCTATCACGATCTCAACTCCGAGCGGAGACGTCGAGATCACCGCCGAGCCGCACGCCATTATCTCGCTCTCACCGTCGGCAACCGAGAACTTGTATGCGATCGGTGCCGGCGACCAGGTGATTGCGGTTGATGACCAATCGAACTATCCGGAGGAGGCGCCGGTTACCGATCTCTCCGGGTTTACACCGAACCTCGAGGCGATCCTTGCTTTCGAGCCCGACCTGGTGGTGATCACTTTCGATCCGGGAGGCATCGTTGAGGGACTCGACGCGGTGGGCGTGCCGGTGCTACTCCTGCCGTCAGCCACATCGATCGATGATGCTTATTCCGAGCTCGAGACTCTCGGCGCCGCCACGGGGCACCTCGGGGACGCGGCAGAGGTGGTTTCCTCCATGCAGACCGAGATCGACGCAATAGTCGAAGAAGTTGGGCCGCAGGTAGAGGGCACGGTGATCTATCACGAAATCGACAACACCCTCTACTCACTGTCCTCGCACAGTTATGTCGGTGAGCTCTACTAAAAACTAGGCCTGGTCAATATCGCCGATGAGGCCGACCCCGACGGATTCGGATACCCC
>DATDCF010000078.1:0-3659 GCA_036524475.1 Acidimicrobiia bacterium | reverse complement strand
CCCCGCCTGGCTCTCATCGACGAGAGAGAACAACGACGTCGGCTCGAGCCGGTCGCTCCGGCACCACCCCGAGCCAACACCGACGTTATCGGGCCATATCTAGAAGGTTTGAGTGAGGTGCGGATTGGCCTTCGCTCGCCGATCGAAGTCGAGGCCGGTCGTGACGATATCCCCGGTTTCTCTGACGTTTTCGAGAAGTACCAGAGGATTCTGGCCGATCGTGGGGAAGCGGACCATGACCAACAGATCTACGGGGCGATACAGGCTCTGCTTGCCGATGCAGACCTGCGCCGGCACTGGCAGCGGGAGTGCCGGCACCTGCTCGTTGACGAGTTCCAGGACCTGACCCCCGCCTACATTCTGTTGCTCCGTCTCGTTGCAAGCCCCGGGTTGAACGTGTTTGGCGTCGGCGATGACGATCAGGTGATCTACGGATATGCCGGGGCAGATCCGGGTTTCCTTCTCGACTACGAAAGGCTATTCCCGGGCGCCGCTGTATACGCATTGGAAACCAATTACCGCTGTCCCCGCGACGTCGTCGCCGCGGCGACGAACGTCCTCGGCTACAACGATCGGCGACTCCCCAAACTGATCCGAGCTGCCACCGAGAACGAAGGCCTGACGGTCGAGCAGGCTGCCGGCATCGACCTGGGCAGCCAGGCCCTCGTCCGGATCAACGAACTCATCGGGGCCGGTGCCCGGCCCGGCAGCATTGCCGTGCTCTCCAGGGTCAACTCGAGCCTGCTCCCCGTGCAGGTGGCCCTCGCCGAGCATGACATCGCGTTCAATTCGATGCTCACAGCCTCGGCCCTCGACCGCACCCTGCTCAGCGCGGCCCTCGCCTGGATCCGGATCGCCCTCGACATCGAGTCGATGACCCGCAACGACCTGTTCCAGGTGATCCGGCGCCCGGGGCGGGGTTTAACCCGTCTCTTCACCAGCTCAATCGAGCGGAGGCGAGGCCCCTTCGGGATAGACGAGATCGAGCGTCTTGGCGAGAGCCTCGACAGCAAGAGGATGAAGCGTTGGGATGACTTTTGTGACGATCTCCGACTCGCGGGGGCGTCGACGTCGAGTACGACACATCTACTCGAGACTCTCGCCGGAGAGATCGGGCTGAGTCGGGCCGCCGACGCTCTGGACGCCGGCCGCAGCCAGGCCGACCGGTCCGGACAGAGCGACGACCTGGTCGCGTTGCAACGGATAGCCGGCCTCCACGCCAGTCCGGCCAGTTTCGAGTCGTGGTTGCGGGAACGGCTCAGCACACCATCTCGGCCCGAGGGAGTGACCCTGTCCACGGTCCACCGGGTCAAAGGGCTGGAGTGGGATCACGTCCTTGTCTTTGCCGCCGACTCCTCACTGATGCCACACCATCTCTCCAACGACATCGAGGAAGAAAGGCGGATCTTCCACGTAGCTATGACCCGGGGAATCAAGACAGTCACCATCCTCGCCGACCGCGATCATCCCTCGCCGTTCCTCGCCGAGATCGATGGGAGCCGACCCAAGACCCAATCGTCGCCGGCAGAGGAGAAGCCTCCAAGGAAGGCTGCGATCCTCACCGGGATCAGGCTCGTCACCGGCGACGAGGTCAAGGTTCAGGGTGGTTACGTCGGCGTGGTGACCGGTTCCACAGATGACGGGTACCTGGTCAAACTCCATGGAGGCGAGGCGCAGATCACGATCGAGTGGGGCGATCGCATCGAAGTTGCCAACCGTGCCGGACCGCTCATCAGAGACCCGAACGACATCGACGAGACCATCCTCGATCGGCTGAAGCGATGGAGGCTCGACCAGGCAGCCTCCCAGGGCGTACCCGCTTTTGTCGTTTTCCACGACACCACCCTCAGCGAGATCGCATCAGTGCGGCCAACCACTCCGGAAGGATTGCTCGCGATAGCCGGGATCGGCCCTGCCAAATTGGAGGCGTACGGGGATGACCTCCTCGACCTCCTCACCAACCGGGACTGAGATAGGGTCGCCTTCGGAATTGGCGTCCGTTACGAGGTGTTACAGCCGATGCCATCGCCATCGTTGTCGAGCTTGTAGTCGTCCGGACCGACCACAGTGACCCGGCCGGTGTATTCGGGTCCATCGCCGGAACCACCCGCACAATCGACATCACTCACCCCTACCGGGACACACTGTCCCGTATAGGACGGGTGACAGCCACTGCCTCCGGCCGTCGTCGGTGCCACGCTCTTCACCGCGGTCGTGGTGGGAGACTGAGTTGTCGTTGTAGGCGCATAGGTCTTCGATGTATGGGTGTTCCCGTTGGGGTCCGTCAGGAACGCGGTGTCACCGTCGTTGTTCCATATCGCCGAGCCCACGCTGCACCAGTAGAGATCGAGGCCAAAATCGCTTCCACAACCTGAGTACACGGTGACGTACTCACCAGCCGCGAGCACAAAACCCACCGGGAATTCATATCGATTCGAAGCGGACTCGTCCTTGATTCCCCAGCCAGTCATGTCGACGAGATTGTCGCCGTCATTACGGATCCTGATCCACTCTTCGTTGAGATTTTCGTTGTCGTTTCCGGGGGCGTCGTAGAACAAGCTGACGATGGTCAACGCGGCATCGGCGGGTGGTCCGCAAGCGTCCGGCGCCCACAGACCCAGGCGGTTCTCCTGTGCAGCCACCTGGGCTACCTCGAACCGGTCGGCCAATGCCGTGTCGGGCGGATACCTCCGACTGATTGCAGCCCCGCGACGGATCATCTCTTCATTTATCGAGAATGTCCCGACCCAGATGTAACGGAGGAGACGGTCGAACTGATCTCGGTCGGACACATCTACGGTGATTCCGACTTCGGTTCCGACGGGAATCATGTTTGCCAGGGCCAGGGTCGCTTCGGGAGCCCAACACTCGTTTTTCTCCGGGGTGTTGATACCGATCAGTCGTAACGGCTCGATGGTGCCATCGGCCAGCTCGACCTGAATCGTGTCACCGTCGGTGATCGAGTCGACCGTCACGACCTCGGCGCCTGACACGAGTTGGGTGTTCGGATCCCCAGATTCTCCGGCGGAAATTGGGGCAAAGATGACTGCCGCCGACGCGACCCTTGGAAACTGTGGACCCGTGGCCGTTGTCGTTGGTGCGGTCGAAGTGGTCGTCTGTTGTTGGTGACTCGTCCCGGAGGTGGGTATCGAAGTTGTCGTAGTTGTGCTCCGGGAGGCGACATCGAGTGTCGGCGATGGTGTTGCCAGGGCCGATCCGACGAATCCGATCAGGAGGAGCAGCGTCAGAGGCGCCCAGGCGGGGGACACCGGCCGCGGCGGCACCGCCAACGCCGACCGGGCCGTCTGCATCTGAGCGAGGCTGGAATCGCTGTCTGCCATCGCGGAGACAACCGGGGCCTTGGATGAATCGAGCCGGGACTTCTCGGTTGTAATTGATTGGTCTAGCCGACGCTTTTCAGCTTGATATTCAGCCCATTGGGGGCGTCTGCTCTGCCAGTCCTTCCATCTCTGCGGCGACCAGAAACGGACCCAGTCAAATTTGTTCACATCCGATTATTCGCAATGTCAGCCGTAATGGTTAGGGGCCACCAGACCCATTTGGCGTCGGTGCCTACCGTCTGTGGGTCACAAAGCCGCACGCCGAGCAGACTCAACAAACAGTCCGACCGCCTCTTGATCCTTGCTGAATGAATTGTC
>DATDCF010000077.1:0-25860 GCA_036524475.1 Acidimicrobiia bacterium | reverse complement strand
GCCTATATCAGGGCCCACCCCGACTACGACGATCTAGTGGACCACAAGATTTACGATCGCATCGGCTCATGAACGGGATCCGGTTAGATCTCGACGGTTAGCCCGACCGTTCCCGGGATCAATTCGACCGACTCGAGGCTCGACCCGAGCATCTGGTGCTGAACGTCGAGCATGGCATCGGTGTGAGCGGGGTCGTGATGGAAAGTGATCAGCTTTCCTGGCGCGGCCAGTTCGGCGAACCGGGCTAGGTGGGTCGTGGAGGAGTGCCCCCACCCCAGCCGACCCTGGTATTCATCATCGGTGTATTGGGAGTCGTGGATCAGCACGTCGCACCCTTCCGCCAGGGCAAATCCCGATGTCCATAGTCGGTCGCCCGGAAAATCCTCGACCCCGAGCGCTGGCTCATGGTCAGGCATGTAGGCAAGAGACGAGCTTCCCTCAGTGATTCGGTAACCCAGGGTCGACCCGGGGTGACATATCAAGTCGGCGGAGATGGAGAAGTTGCCGATTTCGAATTCCCCGGGAACCACATCGTGAAAAGTTACGTCCGGCAAATCCCGGACATATATCGGAAAGAGCGGTGGCGACAGGTACCTCGACAGCCTTCGCCGGAGACGTTCCGTGGTCGAAATCGGTCCCCAGATGTGGACTTCCTTGTCGGGATCCAGCAGAGGGACGAAAAAAGGAAGGCCCTGCACGTGATCCATATGGAGGTGGCTGAGAAGAATGTCGACCCTGTCGTGGCGCGGCATCTCGCCAATTGCGCGGATCCCGCTACCGGCGTCCAGAATCAAGGCAGTACCCGACTTGTCGATAACTTCGACGGACGACGTCTCTCCTCCGAAGCGCATCATCTCCCGGCCAGACGACGAAATCGATCCCCTTGTCCCCCACAGCGTCGCTTTCAATCGGCGACCTCGAAGAAGGCTGCGACAACGCCGAGAAATCGACCACCCTGCCCCTCGATCGGCAACGCCGAGATATCGACCTCGCGCCAAACTCCGTCGAGCCCGCAAAACCGAATCGGGCCATGAGCGGGGTGACGGGTGCGCAACGCCGTGACCACCGGGATCTCGACGTCGGTCCGACCCGGATCATCAACCTGAGAAGTCTGGAACAACGCCCCTAGCTCCTCGGCGTGGATCGGCCCCACATCGTCGAAGGTCGCACCCAGTAGCTTCTCGGCCGGAGCGTTGTAGTAGAGGAGGTTGCCGGCCTCGTCCATCATCCAGATCGGCAGCGCCAGATACGCGGCTAACTGACGAAGCAAGATCATTTCGATGGGCTGCTGGTCGGGCATCGGTCACAAGTTAGCTTTTGGGGCTCTACGATGCTGTACCTCCACTACTCGAGTCCGAAATGGAGCAGAAATCGCCGACCGCGAAGAGCTAGAGAGATCAATTGAGACGCTGGAAGCGCAGCGGGCTCTGCTTGGTGATGCCATCGAGCCAGCTATCGCAGCGCTCCGGGCCCAACTCGGCGCAATGGCGGCCGAGGAGCATGCCACCGAGGACCAGCGTAAACAGATAACGGTGCTCTTCGCCGATGTCAAAGGTTTCACGGACATGTCCCGACAGATGGACCCCGAGGACGTAGCGGCGGTGATGAATTCGCTTTGGGCAGGTGTCGACAAGGTGATCGTTGACCACGGTGGCCGCGTCGACAAGCATATCGGCGATGCCGTGATGGCCCTTTTTGGAGCACCGAAGGCCCGTGAAGACGATCCCGAGCGGGCAATTCGTGCCGCCCTCGAGCTACAGACGCTCATCAACACCTTCGGTGCCGAGCAGGGCGAGGCGGCATCGAGCCTCCGGATGAGAGTCGGGATCAACACCGGCCTGGCCATGCTGGGAAAAGTGGGCTCGACCGGGGAATACACCGCAATCGGGCATGCTGTGAACCTGGCGAGCCGGCTCGAGGGTCTGGCCCGCCCCGGAGGGATATTGATTTCTCAGTCGACGATGAACCAGGTGGTCGGCTTGTTCAACGTCGAGGCGAGCGGGCCGCTCGAAGTCAAAGGGGTAGACGTTCCCGTTCACGGTTTCCATGTGAAGAATGCGAAACCGCGGACCTTCCGGGTGGGTGCCCGCGAGGTCGCCGGAGTGCATACCCGGATGGTCGGGAGGGACGGCGAGCTACAACGACTCGAGTCCATCTTGCCCCCCTCTCCGTCGGCACCGGCGAAACCGGTGAAGTTGGCCACCATCCTCGGCGACCCTGGCGTCGGCAAATCGCGACTGGTCTACGAGTACTTCAATTATCTGGAGGGCAACCCCCACCCGGTCTGGCTGTTTCGGGGACGCGCCGTCGAGTCCAGCAGGGAAGTGCCTTATGCGGTCCTCCGCAGCATCGTCCTCGACCGATTTCTCGTCGCAGACTCTGACGCTCCACAAGTTGCCAAGGAGAAACTTCAGGCCGGCCTCAAGGAATACATAGGCGATGACGCAGAGCGGGTGGCACCCCTGATCGGTCATCTCATCGGCCTCGACTATCGGGACGACCCTGCTGTCTCCGGTTTGCTTTCCGAGCCGAAGATGATCCGGGACAAGGCCTTCAAGGCCTTCGCCAGCTTGGTGAAGAATGCCCGAACCGACGCCTTCAAGGTGTTTCTCATCGAAGACATCCATTGGAGCGACGAGGAATCGCTCGACTTGATCGGGTACCTGGAGAAAGAACTGGCAGGTACGCCCGCCTTCATCCTTTGCACTGCTCGGCCGGGCGTCCTGCTGATCCGCCCCGACTGGGGCGACGATAGCCTTTCACGCATAACGATCCGGCTCGAAGCGTTAGGAACAGAGGCGACCGACGACCTCCTCGACGATGTCTTCCAGAGACTCGAAGATGCGCCCCGGGAATTGCGCGAGCTGATCGCACAAAGGTCGGAAGGGAATCCCTTTTTCCTCGAAGAGCTCGTGAAGATGCTCATCGACGAGGGAGTCATCGAGACCAAAGAGGATCGCTGGGTCGTCCGTATGGACGCACTCAGTCGAACCACCATTCCTGCAACGCTCACCGGAGTCCTCCAGGCCCGGCTCGACTCGTTGTCTCGCGTGGAGCGGGAGGTGCTGCAGCGTTCCTCGGTCGTCGGCCGGGTCTTCTGGGAAGAGGCGACCGACCATCTCGCGCTAGCGGTCGGCCAGAGCGCACCCAGCGAGATGATGGCCGAAGTCGCCCCAATGCTGAAACAGCATGAGCTCGCCTACCAGAGAGAGCAATCTGCGTTCGGGTTCACGCGTGAGTTCATCTTCAAGCATGCCATCCTCCATGACGTCGCCTACGAATCGGTGGTTCGCAAGACGAGGAAGATCTACCACCACGAAGTGGCTCGCTGGCTGATTCAGGCAGCAGGCGACCGGGAGGTCGAGTTCGCGGGACAGGTGGCCGACCACTACGACCGGGCAGGCGACACCGAGGACGCTGTCAGATGGCTGGTCAATGCGGGGGATCGAGCCCGGCAAACCCATGCCCCTGAGGTGGCGGCGCGGGCTTATCGACGAGCCATCGAACTCACTGACGACGCCGGCGCCGGGGCGCTACATGAGGCGCGCATTTCAGCTCTTGGCGGCCTGGGCGACGTCCTCACCATGCGAGCTGAGTATGAGGCCGCGATCGAGGTCTATGAAAAGTTATGTGTCAATGCTTCGGGTACAGGTGACCTGCTCGCTGTAGCCCGGGCCCAGCACGGGATATCTACCGCCGAAACGCACCGGGGCCGTTCAAAGCGGGCCCTGGCGAGCGCGATTCTGAGCCGTGAGGCAGCCGTCGGATGTGGAGACAGAAGCCAGGAAGCCAAAGCCGTCTTCCTGGAGGCATGGTCGAACATCCGCCTCGGAGACTTCAGCGAAGGGGTCCGCCTCGCCGCGGAGCTACTCGAGATCAGCCGCGAAGTCGAGGAACCCACCCAACTCGCCGAGGCGCTCAACCTCGAAGGGGTGATTGCCGCCAGCCTCGGCTCATACGACGAGGCAGCCGGATACTTCACCGAGGCCGCCAGCCTCTACGAAAGTGCGGGAAATCAAGAGAAGCTCATGCCGATCCTCAACAATCTGGGGGTCATCGCTGAGTTACGCGGCGACTACGTAGCCGCCGAACACAGCTATAGCGACGCCTTGTCGAGAGCGCGTGATATCTCCGATCGGGACGCCGAACTCGTCTACTCCTCGAACCTCGGGGGTGCGCTCGTCGCGTTGCGGCGGTCGGACGAGGCCGAGACCATCCTTCGCGCCGTCATCGATCTCGCCCCGGGCGAATTCTCACTCATCTCCGAAACATACCGATTTCTCGCCGAAGCGCTCATGGGGCGGGGCGTAGCGGCAGAGGCCGAGGAGATGGCGGTTGCGGCGCTGAATCTCGCCCTCGCTTCCGGCGCTCCCGACCACACCTCGGCAGCCTGGAGGGTCCTGGGGTCGTTGGCGTCGATGCGCGACGCTCCGATTGACCTCGATGTGGCCGACGCTACGGGGACCTTCACGGCCAGTGAGCTCTTCGAGAAGAGCCTCCAGGTTGCCTCAGACGTGGAGTCGGAAGCTGATCGGGCTAAGGCGCTCGTCTCGTGGGCGATGCACGATCTCAAAATCGGGGATCGGGATTCATGTCAGGCGCGTTGGGACGAGGCAAGGGCCATTCTGGCTGGGCTGGGCGCTGAGCTGGAGATCGATCGTGTGGAACGGATCCTCGATTCCGCCGACACAGCATCTCAGTAATGGTTAAGCTCCATGACCAGGGTATTTAGGAGGTTCTCTTTTGCGTCGCTCAATCGGCACAGTACTTGTCTCGGTCGTGATGGTTCTGGCTCTCGGATTGTCGGCCGGGGCCGGTGGATTCCATTTCAAGTCGTTCAACTTCACTTCTGGTTCTCTCACCTTCGACGGTGTTGGTGTCGGTTTGGGGAACACCGAATTCGATGCTGTGCTGTCGGCAACCGCGACGGTCACGGCGCAATGCAAGAACAAAGGCGGCACAACGGCCCCGGGACGCAACGACATCACCGCCAGCGCGGAGGGCGAGGCCACGAGCTTCACTACCGATGACCGCGGGCAGACCAACGTCGTGCTCACCGTGGCGGACCCGGGCCTTCCTGACCTCGACGCTCCTCCTTCGAGCAAGACCGATTGCCCCAACGGCAAATGGTCGATCAGCGGAGTCTCGGTCAACGAGTGGACCTCGGCCCACCTGCTCCTGACGGAAAGCGCTACAGGTGCGGTTCTATTCGAACAGGACTACATCTGCTCGGGTGGGGGCACAATGACCGATGCCAGCGGGAACGTGATTCCGCTCAGCTGCGTTGAGGCCTGATCCAGGCCCGATCGATCAGCTGGATCCGAGCCAACGCTCTTAATTTGGGCATCGCTGCTTCATAGCCGCGCCGGGCAACACCTGCCGGGGTCTTTGAAGTCGAGCATCGACACACCTCTAATGTCGAGATCGAGGTAGTGATCGGTGTGCCGCTATCGGCACCACAATCGGACTAGTAGAGGTCTGAAACGGGTCCGGCGTCCTTCGGTAATAACTTGGCGGCTTCCATCCACTGTCGAAGCTCCGCGTCTCGTTGTTTGTCGGAAAGACCCCTTGAGTCGTGGGCGTCCTGCAGAACCAGTTCGAAACTCTCGGACGAGTCCTGCATACCTTTTTTCCACGAGTTCGAGTCCGGAAGGAGCCTCGCTGTATCGCCGTAGGTAGTGTATTCGAACTCGCACATTTCCTCGATTGTCTTCGGGGGTTTGCCGCGGTTGTTCGCGAACTGGATGCAGTGCAGCACTTCGTGCGCCACGATGGCATAAAAGAAGTCGTCATCCTTGCCATCCGCTAACGGGCTCAGGTAGACCTTGGACTGGGATCGAGTCCAGGCAGCGAACTCACCCATCTCGAGGAACTCGCGGATCTTTTTCCTTTTACCCGTTGTCGGATACTTAGACCAGTCGATGAACTGGACCGACTTCTTGACCTTCGCAAGCGATTCGGTGGTCGTCTTGGTCTGTGGCTGATCCTTAACCCAAGCGACGACCTTCGTGAGTTCCATGGTCTTGGGTAGCCGCTGCAGGGCTTCCTCGGCATCCACCAGATAGCTCGGCTTGCTGGGGGGCTTCTTCGGTGGCGCTCCTTTCTGCTTCGGTGGCGCCCCTTTGCCTGCATACAAAGTGCCCGCCTGCTGACTGGCCCCGTAGCCGCCACCAGGGCTCTGAAGGTCTCGGTAGTCGTCGCCGCTCATAGCGTTGAGTTTGGTGTCAAGAGTTTCATGGACGCTGCGCTGCACACATCAACATTCGTCGGGATGATCCGAATTCTCGCCGCGTCGTAGAACCGGTAGCACTGGTGAGCTTCCTTGCACCACTGTCATCCTGCTCATGACAAGGGGTAATTGGGCAACTTGTCGTTTGGATTGCGTAAATAGACCAGCTTGGTCGGGATTACAACCTCCCACGGCGCCCCCACGTAAAGAGCTCCGACTGCATGCTTCAAGCTTGTCGCGGACGCTCCGGGGTATGGTCTGTCGATCTTGATGGTCCAGGCATACGGATCACCCGTAGCTGTCTGTTCCACGTTTACGATTCGGTACTCCTCGAAGTTGAGCAGTAACTCGCGGTCCCGGTCGTTGTCGACGGCGAGTGTGTTGATTTGGTCGTTCACGAAGTCCCAATAGAAGCCGCTTTCGGTGAGCTTCAAGAGGTCGCTGTCCTTCGTTGCTTCGATCAGTCCGGGGCGATCGGAGTAATCCCCTTGCTTCGATTCCTTCAACTCCTGAATCATTGAGACGTATTCGTCGTCTCCGGAGACTGGTGGAATCCCACTCGCGCCCCAGATCTGGCCGGTCTTAAGGAACCATGAGAAGTACTCCTCCATCCCGCTGCGGATCGGTACCTGCACCCTGGCCGCCCCCGCAGTCAAGAACTTGTCAAACAATGGGTCTCCGGAATCCTCGTCTATCAGCGCCGGCCACTTGCATTTTCGTGCCCACATGCTGTGGTAGAAGAGGTAGTTGACGTAGTGCCATTCGAAGACCTGCTCGAAGAACTGAATGACGGGGGAGTCCTTCGCAAGCTTGGCGAAGTCGATCTCTGGATATCCGCACGGCGCCGTCCGCTCCATCATCGAGCCTACGCCGTTGAAGTAGTTGCACATCAACATAGCGATGATGTGTCGCTTCAATTCATTGCGTTCGATCTCCCGGTTCAGAAACGGATTTCTGCCCTCGATCTGGATCAGCGGGTCTTGCTTCTTATTGGCTTCGTAGACCTCTAGCTTCTTAACGTAATCAGTCATTACGAGGTTGTAGATGCTGAGGCGCCACTTGTCGAAGGTTGCCGCGGTCAACGAGCACTTGATGCTGATCGTTCCACTCAACTGCATCGCAACGCTGGAATAGCCGGCGACCGATGCGGTTATGACCCCGGTTTCACCATTCAGAGGCACGTCTGTGCCTGCGGCGCTCCAGTCGTTTGTCTGCTGAAGGCCGCCATACGGCGCCACTTCTGAGAGTAGAGCGGTGTTGCCGACGCTGACGGACAGAGAGGCCTCGTCCGTGCCGGATTGCGCGGCCGGATCGCCGACGAACGCCTTGATGCTGAAGTCGAAACTATCGGCCTTGTAACCATCGGGAATCGGCTCCGACTTGAACTCGGCCGACGAAAAACCCGTCGTGACCTCGTCCTCCGGCTCGGTGAGATTCTGATGAAAGGCGAATTGAATTGCCGTGCGCTCTTCCGGCGGCTCAATCGCTCCGGAGAGTCCTTGGGCGTGCAGGATCTGGACGTAATTGTTTCTGGTGATTCCCATAAGTGTCAACGTGGGCTTCTCTGGAAGGAGGTTCTGATTGTCTGTCTGGTTCTTCAGCTCAAACAGCCGTTTAAAGGTCGCCGCGGGTTCAGGGATGATTGCGTCGAACATCATGTGCTTGCCGTAGTTGAAGACTTGGGCGTGCGTCACCTTGTTGACCCAGTAGAAGATGCCGGCCCTGTGATCGGCGCCGTCCTTGGTGTTGTCGATGGAGTGCTTGTTGCGCTCTTCCATCTCGTTGAGGATCCTGCTGACCTGGACCTTTCGTACCTTCTCCTGGAGCTTTGTGACGGAGCGATCCACGATGTCCTTGGAGTATGCCCGCGCCACGCTCTGCGCCTTGGACTTCGAGTAGTTCGCGGTCACGTTGGCATGAGGTGTGATGGTCACCGCCTTGCCGTACTTGATATTTGAGGTGACGCCGGCATCGATCCCCACCCTCGACTCGATCATCGACTTGACTTCCTCCTGAAGCGAGGACTTCTCAGATACCTGATGATCGCGCTCCTCGGAAGTGATCGTCTCCTCCTCGGTCTCGGACGTCTCCTCGGTTCGAAGAAGCGTGCGGTGGCGCCGAACTTTCTTCTCGCCGACTAGGACGTTCTCGATCGCGGCGATGTCACCTTCTTCGTACCGTGCCAACTCTTCTTTGATGACAAAGAGTTCTGCGACATAAGTGTTGATGCAGATGCAGTAGCTGCTCGGCTCTTGGCACGACTCGTCGCAACTGCATTCACAGGGGTCGCGATGGTCGGACGTCTCGCGCACCTCCGGCACGCGCGGTACGGCGACCTTGCCCTTCGATCGGCAATCGCCCGAACACCGCGATCGGAGCACGAGCGCCGGCAGGAGAACAGGAACCTCCAGGATCGCCGCGAGAAGATCCGCTGGGATCTCCTTCGCGGCGTGGATCTTGCCGTCTGCCTCGACTGTGCACAATTTGAGCAGGTAGCAGATGCGGATCAACAGCTGGTAGTCGACGCAGTGGTTGATGCTGAGGTTGTTCTGATAGATCGCGACAAGGAGATTGTCAGCGCAGGTTTTCCACTCCTCCTCCAGATCAAAGGGCTCAAGTTGAGACGATGAGATGAATTGCCTGAAATCCGTCGGCTTGATCGGCCAGGCTTTGAAGGTCAGCCACTCATAGACCGCATTTATGGCCGAGTGCAGGTGCGCTGTGGAGTCGACGATCGTTGCGGCCCGGGCGTACTCGTCCAGTAGACCTCTCACGGACTCGTCTTCTGCGTCGACCGCGTTGAGGGCGATCAGGTCGTTTGCGAGGTCCGAGTAGCTTGGATCCGGGTACAGCGGGAGCCCGACAAGCCTCTTCTGTTCGCCCGAGAGCTTTTCCGATTGTCGGAGCTGCTGGTAACGGAATAGTTCGTCCATAGAACCGACTGCCCTCCACGTAGTGGGGTTGGGGAGCGAGCTCGCGAGACCGCGAACGTTGACGTCCACCTCGCGATTCGACTCTAGCTCAATGGCCAACCCGACGTCGCCGAAAAAGGACCCCCCTGCATGCCAGACGCGCATCTTCTCACTGAAAGTAGTAGATCGTCCCAGCTCCACAGAGTTCCCCACAAATCGACCCAGCTTTGATGGCGATCACATCGGACAAGGGCTTGTCCGCTGGACCGAGAACGATGAATGGAGGATCGAAGTCATCCTCCGGGTCGATGTAAGTGAAACTCGAAAGCTCAGCCTCAGCAGCTTCGACCACGACCCGTGGAAGCGTTTCCGTTGTTGTGGTTCCGTCACCTGAGAATTGCCCAGATACACGCATTGGAGCCTCGCAGTTCAGGCCCGCCTGCTCGCTCACTGGCGCATGCGAGCACGGCAACCCGGAACTTGGGAATGCTCCGCTCTGGCTTCATCGATTTCTGCAATCCTCGGGTGCCATCGACACGGGTCCCCGCTGGCACCAGGCATTCGCCAACTCTTCTAGACTCGGATCGAAAGGCGACGCGGGTTGGAACCCACTCAATACATCAAAGAGGTTCAGTCATTTGGGGCATTTCTCCCGATGGACCGAGCCCGAGAACTCGTGGGGATGTCTACCGTCCCTGTGGTCTCGCAGGGCACAGCTCTCTACGCAGACATTTCAGGTTTCACCAGGCTCACCGAGGAGCTGGGGCGTACCCTCGGGCCCAGGCGGGGTGCCGAAGAGCTGACCGTCTACCTGACCCGCGTCTTCGAACCGGTGACCACCACAATCGCCCAACACGGTGGGAGCGTCATCTCCTTCGGTGGTGACTCAGTCATCTGCTGGTTCCAGGACGACGACGGGTGGCAGGCCACGTCGGCGGCGCTCGAACTCGTTCGCATAGTCCGAGATTTGGGCAGCCGTGAGCGTGGACCGGGACGGGCCCTCGATATCAAGGTGGCTGTGGCGTGGGGAACCGGTAACCGTCGGCGGGTGGGAAGCCCAGCCGATGCCTACATGGATGTTCTCGACGGACCGGTGGTGGACACACTCGTCCAAGCGTTCTCCGGCCTCAGCGCCGGTGACGTGGGAGTGAGCGCCGCGGTGGCAGAGGCAAACGATTCGAGAGTGCGAATACGTTCACAATCCGAGAACGGGAAGGTTCGGTATATCGCTGAGTCAGTCCTCGAACGGCCGCCAACTGTGAAAGAGGATGTGTGGAGCCTCGATGAGGTAGCCGCTGACGACTGGCTCCTCCCCTACATCAGAGATCATGTGCAACATGGTCTGGGCGGACTCATGGGCCAACTGCGCGAGGTGGTCAACCTGTTTGTCGGTTTCGGCGCAGAGAACCCGGACACAGGCGGGCCTTATGAGACCTTCGATGCGTTGGTGTCGAAAGCCCAAGAGGTGGTCTCTTCCTATGAGGGCATGGTGCTGCAGGTGCTGGTCGACGAGAAGGGGCGTCACCTCCACGCCGTCTTCGGTGCGTCGATGGCCCATGAGGACGAGGCGAGGCGTGCGGTTGTAGCCGCCCTCGATCTGGTGAGGGTGGCCAATGAGCAGATACGTATAGGCGTCGCCAGCGGAGCGGCTTACGTAGGTGCTTATGGTGGCAGCAGCCGGATGACGCTCGGGGTGATCGGACCCAGCGTCAACCTGGCCGCCCGGCTGATGCAGACGGCCCGCGCCGGATCGGTGTATGTCAGCTCGCGGGTGGCGGAACAGGCCAGGCCCCACATCGAATTCGAAGAGGTGGGCCCCGTCAATCTCAAGGGTCTCGACCACGCGGTCGTCGTGCATCGTGCCAAACCATCTACTCCCAGGGCAGAGGAGTCGGCGCGCCCAACCCGGGCCATCGGACGTCTCATCGGGCGTGACCGGGAACGTGAAGTGCTCGCCGCGGGGCTGGCTCGTCTCCAGGGAGGCGATGGCTCCACGTTCATAATCGAAGGCCCTGCCGGCATCGGAAAGTCCCGCCTTCTCGCTGATTTCATCGATCAGGCCACTCTCATGGGCAGCAAGGTCATCGAGACGGCCGGTCAGGAGATAGAGCATGCAAGCGGCTTCTTTGTTTGGCGGTCGGTGTTACGACAGCTGTTCGGTGGCGACGAGACCGCAGAAAGTCGTCTACTCGAGTTCGTCAACGCCGATCCGTGGCGGGCAGACCGGATCGGTCTGCTCGACTCCATCGTCTCGACTCCTATGCAAGACACTTACCTCACGGCAGGCATGGAACCCTCGCTACGCATGGAGAACACGCAACAACTGATCTCGGCAATCGTTCGTGATGCCCCCCGGACGGCGCCTCTGGTCGTTGTGCTAGACGACGGCCACTGGATCGACTCCCTTTCGTGGGCAATGGCAGAGCGAATTGGAATCGACATCCCTTCTCTGATGGTTGTGATCGGCACCAGGCCTTTCAGCGTCGCGGCGGGCGCGCCACCACCCGACGAATATCAGCGGCTGTTGGAGGTTGAGGGCACCAGCCACATCCTTCTGGAGGAACTGGGAGCCGATGAGGCTCTGGAGTTGGTAGAGATGTGTCTTGGCGTCAAGAGCCTTCCCGGACCGGTATCGGAGTTGATCGTCGAGCAGGCGGGAGGCCACCCCTACTTCAGCGAGGAGATCGGCTTTGCACTCCGGGATGCTGGATTGCTCATCCTCGAAGACGGTGAGAGTCGGCTCGCCCCTGCGGTTCACGATCTGAGCGAGATCGACTTTCCAAGGAGTGTTCACGAGATGATCACGGGACGTTTTGACAGGCTGCCGGTTCAGCAACAGTCCGTCCTCAAGGTCGCCAGCGTCATCGGCCGCGAGTTCACCGTGGAGACCCTGGCCGTGGCCTATCCGGGAACAATCACCGGAGAGGAGGTCGACCGACTTCTCCTGGCTCTGGTTCCTTTGGACCTCATCGAGCCGATCGACTCCGACGCCGGCCGCTATCGATTTCGCCACGCGATAACCAGAGACATCGCCTACGGAATGCTGCTCTTCTCCCAACGTCACGAACTCCACCGCGCCGTGGCCCGGGCAATGGAAGACGAGTTCGTCGAAGATCTCGACTCGGTACTCGCACCTCTCGCCCACCACTCCCGCAACAGCCTCTCCCCCGCCTCGTCGGGCGAGGACGTCGACCGGGCCCTCGACTACCTGGGGAAAGCAGGACGAAGGTCCCTGCGTAGCTTCGCCCACAGAGAAGCCATTGGCTTCCTGAGTGACGCCCTGGCCATCGCATCGGGCTCGGCTACTGGGGACCTCGCCGGTGTGAAACCCGGTGAGCCCGTGTCGGACCGCATTCTCGCCCGTTGGGAGCAAGATTTGGCCGAGGCTCAGCTCGGGATGGGACGTGTCGACCAGAGCGCAGCCCACTTCGAGCATGCCCTCGAACTGCACGGCCACCCGATTGGCAAAGGTCGGGTTGGTGTCGCCACCAGTCTCCTTTCTGCAGTTGCGCTTCAGACCGGACATCGAATCGTCGGCGGTGGAGGACGTGCGATGGGTGACGAAAGAAGAGACGACCTCATCGAGGCAGCCACCGCCTACGAGCGCCTGATGAAGATCTACTACTACGCAAATGACCCGGGGTCTCTGGTCACGGCGGCGGTGTCAGGGCTCAATCTGGCCGAGCGGGCTGGAACCTCTCCCGTACTGGCTCGCATCTACGCCAACATGAGCATCGTCGCCGGGATCATCCCGTTGCATCGGCTCGCCCAGACCTATCGACGTCGCAGCCGGGAGGTGGCCGATGAGGTAGACCGGATGACCGAGCACGCCTGGGTGCGTCTCGCAACGAGCGTCTACGGAGTAGGGGTCGGCGATTGGACCCGCGTCGAGCCCGAACTGAAGGAGTCATACGATCTCTACAAACGGCTAAGCGACTGGCGTCAGCTTGCCGAGAACCTGGGTACAACCGCCCAGATGCTGACGGCTCGTGGCCGATATGCCGAGGTCTACTCAATAGGCGAGGAATTGCGCGACCTTGGCTCGTGGCGCGACGACGCCCAGGCCGAAACGTGGGGCTGGCTCTTCCAGGGAACGAGCCTGCTCCGTCAGGGCGACCACGAGGAGGCCATCTCCCGCTTCCACAACGCAGAACGTCTCCTCCACGCCGGTGTGGGTGGGGCCAACGTCGGTTGGCTCCATGGTCTCATGGCCGAGACATACTCACGACGCAGTAACCCGGATCGAGCGCGAGCCGCTGCGGCCTCTGCCGCCGAGTCGTTGTATTCCGAGCGCCCGGCGGTCATCTTCGCCCTCGACGGCTTCACGGGCGCAGCCGAAGCCACATTCGCACTCTGGGTGAGCGGCAGCTCGCGGACGGCTGCTGCGAGCAAAGCGGCTGCTGATCGGGCGGTCAAGAAACTGGCGGGCTACGGAAAGGTCTTTCCCATCGGCCGGCCGGCAGCACTCCGCTATTCCGGCCGCCTCAAGGAGCAGACTGGAAACAAAGACGGCGCCCTCAACGACTGGGCCCGAGCGTTGCGAGCCGCGGAAGGGTTGGACATGCCCTTCGAGGCAGCCCTGACAATGATGAACATGGGCCGCCTTACCGGTGACCGCGGCCAGCTCGAGCAATCTAGGGAGAGGTTCTCAAAGTTGGGCACCCGCCACTTCATAGAGCTCACAGACCAAGCGTTGTCGGCCCTCTAGTGATGTGTCTCTTGAAATAGATTCAAACGGGTGACTAGGACCGCTGTAGGGCATGGCGCGCCGTCGTGGTGAGCCTTCCGCCGCGGGAAACCACGCGGGTGAGGGCTTTGGCGAGTGGTGAAGGACCCTTCCACGGAAGCCCTCGCTTGTAGCGATATAGGTCCTCGAGCCGGAAAACGAAGGCGAAGGCGGGTTCGGTGACGTTCCACAGCCGGCACAGGGAGGCACGGTGCCCGGACTGCTGGATAATGCCGTTGACTGCCCGTCGGGCCGCCTCGTTGGCGGCTTCCATCGTGGCCACTGAAGTGAAGGTTCGCACATAGTCTGAGGCGAGGAAGAAGTTGGACACCTGGGTGAAGGCTTGAGGGCGTAGCCGCCATGTGTTCAGATAGGCAACAAATAGTGGCTCCGAGTTTTCGCTCATAGGCACTTCGGTGCCTGCAGCGATCCCGGGTCCGAGCGTCTTGAGGGCCCGCTCCCTCGTGATGTCAGGGTCCAGGAACCAGCAATAGAGCATGTCGTCGGTAAGCGGATGCTCATCGAGAGAATGCGACCTCTTCAGCTCCTCCCAGACCTCGGTCTTGATCTCCTCAGCGGTGCAGTATTTCGCCGGCTTAGGGACGGTGTCGCCCGCCTCGTGCCAGTTGGAGATGTCGACGGATATGACACCTTTCACTTTGCCGTCACCGAAGTCGGCGAGTTGATGGTGGGGCCAGAACTGTTGCTGGGAGATCGACGTCAACGCCCATGAGGAATCCAGGTAGATGGTATGGCCATGGGCCAGGGGCACGTCTTCGGTGAGAAAAAACTGGATTCCGTTCATCCACTCCACGTATGAGTTGCCGATCAACTTGGTGCCTTCGAGGGCGGGGTCGGCATCGATCAATCCCTCGTCGAGAAGCATCGCCATTTTCTCGGCGGGGAGAGCCGCTATGTAGTAGTCGGCGTCGTCGAGACGATATGAGGTGCCGCTCGAGTCCGACATGTATACCGCCTCGATGGTTCCCCCGGGACGTCCTTTGTTGGGGCGACAGACGATCCGGTCGATGTGACGGTCGAAGACATACTCCACACCGGATCGTTGCAGATGCTCGAGCCAGGGGTGCAGCCAGGCCTCGTTTGTCGGCCCGTTGAGCACTCGATCGGTGCTCGGTCCTGGCGTGATCATGTCCAGGATCAGTGCCAGTCCGACGTCACCCTCGACATGGGCGTTGGCCAGGTGGGCATTGGCCGCAACGAGAGATCGGGTGAGACCTTCGGCGAGGAACTTTTGATAACCCTTCGATTTGTGTTCGGCGTCGACGAAGTCCCACCAACCCATGTTTTCGTAGATCTCCTCGCGCCTGGCGTCACAACTCGTGTATACCTGCCACAACTTGTCAACGAAGAAATCGACTTCACCCGATTCGAGACCCATCTCGGCCGGCAGGTCCGCCAGCAGGTCCTGGAAGATCTTGACGAAGTCACCCTCGTCTCTGGGAAAACGGGAAGGTAGCTCGATGGATTCTTTGCCATACAGGGCGAGCTGGACCCGAGTGGTGTCCACGAGGTTGTCGAACACGACGCCGTCGCCAAAAGGTATGCGCTTCATTGTGTCGGTGACGTGTTTGTAGAAGCGGGGGAAGAACCTGAATCCGTGTTCCCCTGGGAGATAACCCGCTTCACCTCCTACATCGGGGCACGACCCGCTGGCGCCTCCCACGGGCACCGGAATGCTGCGGGCCTTGCCTCCGCAGAGGTCCGGTTGCTTTTCGAAAACCGCCACCCGGAAACCTCGCTCGATTAGCTCATGCGCAGCACTCATCCCGGCCACACCGCCACCGAGAACGGCGACCTTGGGGCCTGACCCGTCACGGAAAGGGTTCAAAACATGCGCGTCGACTTCCAACCTCCTGTTGCCCGGAATCTAGTGGTCTATTTTTGTGGTGCGCGCATGCGATGCGCTCGCGCTAAGGAGAGCGATATTGCCGGGTAGTGCGAGGGTCCGGTCGATCTCGGCGTCTGGCGACGCGCTCTGCGCCGTCGACTTTCAACCTGAAGAAGTAGGTGCTGTCAGGCGTTTGACTGTGAGATCACGGCGACTCCGAGGGCCAAGCCCACGAGTGGGATTGGGGCAGCTGACAGCTCAGGTTTGTCGGAGCGAAAAGAACGTGTCACCCACCGCCGATGACATTCCCAGACGTGACGGCGAGGGATTGGCGGGCGAAGTCCGAGACGCCCTTCTCGAAGCCTGGCGCGCCTATGAATTGTGAGTAGCTGCATCGAGGTACCACGAGGCGCTCGATTCGATCATCCCCGGCCCAGCGAACAAGTCACAGAGCATCGTCTGCCGGGCTTTGACCGGGTGACAGAAAGACATTCTCATCTTGACCACAAACTGGGAGCATCGGGCGGTCGGCGACGGAGTCCGGCAAACCAGCACACACCGGCACCGATGAGAAGGAAAGCTAGAACCAACCCCAGGGCAGCCGCATTACAACCAGCCTAACGCTCATAGCACTCACGCTTTCGGAATCACTCTCGTCGGACTATCAAATCAGGAACCGACGAACCAATAGGGGCGCGATCGAGATCGGCAGGTCGTCAAGTCTTCGTCAGTACGGAATTCGCCATTAGCAGACGCGAGCTCGCCAGCCGGATCAAACCTTCCTTCGAGGCCTGACTCGAAGAGCGCACGACTGGGCACTTCGACTCTCGAATATCCCAACTCGACGTAGCAGCCTCGCTGGTGGGTGACCGGAGAACTCCTCCGCCACCTCACCCTCGACACCACCGCAACTACCAACCCCAAACCAAGAAACCTCTGAACCCGCAGGTTCAGAGGTTTCCGATGTCTCGCCACATCGCAGGGCTCCGCGGGTAGGACTCGAACCTACAACCTTCGGATTAACAGTCCACTGCTCTGCCAATTGAGCTACCGCGGAAGGTGCCTGCTGGCTCCGTTAGGTTACCAAGCGGAGTGTCATAGTCAGATTCGATTGTTCTTCAGAAATTTCTCAGATTTTCTTTCCGGCCAGACGGAAATCGTCACTTTTCTGTCACAGGCCGTTTGTACCTTCGGGCTATGGATTGGGAGAGAGATTTATCAGAGTCTTCGACCGACGAACGGGAAGCCCGCTTCGTTGAGTCGGCCCGGCTGATCAGCCAATTGCAGGCAGGGCTGCTCGATGATCTGGAATGGTTCGACACCGCTCAGGTGTTCAACGCTGATGGGGCGCGGAGCCTGTCTGAGTGGGTGGCCCAGAAACTCGATGTTTCTGCTGACACCGCACGGGGATTGGTGCGGACGATGCGCCGCACCCAGAACAAGCCCCATCTACGAGAGGCGTTGGCCGCCGGGGTGGTCTCTTTCGACCGGGCCGAGGCGCTATCGCGGATCGAAGACGAAAAGGACCTGCTGCAACAGCTGGATATCGCAGGCGTCTACCGGACAGCTGCTGACCGGGTCGAAATCACTTCCGAAGATGAAGTCCGTTCCGCAGCAGACCAGTACTTGATCATGCAGCCGTCGTTGGACGAGTCCTGGTGGCAGATCCGCGGCGGGCTAGACGGTCTCACTGGAGCGGTCATCGACCGGGCGCTCACCGAGAAGGCCGACCAACTCCCCGACCTACCCGACGGAACCACCGGTTCGTTGGGATGGCGGCGGGCCATAGCCTTGTACGAGCTGGCGTCCGGAGGGCAAACCCCAACAGCAAAGGTCACCGTGTTCGTCAACGCCGAACAAGCAGTCCCCAGCAACGGACGAGCGGGGGTCTGGCTCCAAGCAGGACCCAGGGTCGGGCCACAAGCTTTGGAAGCAGTCCTTTGTGATGCGTTCACCGAAGTCACCATCAACAGCGCCGACGGTATCCCAATGAGATACGGCCTGTCGTCCCGGCCCGTCCCACCTGCCCTAAGTCGGGCCATGATGAACACCACCGGCGGAACCTGCGGTATCGACGGTTGCAATTCGAGGTACCGGGTCGAAGTCCACCACAAGGTTCCCTTCTCCGAAGGCGGACCAACCGACCCGGAGAACCTCCTGCCACTGTGCTGGTTTCACCACCACATCGTTATCCACCAACGAGGATTTGAACTGTTCCGCCATCCCGATCACGGACGTTGGCGACTCCGAAGTCCCGAACCCGACGCGGATAGCACCAAACCCAAGGGGTGACCTTCCCCACACCCCGCAACCATCCCCACGACCTACGACCCAACATCCGGCCGAGAGACGGGAAACCGTCCACTTCAACGCGTCTGAAAGGTCTGGTTAGCCGTTTTCGAGGAAGCCGAGGAGTTTCTGCGACTTATCGGGGTGGCGCAGCTTGGCGAGGGCTTTTGTCTCCAACTGGCGGATCCTTTCCCTGGTCACTTTGAAATGGGCTCCGACCTCCTCCAAGGTTCGCAGCCGGCCATCAGCCAGGCCAAATCGCATGATCAAGATCTCGCGTTCCCGCGGACTGAGCCCTTCCAACGCTTCCGCCAGTTGGTCTTGAAGCGACGCAAAGGTCGCTTGATCGACGGGCACTTCGGCATCCATGTCTTCGACGAGGTCGCCAAGGGTGCCATCGGCGTCCTCCCCTACCGGGGTTTCCAACGAAACGGTGTCCTGGGCCACGGTCTGCAGTTCGTTGACCCGGGCCACGTCCAGGTCGAGCTCGATGGCCAGTTCCTCGTCGGTCGGGTCGCGGCCCAACTGTTGGGTGAGCTCGCGTTTGGCGCGGGTCAACTGATTTACCGCATCGAGGACGTGGATCGGCATTCGGATAGTTCGGGCCTGATCGGCGATCGCCCGGGAAATTGCCTGCCGGATCCACCAGGTGGCGTAGGTCGAGAATTTGAAGCCTCTCCGGTAATCGAAACGCTCGACCGCCCGGATTAGACCCACATTGCCCTCCTGGATCAGGTCCAACAATGCCATGCCACGACCTGCATACCGGCGGGCGGTCGCCACAACCAACCTCAGATTGGATTGCACCAGCGAAGCGTGAGCTTCTTCGCCGGCACGTCGCTCGATCCGCAGCATCGCTTGATCCTCGGGGGAAAGATTCTCCTCTTTCTCGAAACGGGCGACAGCGCGCTTGCCGGCTTCGATCTGCATTGCCAGCTCGACCTCCTGTTGGGCCGTCAGCAATTGGTATCTCCCAATCTCGTTGAGATATAGGCGGACCGGGTCGGACACCATCGTCGAGCCGACTCCACTGAACGCTTCAACCGTCCCCGGACCTTCTTCGGTGAGCTTGACTTTGGCTGCCCGGAGCGCCTCGGCCGCCCGTTCGAAGGCCTCGCCCGATGCTTCGGCGTCCTCGAGTTCCTGTTGTACCTCGGCCATGGTCAAGAAGCCGCGCTGGCGGCCCCGCTTGATCAGACGATCGACAACCGGTTTTAGTGCTTCGCTCACAATTCCTGGGAAGTTCGCTTCTGTTGTTGTAAAGCTATCAACTCGCGGAGGGCGTTGGAATGAGGTTCGCTGCCAGGGTCCAACCCGGCGATCTCAACTTCCAATCGGTCGATTTCAGATTCCATCCGGCGCACTCGCATTCCTTGCAGGATGTCGGCTCCGTCCGGCAAAGGACGCCGGTCCATCGCCAGGCTCCGCAGGAGATCTGCAACCTCCGGCTCTTCCACAGCATTGATATCTATCGCCGACCCTTGCTCGGCGGTGGCAAATTGCCCGGCAATGGCGGAAAAGGCCGCCTGAAGGCGGAGATCGGAGAAGTCGTCTACGGACAGCTCCCACAAGTCGGCCGGAGAGGCCAGGGCAACCCGGAGCAACTCTGACTCGTTGCGGGGCAAGGGCCGTTCGGCGAGGTCACCACCATTATTGGATGACCTGCGCCCGGGGCGGATTGATCGCTCGACCGTCTCGAGGTCAACACCCACCTCGCGCGCCACAAAACGGGAATACTCCCGCCGGGCGATGTCGTCAGTCAGTCTTCTCAACTGGTCCGAGGCGGCATGGAGCGCACGGGCGCGCCCTTCCGGGCCGGAAAGATCGAACTTGGAGATCTCGTGACGGAGCCGAAACTCCATCAGCGGCGTAGCGCCGGCGACAGCTCCGGCGAGTTCAGCGCCCCTCCCCTCCTGGACCAGGTCAGCCGGATCGAGGCCATCGGGCATCAAAGCAACCCGTAGGTCGAGGTCGAGACGGAACGGAGACTCCAGCTCATCCCCTCGTAACGCTGCCTTCGACCCCGCGGCGTCAGAGTCAAAAGCGAGAACCACTTTCTCGGTGAATCGCCGAAGCAGGTCGAAGTGGCCGTCCCCAAGGGCGGTGCCGCAGGTGGCAACCGCGGTCTCAATACCGGCCAAGTGCATCGCGATTACGTCTGTGTATCCCTCCACGATCACGCCCTGGTTCGCTGTAGCCATCGCTGACCGGGCCCGGTCGAGGCCGTAGAGCAGCCGGGACTTCTGATAAACGATCGAATCGGGCGAATTCACATATTTGGCATCGGGATTGTTGGTGTTTTCCCTTTCGACACCTGAGACCTGACGACCGCCGAACCCAACCGGGTCACCCCGGAGATCATGGATGGGGAACATGAGCCGCCCCCGAAAGAAGTCGTAATGACCGCGCTGGCCCTTCCGGCTCAATCCGGCATCGACGAGTACTTGACCATCAAGGCCGGAAGCTTTTAGCTCCCGACTCAAAGTATCCCAATCGGTCCCGGCGAAACCGATGCGCCACTTCTCGATGACATCCTTGTCATAGCCACGGCCACGTAGATAGGCGCGCGCAGGGCCTGCATCGGCCGCTGACTTCAACCGATTGTGATAGACCTCGATCGCCTGCCGGATTGCCTCGACGGCGGCACCGCGCTTCCCCCGCCGTGTCGCCTCGCCGGGATCGTTGGTGAGGGTCACACCCGCTTTGCGGGCAAGGAGATCGAGCGATTCGGCAAAGTCGAGACCCTGGGTCTCCTGGACAAAGCTGAAGAGATCGCCACCCTTTCCGCACCCGAAGCAGTGGTAGAGGCCACGGGCACGATCGATCGACATCGACGGAGTTTTCTCTTCATGAAACGGACAAACCGCCATGAAGGTTCGGCCCGACTTCTTTACTTTGGTCACCTCGGAGATGAGATCAACCAAGTCGACGGTCTCCCGAATTCGATCTATATCTGCGCGTTCTGCCATCAACGCCAGATCATAAGGAGTCGGCAGGCGTTTACGACCGGGTGGCTACGAAGTCGAGTGATTAGCTACCGATTATGAGAGCTTTTCGCTGAGATACCCCTCGACGCCATCAATTCCGATCCGCTCCTGTGCCATCGAATCCCGGTCCCTTACCGTTACGGCGTGATCGTCGAGCGTGTCGAAATCGACGGTTACACAATATGGGGTGCCAATCTCGTCCTGGCGACGGTATCTCTTCCCGATCGATTGGGTCACGTCGAGTTCTGCCATCCACCGTTTTCGGAGCGCGGCGACGAGTTTCTCTGCCGGTTCGATCAATTCGGCCTTCTTGGACAGCGGGAGAACGGCCACTTTGTACGGAGCGAGGCGATGATGGAGCCGGAGAACCGTGCGGGTGTCGTCCTTGACCTCCTCTTCTGAGTACGCGTCGATAAGGAAGGCGAACGTTGTGCGGGTTGCCCCGGCCGCCGGTTCAATGACATGGGGGAAGAACCGCTCGTTGGTCTCCTGGTCGAAATATCGCAAGTCCTGGCCCGAGTGCTCGGAATGCTGTTTCAGGTCGAAATCGGTCCGATTGGCGATGCCCTCCAACTCGTCCCAACCCCACGGGAACTTGTACTCGATGTCGACTGTGCCGGTCGAGTAGTGGCTGAGCTCGTCGGCGGCGTGTGCCCGGATGGTCAGATTCTCGGGATTCATTCCGAGATGGAGATACCACTGAAATCGTTGGTCCTGCCAGTACTGGAACCATTCGGGGCTCTCGTCGGGGAGACAGAAGAATTCCATTTCCATCTGCTCGAACTCCCGGGTCCGGAAGACGAACTGGCCCGGAGTGATTTCGTTACGGAACGATTTGCCCACCTGGGCAATTCCGAACGGGAGCTTGAGCCGGTTGGTGCGTCGGACGTTTTCGAAGTTCGTGAAGATCCCCTGGGCGGTCTCCGGGCGGAGATACACCATGTTCTCTTCGGAATCGATCAGGCCCATATGGGTCCGGAACATGAGGTTGAAATTGCGAGGATCGGTGAATGTCCCGGTCTTGCCGCAGGTGGGGCATTTGTTGGCGTCCTCGAGTTTGTCGAGTCGGAAACGTCCGTTGCAGTTGGTGCATTCGACCATCGGGTCGGTAAAGACTTCTTCGTGACCCGACGCCTGCCAGACCTGGCGGGCCTGGAGGATTGCGGAGTCGAGACCCACCACGTCGGAACGCTCCTGGACCATGGCGCGCCACCACTCATTCTTGACGTTCCTGAGAAGTTCCACGCCCAGGGGCCCGTAGTCGTAGGCGGAGCGAATACCTCCATAGATCTCGCTGGCCTGAAATACAAAGCCTCGATTCTTGGCGAGGGTCGAAATGGTGTCGAGGGATACGTCAGTCATGTGGGGAGGAACGGTGGCTTAGTTGACGCGGTTAGTCAACCCGGACAGCGTCCTCGGCGCCGCCAAATCGGCGTTCCCGGGCCTGATACTCAACCACTGCGTCGACCAGGGCATGCTGATCGAAGTCAGGCCAGAGAATCCCCGGAAAATAGAACTCGGCATAGGCCGACTGCCAGAGGAGGAAGTTGGAGAGCCGGTGCTCTCCCGACGAGCGGATCACCAGATCGACGTCGGGCATGTCCGGCACATAGAAGCGACTTCCTAGATCGGCCTCCTCGATGACTGCGGGATCGATCGAACCCGCAATTGCATCCCGGGCCAGACGACGGGCCGCATCGACTATTTCACGGCGACTCCCGTAATTGAAGGCAAAAACCAGACTCAGGCTGGTGTTGGTGGCTGTCAATTCCTGGGCCTCGGCCATGTGTGTCCGATTCCGGTCGGGGATTCGAGGGTCGTCCATATCGCCGGCAAAGAGCATCCGGACGCCCTGTTTGTCGAGGTCGTCACGTCGCCGGGTCAGCAGATCTTCGTTGAACCACATCAAAAACTCGACCTCGTCCTCAGAGCGAAGCCAGTTCTCGGTAGAAAAGGTGAATGCGGTCAACCAGCGGACTCCCATCGCCAGCGCCCCTTCGACGGTGTCGAACAGTGCCGCCTCCCCGGCCAGATGCCCTGCGGTGCGGGGCAGTCCTCGCTGGTTGGCCCATCGGCCATTTCCATCCAGGATCAGGCCGATATGCGCGGGAACCCTTTCCATGTCGACCCGACTCAAGTCGAGCGTCATTCGATGACGGCCATCGTGGAGAGTTTTCGATCGAGGTGATACTCCACAAAGCGGTGGGCGATGCCCATAGCCTCACCGGAGAGTGTCGGGTCGGCGGCGGGCAAGGACATCAGTTCGGCACGGGCTAGGGCGTCGAGGTAGGTCGTGACACCGGTCCGGAGCCGCACTCCCCCATCCGATTGGCATGTCGAGCAGAGCACACCGCCCGCAGCAAATGAGAATCGATTCAAATCCTCGGGCCGGCCACAAGTCGCACACGCCGCCAATGCCGGCGCTACCCCGACGACATCGGCCAGTTTGAGCAGAAAGCTCGTGATCAAGTCGCCCGAGTAGAGACCGGCGTCGAGAGCCTTCAGACCACGCTGGAGGAGAAGGAAGAGACGGATCGAGGTTTCATCCTCCTGTGCAACTGCGTCGATGGCCTCGACCATCAACCCGGCGGCAACCACAGAGTTGAGATCGTGGCGGAGTTTGGCAAAAGGCTCGACGATGGCGACCTGTGTGATGGTGTCGAGGTTGCGACCCTCGTAGAGGACCAGGTCGACGTGGGTAAACGGTTCGAGACGTCCCCCGAAGCGGCTCTTCGTCTTTCTGACCCCTTTTGCCACCGTGCGAATTTTTCCGTTGTTCGGGCTGATCAACACCACAACCCGGTCAGCATCGCCAAAGGGGTATGAGCGGAGAACTATCGCCTGGTCATGTCGGATCGCCACTTCCAGAGAATAACGCTGGGGAGGTAGTCGCCAGCGGACTCCCCAGAAGGGAAGGGCTCAGAAGCGTATAGTCACCACATGGCTGATCTGCTCACCGACAACGAAATCACCGATTTTCTCGAGTCCAATCCCGGATGGGAGAAGACGGGCGGGGAGATCTCCCGGACATTCGAGTTCCAGGACTTCAACGAATCTCTCGGATTTGTAACCAGGGTGGGGCTCAAGGCGGAACGGGTTTTTCACCATCCCGATATTGATATCCGTTGGAACAAAGTGACACTCACGCTGTCGACCCACTCGGAGGGCGGGTTGACCGGGATGGACATCGAACTCGCTGGATTCTGCGACTCCATCGCCTAGTGCATCTCTAGATATCGAAGCCGAATCGGTCGAGGATCTGCGCTCGGGTCTGCCAGTCCTTTTCGACGACCACATGGAGCGCCAGATTCACCTTGGTCCCGAAAATGGTTTCCAGCTCTTCCCGGGCCTCGGTGCCGGCCACCTGGAGCAGCGACCCACCTTTCCCGATGATGATCCCCTTCTGACTGCTCCGCTCCACGATGACGTCGGCAGCAATATCGAGCAACCCGTTGTCCCGCTGCTCGAGGTCCTCCACCCGGACGACCAAAGAGTGGGGCAACTCGTCGCGAAGACGGTCGAGGAACTTCTCTCTAACGATCTCGGAAATGACCATCGATTCGGGCTGGTCGGTGACCATCCCTTCCGGGTAATAGCGGGGACCTTCGGGGAGCCTGGAGACAATTTCGTCGACCAGGGCCTCGACACCAACCCCTTCTCGAGCCGAAAGTGGCACGTAGGCGGCAAAGTCCCAATCGCCCGCCTGAGCGAGTTGATCGGCGATTTCACCCTTCCCCGCCTTGTCAGTCTTGTTGACACAGAGAATGACCGTCGATCGCGCACTCGACAGCCGGTCGGCGATGAGCCGGTCCCCCGGTCCGATCGGTGCGGTTCCGTCGATCAGAAAAACCACGACATCCGCCTGGGCCAGCGTCCCATAGACCATTGAATTGAGCCGGTTCCCGAGTTCGGTCTTGGGCTTGTGCAGACCGGGAGTGTCAACGAGGACGATTTGAAAATCCGGGGCCGACGGATCCGGACCGGTGACGATGCCACGGATCGTGTTTCGTGTGGTCTGAGGACGGGACGACGTAATGGCGACCTTGGAACCTACAAGAGTGTTGACAAGCGTCGATTTGCCGACATTAGGTCGACCCACCACGGCGACAAACCCCGACTTCATTGAGCGTCTGTCGAGGAGGTGCGCGCCACAGCGAGATCGGCGACGCGGCGACCCTGCATGCGGACAACCGTAAAGCTGAGATCGCCCACCTGGAACTCTTCGCCCTCTTCGGGAACCCGCTCGGCAATCCCCAGTACCAGTCCCCCGACGGTGTCCCATTCGTCGTCGGGCAATTCTACGTCGAGCTCATCGGCGAGATCCTCGACCGACATCCGGGCGTCGACCGCCCAACGGTCGGCGCCGATCGGGGCAAAATAGACTTCCTCTTCATCGGTCTCGTCGGCGATCTCGCCCACCAATTCCTCCAGAAGATCCTCGATGGTGATCAGACCGGTGATGTCGCCGTACTCATCGATCACAATCATCTGATGAACGCGAGACGCTCGCATCTCGGAGAGCAACGTCGACGCCAGCTTGTTTTCGGGGACGAAATCGACCGATCGCATGACGTCGGAAATCGCCGTCGGACGACTCTCGCCGGCGAACATCGGGAGCAGGTCTTTGACGATGACCAGTCCCACAACTTCACCGTTGTTCACGACAGGGATCCGTGAAAAGCCCCCCTGGGTGGAAATGGCGACCAGGTCCTCGATCGAAGCGGCAATGTCGATCGTCACCATATCGGGACGGGGTGTCATCGCCTCACGGACCAGAGTCTCGGAAAACCCGAGGACGGAATCGATCAACTCGCGTTCCTGCTCGTCGACCTCATCGTCGTCTTCGTCAGGTTCTTCGGAGTCGTCTT
>DATDCF010000076.1:0-6620 GCA_036524475.1 Acidimicrobiia bacterium | reverse complement strand
TCGGTCTTCCATCCGGGCAGCTCGTCGTACTCGGGCTCGCAGTGATAGAGAACGCTCTGCTGCACCGGGAATTCGTCGTATCGCTCGCCAACTGAGGTGTAGGCGTTGGCGATCTTGATAGTGTCGAACGCTGAAAGAATGTCCATTTTTGTCAGGAAGAGATTGGTGAAAGTGTTGACCCGGTTCGAGTAACGGAGAGCGACCAAATCGAGCCATCCACATCTGCGACGACGTCCGGTGACCGTCCCGTATTCGCCACCCAACTCGATCATACGGTCCCCCATCTCATCGTTGAGTTCGGTTGGAAAAGGCCCCGTGCCGACTCGGCTGATGTATGCCTTGGCGACCCCGATGACCTCGTCGATTGCCTTAGGCCCGATGCCTGATCCAACTGAAGCACCGCCGGCGGTTGGGTTCGAAGAAGTCACAAACGGGTAGGTTCCGTGGTCGATGTCGAGGAGGGTGCCCTGTGCTCCTTCGAAAAGGACCTGTTCGCCCTTCCGTAAACCGTTCCAGATCAGTAGCGAGGTGTCGGTCACGTGTGGTCGCAACTGCTCGGTATACCCCAGGTACTCGTCGATGATCTCGTCGGGATCCATGGGAAGGGTGTTGTACACGCGGGGAAGAACCTTGTTCTTCTCCTCAAGGGCGGCCTCCACCTTCTGACGGAAGATCTTGGAGTCGAAAAGGTCCTGGATTCGGATCCCCACCCGGGCGTATTTGTCGGTATAGGTCGGCCCTATGCCCTTTTTGGTCGTGCCTATCTGGTTCTCGCCGAGATAACGCTCGATCGCCACGTCCAGCTTTCGGTGGTAGGGCATGATCACATGTGCGTTTGCGGAGAGGCGGACCCTGGAAGGATCCAGTCCCTTGGCCGCCACTTTCTCCATTTCGGCGAGAAGGACCTTGGGGTCGATAACGGTGCCCGAAGCGATCACCGGTGTGCAGTCGGGATACAGGATTCCTGAGGGGATCAGTGATAGTGCAAGCTTGTCGTCTCCCACGACGATGGTGTGACCTGCGTTGTTGCCGCCCTGGTATCTGACTACGTAGTCGGCCGACTCAGCGAAGTAGTCAACGACCCGTCCCTTACCTTCGTCGCCCCATTGGGCGCCCAAAACAACTGTGGCTGGCATGACGGGTGACGACGGTACTACGCCGGGGACCCGCTCCCGCTAGCCGCTCTCTTTGTATGAAGGGAGTTTGCGGGCATAGCTCCAAAACGGTTCACAGAAGTTGATGCAGACCGCTGTCAGTCGTCCTCCGACTTGTTCCTTCCGTCGAGGAACTTCACCGTCGAGCCGACGCCAGACGCGATCGCTTTTACCGGGGCAGTCCCGACGGCGACTATTCCCAAACCCACCGATTTCGGAAGGTCGCGGAGTCGGGGGACACCGACGAATCCCCGGCGCGAGAAATAGGCCCACAGTGCTATGGCGACCAGAACCATCACACCGATCCATGCCCAGAAACCCCATGACGCGGTTGACGTCGGGATGAAGTCGAAGTTCATTCCAAAAATCCCCGCAATGACGGTTAGCGGCAGCAGAATCGCAGAGAAAACGGTCAGAATACGAACGATCTCGTTGGTCTGGTCCGCGACAGCCCCTCGATACGTTTCTTGAACCGACGACAGGAGATTCCTGGCCGATTCCAGCGAGTCCACCACCCGGCTGGCGTGATCGGCAGCCTTCCCGAAGGAGTCCTGCCCTGTGGAGCCAATGGCATGGTGGACCGAGACGGAGAGGTCTTCGAGGACATCTCGCTGCCGCCCCGCAATTCGCCGGAGGGTGATCAGGTCGCGGCGAAGAGCGTGAACCTCGGTGAGGGTCCGGGGGTCCGCAGCAAAGGCCAGATCCTCGAGGCCGTCAATCCGAACCTCCAGTTCCTCGATCAGCGGAATCATCTGTCGGCTTCCCGATTGCCCAATACCGGCAGCGAGGGCAGACGGGGTGGAAATCTCACTGGTGTTTAGCGTCTCGACATCCCATAGGCGATCGATGGCAGCCACCGGGTCGTCGTGTTGGGTGACCAGTACCCGTCGCCCCATCGAAACAGCGACCTGGTCGGCGGCAAGGCGTTTGGTCACACCAGTCTCCGGCACCGAGAGCACGAACTGGACTGAGTGGACGCCCTCGCTTATACCCCGGAACAAGCCATCGATGCTTTCGACAAAAACGGGCTGGGTGATGTCCAGCTCGGCAAGAATCTGCTCAAAGCCCGAGTGGTCTTCGGATGCGATGTCGATCCAAACCAGGTCGTGTTGCCCCAAGTCACCGGCCTCATCCTGTTCGACCACTTCGAAGCTACCTGTGGGATGTTGGCGAGCCAGTATTCGAATCACGATCCGGATTATCGCAACCATCGTCGTCCGGTCCGGTCTTTCCCGTGGCACCGCGTTCCGACGGAACAATCGGCCAATAGTGGCCGATTCCGGAGATAGAACGGCGAGCCGAAGGACTAGTCCGCCAACCGCGGAGCATTTGGTGCCACTATTGACGCTCTGATCCGTCGGAACGCGGTTTGGAAACACACCGTTCACAATTCTGCAACTACGGTGAAATGGCGTGCCGATACAAAGTTTTAGTTCACCGGCAAGCAACAAGGAGGCCAACAAGTGAGCAAGACGCCTGCTGACGTCTTATCCCTGATCAAGGATGAGGGATACGAGTTCGTCGATCTGAGATTCTGCGACCTGCCCGGACAGGTGCAGCACTTCACGGTCCCCTCGCACCAACTCACCGAGGATTCTTTCGCCGAGGGCTTTGGCTTCGACGGTTCCTCGATTCGTGGCTTTCAGCAGATTCAGGAGTCGGACATGATTCTCATACCCGACCATACGACGGCAGTCGAGGACGTTTTCCGCGACCGCAAGACTCTGATGCTCTACTGCTTCGTCCACGATCCTCTCACCGGCGCCTCCTATGACCGCGATCCCAGGTACGTGGCGAAGAAGGCCGCCGACTATCTGATCAGCACAGGCATCGCTGACATGTCGTACTGGGGCCCCGAAGCGGAGTTTTACATCTTCGATGACGTGAGATTCGGGCAGAACCAACACTCTGGCTACTACTACCTCGACTCCGAGGAAGGGGCGTGGAACTCGGGACGCGTCGAGGAAGGGGGCAACCTCGGGCACAAGCCCCGTTACAAGGAGGGATATTTCCCGGTCCCACCGACAGACCATTTCCAGGATCTCCGGTCCGAGATGACGGCAAATCTAGAGGCCGCCGGAATCGAGATCGAGGTGCAGCATCACGAAGTTGGTACCTCGGGCCAGGCCGAGATCGACATGCGATTCGGGGAATTGCTCCGCACGGCGGACAACGTGACCCTCTATAAGTACATCGTGAAGAGCACGGCGTGGCAGGCCGGCAAGTCGGTCTCATTCATGCCCAAGCCTGTGTTCGAGGACAACGGGTCTGGAATGCACGTTCACCAGTCGCTCTGGACCGACGGCAAGCCCCTCTTCTTCGACGAAGGCGGGTATGCCGGCCTCTCTGACATGGCCCGCTGGTACATCGGTGGGTTGCTCAAGCATGCCCCGGCCGTACTGGCTTTTGCTGCCCCCACAACGAACTCCTACCGCCGGTTGGTCCCCGGATACGAGGCCCCGGTGAACCTGGTCTACTCGAGTCGCAACCGGTCGGCGGCCATACGGATCCCGCAGTACTCACAGGCCCCGGCAGCGAAACGTCTCGAGTTCCGCTGTCCCGACCCGACCGCTAACCCGTACCTTGCCTTCTCGGCGATGTTGTTGGCAGGTCTGGATGGCGTGCAGAACAAGATCGAGCCCCACGACCCTGTCGACAAGGACATCTACGACCTTCCACCGGCGGAGCTCGCCGACCTGCCGACCGTTCCGGGCTCACTCAGCGAGGCGCTGCAGGCCCTTGCTGACGACCACGAGTTCCTGCTTCGTGGCGGCGTGTTCACCGAGGATCTCATCGACGCGTGGATTGAATACAAGACCAAGCACGAGGTCGATCCGATCCGACTCCGCCCCCATCCCTACGAGTTCCACCTCTACTACGACATGTAAGCCTCGATACCAGCCTTGCGGCGGATAGCAGTGCCGACGTCGCGTCAGGGGCAAACTTCCGTACTTGAGGACGTACCCTTCATGACACGATTCGAGGAGGGTCTATGGAGTTCGATCTGGTCAGAATATTGTTTGGTGATGATTTCTCGTGGGTGTTCCTCGTTGAGATCTGCTTTCGCACCGCGATCATGTACCTGTACGCACTGGTTCTGATCCGCTTTCTCGGGAAGAGGAATCTGGGTCAGCTCTCACCCTTCGAGTTGATCATTGTGGTCGCCCTTGGTTCGGCTGTAGGCGACCCGATGTTCTACCCCGACGTTCCTGTGTTGCACGGCATGGTCGTGATAACCGTGGTGGTGGGTTTGCAACGCCTCCTCGAGGAGGTGACCGAGCGATCGCCCAGGGCGGAGACGTTGCTGGAGAGCACTCCACGACTGCTCGTGACCGGCGGCGTCCTCGATGAGGAAGCCTTGGGCAAGGAGGACCTGACTAAACGGGAGGTGTTCTCCGCGCTGCGGAACCACGGCATCGACAATCTGGGTCAGGTGAGGCTCGCCTACCTGGAGCCGTCCGGGATCATCTCGGTGTTCAAATTCGATCAGGCGATCCCCGGAGCATCTGTCCTTCCGGATTGATTCAGAAGATTTCGGGGCACCAGGGTTGGGTTTCCCAGGCGAAGGCTGCGTCGACGGAGCGCAGCCTGTCGAGGTCGCCGGCAACCCTTCCGACCCGGTTCATCCGGGCAAGTCCGGGTCGACCGAGATAAATGGCCCCCAGGTCCCGGATATCGAGCGAAATCTCGGCTGGGGCATCGGTGGGCTTGACTTCTGCGCCCTCGGTCGTGATATCGATCGAGAAGGTTCCGCCTGCCGTGCCGAAAGGATCGCGGACCTCGATTACACCGTTGAAGTCTGACGAATAGGAGCGCGCCTCCAGCGCCTTCACCACGTCCATGATCCGCACCCAGATCCCGTCGCTCGTAGTGGGCCGCGCCCGCCGCGACCCGGCGAGAATGTCGAGTATCGGGTCGTCGGGTGAGCGGAGTCTGGCGACGAACGTCCGCATCAGGTCCTGGTTGAGCAGGTAGCTCCACAGGCCGACCCACCCGCCGGCGCTGTCGGCGAACAGTTCGAGGACGGCGACCTCGCCGCGGCCGTATCCGTCTTCGCCCCAGTCTGCCTTGACCCTATAGCGTGCGTAACCGTTGAGGCCATCGCCGTCCCCGGCGACCACCCAACGGTTCGCGGTGTAGCCGTTTCGTCGACCGGGTGGGTCGTTGAAGATTCGTTTGTTCCACCACTCCGGCCACCGTTCGAACATCCCGGGTTGATCTTTACGAAATCGATCATGAAAGGGAGGGATCAGGCGCATCGCCTCGTCGTTGTCGATCAATCGCACCGACGCCGGTCCTGCAATGCCCGGCGCCAGGGGCGGATATGGATGGGACACCTTGATCGTCGCCGAGATCGACGCCGACCCATATCCGTACCGCCCATAGATCTCCGGCTCGGATGCCCAGAGTGCGGCGATCGGTTCTTCCCGATCTCTGATGTCGTCCAGGTGATGCTGCATCATCTCGTTGAGCAGACCCTGCCGGCGGTGGGTGGGCGAAACCGTGATCACGCTGGTGCCGCCGCATGGGACAACGCCGCCCGGCACAGTCAAATGCAGGGGGAATGCGCTTACGGTGGAGACAAATCGTCCGTCCACCCAGTGCCCGAAAGTGCGGTCCATTTCGAGAAGGTCGTGGAGAGTGTCTTCGTCAGGGTTGTAGTCGAAGGCAAAGGTCAGATCGAGATTCTTGACCCAGTCGAGGTACCGGTCTTCGGTTAGTTGTTGAAGTTGGGGTTTCGTCACCCGTCGGAGGGTACCCCTGCAGCAGTCTTGGTGTTAGCGACTTCGGTGTCGAAATTGTCGGCCGCCGTGGTGTAGGCGACGACCGCAGCCCGGCGGATTTCGCCAGGGTCGGATCCCTGCAATCCTTCCAGGGCTTCCGACGCTGCGGCGGCCGCACTATCGATGGCGCTGGTCAGGGCCTGTTGATTGGTCTCGAATCCGGGTGGGACCGTCATAGCGGCAACCCTGTCGGCAAGCGCCCGTGTGTCGGTGTCGATTGTGATCATCCGGGCCTCAGCCTCGGGGAATTCGATCTCCCGTGGGTCTGCGTCGAAACCATCGTTGACCGTCACCATCTCGGCACGCAGCAACTGCAGCGCGTTGTTGATCTCGTCGAGCTCGGCCAGATAGGCGTCAACCGCCGGGTCACCGCCCGTGTCCGGTCCCGGGGCCGTTGATGTCGTCTCTCCGCCAGGGGCCGTGGTGGTCGTATTCACGGCAATGGTTGAATCAGGTGAAGCCTCAGGTAGCTCCTTTATGAAAAAGAAGGTGAACGCGACCATTCCCAATATGACGAGGGGAAGGATCCAGCGGCCCGGTTTCGGGTCAGGGTTGACAGCCATTGCGAGGAAAACGATAGCTTCCCTCGCTGAGTTCCCTGGTATCGCACAATCCCGTGATCGATCGACCGTCCCTGGAACAACCCTCTTGAAAGGGGCTTCCCGAGGCCATACGTTCGAGA
>DATDCF010000075.1:0-3296 GCA_036524475.1 Acidimicrobiia bacterium | reverse complement strand
ACCGCCGTCTTGAGACGCTCGAGCCTCGACGGCTCGAGTCCCAGTCCGGCGATGGCTTCGGACACTCTGGCTATGGCGATGCGCTCGTTGCCCTCTTCGCTCCGCAGGGTGAAGGTAGCGACCACAGCGTCGTCCGGGTCTGCATCGAAGGCGGAGGCGCTCGCCTCGGCACTAGCGGTTCTCCGCACCACCACCAGGGTTATGTCATCCTCCTGTTCGGCATCCGGGCCTGTCCACTTCTCCAGATCGTCGATTAGCACATTGACCATCTGGCCCGGTGCTGACTTCTGGCCGACCCGACCCATCAGGCGGCCAAATCCATACATCTCTCCATCGTCGTTGTGGGCCTCGGTGATCCCGTCGCTGGTCAGAACCATGACATCGCCATCCTGGAGGCGATACACCTTCTCCTCGTAAGGCATGCCCGACATCAATCCCAACGGCATTCCGGTAGCCCGCAGTTCGACTACTCCGTCTCCGCTCCGGACGTAGGGCAGGTTGTGGCCGGCGTTGGCGAGGGTAACCTCACCGCTAGCGGTGTCGATTATCGCATAGAGGCATGTCACAAACATGGCCGGAGGTATCTCATCAACGAGGCCATCGTTGACATCAGCGAGAATCGCCGACGGTGAATCGTGTCGCAATGACGCCGCCCGCAACATCGACCGACATGTAGCCATCACCAGAGCAGCGGGAACACCTTTGTCAGTGACATCGCCGATTACGACGGCCATTCGATGACCTGGGAGCTCGACAAAGTCGTAGAAGTCGCCACCGACCGCCCGGGCGGGGCGATAAAACGCATCCACGCTCCATCCGTTTATCGACGGGAGTTCTTTGGGCAGCAGCGTTTGTTGAATCAAGGCGGCGACCTGGAGCTCCTGATTGAGTCGTTCCCGTTCCTTCGCCTCCACCTGCTGATCCTGGACGAGTTGGGCAACTTTCATTGCAGGAGCCACCTGGGAGGCGAGGCTGCCCAGCAATCGCCGGTCGTCGGTCGAGTATGCCTGGTCTGAGAGCCGGGGGCCCAGATAGAGGGCTCCGAGGAGTTCGCCCTGGCCGATCAGCGGGACGATGAGATCGACACCGGCAGCCTTCAGGGAGTCGATTGCGGGCGAGCTGACGTCGAGACTCCCGAGTTCGATCGGCCCACCCGACGAGAGAAGGGCGGTCTCGAGGACATCTCCCGACGGGATTGGCAATGGATCCAGGTCCGGCGCTGCGGGCAGACCGTCGGGTGCCGGTTCGCCGCTGCCAGACTTTTGACGACGTATGTTCGAGAACATGCTCAATTTCTACTCCGGAACCGTTCCGAAATCGTTACGGGACAACCTCCGAGGTGTCCCGCGAATATCACGACACGGTCCTGCCGGATAGCGACGGGCCTGGCTCATCGACCAGCCTGGAGGATGTTGAGATAACCTGTCCCCCAAGCCGCTTAGCGAGGCCGGCACACCCTTCTCTCATGACGCTGTGATGCGCCCAAACGAATAGCGGTTTCCCAATTGGAGCCACCGCGTTCATCCATTTCTTCGTGGTGGACACGTACCAGCGATATTCGGCGACAGTGTTTCCCAATCGGCGGGAGAGCTCAAAGGTCCCGGTGCCAATCAGGTCTCCCCTCGCCAACATGTGGATGCGCTCCGGCCGCCGGATCTCCGCAATGATCGCCTCAAAGTCGAGTCGATAAAGCAACGGGCTCTTGATCGAATAGGTCGCCCTCGCCCCTACGCCATCGGCGCCACCTTTGTCGACGAGTCGAGAATTCTTCACTGATGGCCACCAGCCTGAGTATCCGTCGGGCGAGACCAGTAGATCGAAGACCTCCTCGATCGGCGACGCAATCACCCACTCACTCTCAAACCGATATTGCACCAATTCCAACCTCCTTCATGACCTGATCGAACCCGGTGCGCAACGATATCTTTACCAGAGTTCGCACAACCTCACTCCCGTATCCACACCCCGATGGTGCTGGGTTGCATCGTCTCCGAAACCACACCAACCCAACCGTCGACCACATCACCAACCTCTACCCGGTCCCGCAACGAACCAACAAAACCCTCCATCACGCGCTCGGCGTCATAACGCGACCGGTTGAACCTGCGATCCACCCAACTCTGCACCCTTTTCCGCACCGGGTTGAACAACGCCGCAACCACCAAAGTCGAGGCAGCCACAATCACCGGATTGTCCGACGGGACAAAGACCGATAGCAAGGCAACCAGCCCTAGATAGACCCCGGCCAACAAACCGACCACGACCAGGTATGAAACCGACCGCGAGACGAGTCGGTCGATCTCATAGAGGCGATAGCGGCTGACCGCGATGTAAATCGCTATCGGAATCGAAACCAAAGCGATGAACTGCAAAATGCCAGAGATGATCTGCGCTACAGCGACTGCATCCAGGTCTTCGGTCACAACTCCGAAGATGACCCAAAGGAAGAGGAGTCCGCAAGCAGCGAGGAACCACTTGATCTGTTGCCGCTCGATCCCGACCGATCTCCGGAAACGGACAGCGAGCGAGACGATGCCGAGGATCATTGACGGAAGGAACATGCCGAAAATAATGATGTTGGAAACAGGTCCCTCCTCGGGGTGAGGCATCCAACTAATCCCGATCGGGTTTGGTAGTTCAACCTCGCACCCACGGAACACTTCACCGGCCGATTCTTCCGGCCCGCACACCAGTGTCAGGTCCGGTCGCGCAGACTCAATTTCCGCGCACACCATCTGACCTTGATCGGAACAACTCACGGTGGAGAAGGGATAGAAAATGGCAAGGATGGAAATTCCGACCAATCCGGCCACACCAAGCCAGAGAACCCATCGCCAGCGGAGCGATGGAGGTCGACCTGTCGGAAATAGCAGCGGCAAAATGGCGATCGTCAAGCCGAGGAGACTGAGGAAACCGAAGTTGAACCACGGCTGCAGAAACGCATGTATTCGCAATGCCTGCATGTCAACGGGGATGAGAAAGGCGGCGCCGGCGATCGCACCGGTTATGCCGATCAGAATCATCAGCCAACCCATCGTCAACCGGTCGGACACCCTGACAACTAGCGCACATCCAAGAACGGCCATTGCCACGCTGTAGGCGGCGAATCCCACATCTCCACCTCCGCCGGCGACGACTCCTACTACAACCACCGCGACGACAATCATCGTCGCGGCAAGAGCGACCCCGATATTCAATTTCCGGATTGTCCCGAGGTTGGAGTCGGGCGATTTCCCCGGCATCAACTATCGGGCCCGATCGGTGCAAACACAATTACGGGCCGAATGCGACACGTC
>DATDCF010000074.1:0-3812 GCA_036524475.1 Acidimicrobiia bacterium | reverse complement strand
AATTCCTGCGTTGATCATCGAGTCTCCCTTGACCTCGAGGAGGAACACCGGGCCGTTGCCGACCAGTTCGATCGGTAGCGGCAAGACCTCTTCTACGTGTTCGGCGGCGAGGATCGGGGTACCGGCGGCAATCCGGCCAAGCAGCGGCACGTCGCGCGTTCGGTCGTCATTCCGCGATGACCGCGTCGCTTTTTCCTGTGTTTCCACCACGACAATTGCTCGCGGCTTGGTGGGATCCTTCTTGATGATCCCCAACTCGACCAATGTTGCCAGTTGGCTGTGAACGCTCGATGGCGATGACAGACCGACAGCATCTCCGATTTCCCTGACCGACGGAGGGTAACCGCGGCCATCGACGGTCTCTTTGATGTAATCCAGGACTTGTTGTTGACGTTCACTCAACATTTGCTGTGACTCCATTTTCGCCGACTCCTTCGAACAGATGTTCGTAACCCTACCGGAACGAATCCGCCCAACCAAACATTTGTTCGATATTTGTTTTTCGGAAACAGAATCGTGGAAGCGGGTATTGCATCGAGATCCGTGGCGCATTCTTATTGGACAGGATTGTTCTTGACATCGAACAAATGTTCGGATAGGGTGTCGAACACATGTTCGGGTGGCAGCCCGTTCATCTCCAACAACCGCTCCACAACCGGAGCTAATTACGAAAGGGAGGAAGATCGATGCAGAGCCAAACACCGCAGCTGTCCGTCCGATTGCTCGTCCTACTGCTTGGCCTTGCATTGGTCTTCCTCTTTCTCGGGCGCCCCGCAGACGCCGAATCGCCGGTCGCGACTACTGAGTATGTCGTTGACGTTGGCGACACCCTTTGGAACATTGCCCGATCGAATATGAGTGCTACCGCTGATATCCGCTCGATAGTGATCGAGATCCAGGATTTGAATGGGATCGAGGGTGGTGCCATCTTTCCGGGCCAGGTGATTCTGGTTCCAACGGGCTAAGCGGTAAATATTGGTTTACCCTGGGGCAATGCTCTGCCCCAATTGCGGTTCTGAAAACACCCGGGTGGTCGATAGCCGACCTGCTGAATCCGGTCAGGCAATCCGTCGACGTCGTCACTGTGAGAGTTGCGAGGGCCGGTTCACCACGTACGAAAGATCGGAACCTCAGTTGATGGTTCGGAAACGTGATGGCCACCTCGAGGCGTTCTCGAGAACCAAACTCGTGGCTGGCATGTCCGCTTCCCTTGCCGACCGCTCGATTTCAGGGTCGGCGTTGGAGGAGTTGGCCGTTGATGTGGAACAGACGCTTCGTGGGATGGGTGCCCAGGTCACTTCGGATGACATCGGGTTTGAAGTGCTGGAACGACTGAAGACGTTGGACGAGGTCGCATACCTCCGGTTTGCATCGGTCTACAAGGGATTCCAGGACGCCGCCGACTTCGAGAAAGAAGTGGCAGCGCTGGAATCATCCGGCCACTAAATCGAGGGCTGCCTGTGCGATGCGAATCGTTTCGGCGATCGATACTTTTACTGCTTCGGTTTCACTGAGCAACAGAGTCCAGACAGTACTGAGCCGGGCTTCGAGGTCTCGAATCGCATCCAGGACGGCTTCTCGATCTCCTACTCGCACCGCGTCGAGATAAGCGGATTGAATCGAGCCAAGGTCGGCGCTGACGGTTTCCAATTCTCCGGTTACAGCCGACAGGACTGAATCGGGAAGAACATCCCGCACCGAGTCGAACTGGCTTTGCCACGCTGCGAATTGGGCGGCGGCGTCCGCGAGATCGATCAAACCGGGGTCGGTTTCCAAGGGGGGTCCGGTCATTATCGGGATAACGGCTCCAAGGTAAGCGGCAGTCGTCGTGAGCTGTTTCGAAGCGTCGATCGCCGCGGTGGCTGATTCCGTGGCGTGGGAGCGCACTTCGAGTTCCGAGTCAGGCAAACTCGCAGCGGCGGCAAACAACTCTCTGCTGGTTTCATCGACAGCCGCGGTAGCAGCGGCGAGATCCAACGTGATCTCGTTGAGTTCGGGCGTCAATGCCTCAGTAGCTGTGAGCATCGGGTCGAGGGCAGTCTGGAGTGACTCGGCGTCTGCGGTAACTTGTTCGACAGCGCGATCCGCCGAAGCCGCCGGGGCTTGAGAAAACCAGTATCCGCCGGCTCCCACCGTACCGAGCACAAGTAACCAAACCAGGACTACTTTCAAGCGAAGGCGTTTGTTCAGTCTCCGATTGTCGACGGCCACGGGGGCCCAGTCGACCATCGACTCCGCCTCCAGTTCGGTGGTGTCCCACATTTGTTCGACAGTGATGGGCCGTTGCACCGCAGTCGAGATGAGCCGACTGGGAGCTGGCTTGATGGTGACAGGAGGCGCCACGTAGGAAATGGTTGGCGTCTCCGCAAAGCCCAAAGACTCCATGAAGGAGTTACCCGGGGGGCCGCCGCTACGGCGTGGGCGGGTGTGCTTATGTGCTTTGGTGGTCATCGACCGTCCTCAATTACGCTCACCATTGATCTTCCGCCCGAAGCCAGGTGAATAAGTGCAGGTTACCTTCAAAAGACTCGATTTGGAACTCCCCATTCCTGTCTATGCACATATCGGCGATGGAGCGGTAGATCTTCACACGAGATCCCCGATTTTCTTGGGGGCGGGTGAGAGGGCGACGGTGGCAACCGGGCTGGCCGTTTCTATCCCGACAGGTTGGGCCGGATTGGTCTTGCCACGAAGCGGGCATGCCCGAAGGTTCGGGGTCGGTGTAGTCAATTCTCCCGGCTTGATCGACTCCGGGTATCGCGGGGAGATATCCGTGGTTCTCGTCAACCATGGACAGGAGGGGGTCTCTTTTGAACGGGGAGACCGGATAGCGCAGCTGGCGATCGTGCCTGTGGCAACTGTGGAGTGGGTCGAAGTCGACGAATTGGACGGGTCAGAGCGGGGTAAAGGTGGCTTCGGGTCGACGGGAAGCTGATCTTTTCATACCGGTACCAGGTCGTCTAATCTTGCGTTGTTCGCGGAAGTAGCTCAGTTGGCTAGAGCGCAACCTTGCCAAGGTTGAGGTCGCGGGTTCGAATCCCGTCTTCCGCTCGCGATTCCCGGCGACGTGGCCGAGTGGTTAGGCGCGGGTCTGCAAAACCCGTCACACCGGTTCGATTCCGGTCGTCGCCTCAAGAGCAAGGCTCTTGAGGTTTGAGTTCCGCAAAGGCGGAACTCGGCCTCCTAAGAAACTGAATATTGGGCCCTTAGCACAGCCTGGCTAGAGCGCTTGCTCGACACGCAAGAGGTCACTGGTTCAAGTCCAGTAGGGCCCACCCGACCGCCAATCGTGAATACCGAAGCACTAGCGCGAGCTGGGTTCTTCGGAATGACCCTCAACTTCTGGCTTGGGGCGTGCTGGAGTGGTTCCCATGTCGACCTTTGAATCCCGGACCGATCGCTGTGCCTCGTGTTCCCAGCCAGCGAGCTTCAAAACGCCCGTGGGAATGTTTTGTGCGGACCACGCCATGGCCGAAACCTTGAACCAGGGCACCAACGCCGAACGGTGGATGCCAGTCCCGATTCAGGCCGCGTAAGCATTTTCAGAACCGGGAGTGTTCGACGCCGATGGGCACACCGGGGTCCCGGATCGCCCGTCCTCAAATCCAGTCGATCTAGTCTCACACGGGATGTCAGTTGCCGACCGTCTGAATCGATTCGGAACCACGATCTTCGCTGAGATGACCCAGCTCGCCATTGATCACGACGCGATCAATCTCGGACAGGGTTTTCCGAACTGGCCCGGTGCCGACTTCGTGAAAGACGCCGCGATTCGGTCAATCTCCGATGGCCGCCACGACCAATATCCGCCG